>NZ_CP083957.1:0-300000 GCF_006442795.2 Mesorhizobium sp. B1-1-8
ATGCTACTTAATGAACCACGGCTTTTGGAGCACATCGCGGATGCCGACCTCGACGCCGTCGTGGCAGCCGCTCCCGAAAACGTGACATATATGAGCGGATTCTGGGCGCTGCCGCAGTGGATCCGCCGCGGCCCTCAAACCTATGTGGTATGGCATGCTCCCGGCACAGGACGGCCCGAGATCGTCGCCAGCACAAGCACGCTCGACCTTGTTGCCGACCAACAGCCCTGGATCCCAAAAGTCCGCCGCTACGGGGATTTTCCTGTCGATGTCGGCGACGGCATCGCCGACGATCCCGTAGGCAGGCGGCACGCTGAGCTGCGAAACCTGCCGGGATACGCCGATCCCGTGCTTGCGCTGGTCGCCTCACTGGGAGACGGCGATCTGGTGAGAGGCCGCGTCGGCATCGACGAGGCGGGTTTCCTGCCGGCAGATATGCAGGCGCTGCGCGCATGTTTGCCAGACGTCACCTTCGTGCCCGCATCCGCCCTGCTCCGTAGCGTGCGCGCCGTCAAGACAAGCGAGGAGATCGAGCGGCTTGGATGTGTGGCCCGCATTGCCGAACGTTCGATTCAAGCCTCCCTGGCGATCGCGAGTGAAGGCGTCAGCGAACTCGACCTTGCTTGTGCCTTTCACAAACAAACCATCGCGGACGGCGCCCTGCCCGTCCTGGGCTGCATCGGTTTTGGAGAGCGCAGCGCCCTGATGAATGTCCAGCCCTCGACGCGCAAACTGCGCGCCGGTGAAGTCATCCGCTTTGATGTGGGCGGCCGGTTTCGGCACTATCGCGCCGACATCGCACGAATCGCCTGTCTCGGCGATCCGCCCGCCGAAGCGTTGCGATTGCACCGCGCATTGCAGCGCGGTGTCGAGCACGCCTGCGGCATCATCCGGCCGGGCATGGCAGCGGCAAAGCTCTTCGAAGAAGTCATGGCTGTCGTGCGTCGCGAAGGCATCGCGCATTACCAGCGAGACCATGTCGGCCACGGCATAGGACTCGATGGTTACGATGCCCCTTCGCTATCGTCCAGCTCCCTCGAAAGGCTCGAGGAAGGCATGGTCCTGTGCGTTGAAACGCCATATTACCAAATCGGCCGTTGGGGGCTGCAGGTCGAGGACATGCTTGTCGTGCGCCGCGACGGCGCCGAACGGCTGATGGACACGACCGGCGATCTGATGGTGGTGTCCTGATGGCCAAGGCGACCGGCTATTCCTGTATTCGCTGCGAGGCGACCTTCCCGCCCGATCTGATCATCGATTCGCGCGGCTGCCCGCATTGTCGGACCGATGCCCCTGCCAATCTGAAGATTGCCTACCGGCAAGCTGCAGCGTCGGCCGACGGGCAAGCAGCGCAGCCGGCCCCGTCGCTGTGGCGCTATGCCGATGCCCTGCCGTGCGCGACAGGCGACGCGGTGTCCTTGGGGGAAGGCCTGACACCGCTCCTGGCCGCCGAAACCATGGGCGCGTTCCTGGGCGTTCCCCAGCTCCTGATCAAGGACGAGGGCACCAACCCGACTTGGTCGCACAAGGACCGGTTCTCGACCGTGGCGGTGTCGATGGCTCGCCTGCAGGGTGCTCGCGTGGTGGCGACCGCCTCGTCGGGCAACGCCGGCGCCTCGCTTTCCGCTTATGCGGCCCGGGCCGGCCTGCAGTGCGTGGTGGTAACATTTGCCGCAACGGCCGGGCCGATGCTGGCGCAGATCCGAAAATATGGCGCGACGGTGGTGCCGATGGCCGACAAATCGCATCGCTGGCCGTTTCTGGCCAGCGGGGTTGAACGTTTCGGCTGGTTCGCCACCTCGCCCTTTCATGCACCTGTCGTCGGTAGTCACCCGGCCGGCATCGAGGGCTATAAGACGCTGGCCTACGAACTTGTAGAGCAGATGCATGGCGCCGTTCCCGACTGGTGCGTCCTGCCGGTCTGCTATGGTGACGCGCTTGCCGGTGTCTGCGAAGGCTTCAAGGACCTTCTCAACCGAGGCACGATCGGGCGGCTGCCGAGGCTCGTGGCGGCCGAAGTCCATGGTTCCCTAACGCATGCGCTTGCCAGGCAAGGTGATGTCGTCGACGACGCTCCCGCCGCCTTCGATTCGCTGGCGATCTCGATCGGAACCACGCGAAGTACTTTCCAGGCGCTGAAGGCGCTGCGCGACACGGCCGGAACCGCGGTCGCGGTCGGAAATGCCGGATTGGTGGAGCTGCAGCAGCGGCTTGCTGCCTGTGAGGGGATTTTCGCCGAACTGGCGTCCGTCACTCCCCTTGCGGCGATCCAGACCTTGCGGCGCAAGGGCATCATTGCGGCATCAGACCGGGTGGTGAGCATCGTGACCGCGAGCGGTCTCAAGGATCTCGACCGTTCAACGGCCTTCCAACCCGGGCTGCAGGCCTTCCAGTCGGTCGGCGATGCCTGGGAGCATCTGCGCAAGGATGGCCAAAAATGGCGAGCCTTAGAAGGCGCCGCCTGACTTCGGCCAAGGGCGTAGCTCCGCCGGGCCGCGGCGGTCGATGGGCGCAACAGCGCCTTCGGATGACAGAGATAAAACAGGGAGAGTGAACATGCTCAAGCGTGGGTTCTTCGCCGGTCTGGCCGCGGTTCTGGTTGCTGTGGCGGCCCCTTGGCCGGCGGCGGCCGAGGCCGTTCGGGTCGGTATCACTCCAACGGGAGTGCCTTTCACCTTCGTCGACACTGCAACGCAGAAGCCGGCGGGGGCAATGGTTGATTTGGCAACGGCAATCGCCGCCGATGCCGGGTTGACGGCAGAATTCCAGGTCAATGCATTTCCGGCCCTGATACCGGCCTTGACCACTGACAGGATCGATCTGATTTCGGCGAGCATGTTCGTCACCGAAAAGCGCAAGGAGGTGATCGATTTCAGCACTCCCGTCTATAGCTATGGCGAGATCATGTTCGTTTCGGCGCAAGATCCCAAAAACTACAAAATCGCTGAGCTGAAGGGCGGGGTTATCGGAGCGCCGATCGGATCGACATTTGCGGATGCACTACAGAAGCTGGGACTTTTCAAGGAGGTGAAGCTTTACGACTCCATCGCCGACATCGTGCGCGATGTCAGGCTGGGTCGGATCAAAGCGGGGTTTGGCGACCGCCCGATCGTTGCCTACCAGCTTGCTCAACAGCCGGACCTCGGCGTCCGTCTGGTCGAGGGCTACCAGCCGATGAAAGAAGGCCAGATTGCCTTGGCGGTGGCCAAGAACAATCCCAAACTCCTCCAGGCCGTGAACACCGCAATCGATCGACTGCAGCGTAGCGGCCAGCTGCAGAAAATATTCGCCAGATATGGGCTATGAATAAAAAACCGGAGGCCAGGACGATCAGGAATCGCGAAATGATCGACTTCTACACTCGTTCCCTGGAATACATCCCGTTTCTGGCGCGGGGGCTCGGTCTGACCATACTGGTGACCCTGCTCGCATTGTGCCTTGCGACCGGGTTGGGTCTATTCTGGGCTCTGCTCAGAACATCGGGCCTCGCCCTGGCCGCGATCCCCGCGCGCATCATAGTCGAGTTCGTTCGCGGTATCCCGGTGCTGGTCATCCTGTTCTACATCTACTTTGTCGCGCCCGAGATCGGAATTGACCTTACAGCCTTCCAGGCCGGCGTGATCGGTCTGGCGCTCACCCATTCCTGTTACCTCAGCGAGACGTTCAGGTCCGGGATCGAGGCGGTTGACCATGGACAGGCCGAAGCGGCGAAATCGATCGGCATGAAGCGGCCAACCATGATGCGCCGCGTAATCCTGCCGCAGGCCTTCAGGATCATCCTGCCGCCATATGCTAACAATATCGTGGTGCTGTTGAAGGATTCCTCGCTGGTGTCGGTTATTTCCGTGGCCGACCTGACCATGCAGGGCAAGACGCTGGCCTACTCGACCTTCGACAACATGACAGTCTTCACCCTGGTGGCCCTGCTCTACCTCAGTCTTACCGTTCCCTTGAACCTCGTCATGCGCCACATCGAAGCGTCATTGGATTCACGGAGATGATCAGCTTCGAAAACGTTCACAAGTCCTTCGGCGCCCACCAGGTCCTGAAGGGGATCGATGCTGAGGTCGGCAAGGGAGAAGTCGTTTGTCTCATCGGACCTTCCGGTTCCGGCAAGTCGACGCTGCTTCGCTGTGTCAACGGACTTGAGAGCTATCAGCACGGCCGGATTCGCGTTGGAGGAACCCTCGTTGATGCCTCCTCGCCGGATATTTATCAAATATGCACGCGCGTCTCGATGGTGTTCCAGAGGTTCAACCTTTTTCCCCATCGCACGGCCCTGGAGAATGTCATGGAGGGACCACTCTACGTGCTGAAGCAGGACAGGCAGGCGGTTCACGAGCGAGCCGCCGCCCTCCTCTGCCGCGTCGGGCTGGGCGACAAGATGAATGCATATCCCGCCATGCTCTCGGGCGGACAGCAACAGCGGGTGGCAATCGCCCGCGCTTTGGCCATGTGTCCCGACGCGATCCTCTTTGACGAGCCGACCTCGGCGCTCGATCCCGAAACCGTCGGCGAGGTCCTGCAGGTCATGCGCGCCCTCGCCGAGGACAACATGACAATGCTTGTCGTGACGCATGAAATCCAATTCGCCCGCGAGGTTGCTGACAGTGTGCTTTTTCTGGACGGTGGCCGCATCGTCGAGCGTGGTCCCGCCAAGGAACTGCTGCGCAGTCCCAAACACGAACGAACGCAGGATTTCCTAAAAAGGGTCATGCATCCTGTCTGAGCAGGTTCTCCCCCCAGCACCCCATCACACTCGGTCGTCACTCCACCCGATAGGCCGCACAAATCAGCTTTCGGCGGCCGATCGGTCGAAGGTTATGGTGACCCTGGTTCCTTTTCCTGCGCTTGAGGCGACTTCGAACCGCGCCCTGGCATTTTCGGTCAAGGAGTGCGCGATCAGCGCGCCGAGCTTGCCCGGCTTTGGCCATGTCTCGCCCTGCGGCAATCCGATCCCATCATCCGCAACGGTGATCACGCAGCCGTCCCGAGCGCTTCAGTATCATGGTCCTGGCGCCGGGTGAGGCGCTGAGACGATTGGAGAGAAAGACATGAGGAGAAGCAATTTCGCCCTGCGGCTTCAGCTCTCGCTTCTCGATGAGGCTCGCAAGGTGGCGGAGAGCGAGGGTGTGCCGCTCAACCAGTTCATTAATGTGGCAGTCGCCGAGAAACTTTCGGCGCTGCGCACGGAGAGTTACTTTCAGGAACGCGCTGCCCGTGCCGACATCCCAAAGGCGCTGGACATCCTGAAGCGGGCCGGCAAAGGGAAGGCGCCCATCAAGGGCGACGAATTGCCGGATTAACGCTCCCTGAGAAATGGAGCGGTATCGCACGTGCGTCCGAAGCGTCCGTCGGACCGAAAACTGCAGCGCCGCCGGGGAAGGCGAGCAGGACGCCCGGCGCAAAGTAGATTCCGATAAGGATACCGATGTCAGCCAGGCTCGCACCGAGGCTCTGGCTAAGCTGCGGCGCTACGGCCCCTACACTGCCAAACTGGAAGGCGAAGGCGGCACGAGCGACGAACAGGACAGCAAGAATGGTCCAGCGGCTTGGCATCTGAATCCTCCCTTGGACCGACGATCGGCGCATGATTTTCACCAAATGCGTCGCGCGGTCAGCCACATCCATCACGTTTCAACGCTTGCAGATCATGTCGGCCAGCGGCCCAGGCAAGCGCCTCTTCGAGCCGGTCGTCCCCCCAAAACATTTCGCCATCCACGACGAACGCCGGGGAGCCGAAAATGCCATAGCTGCGGGCCGCGTCGGTTTCAGCCTTGAGCCGCTCATGGGCGCGGGCGCCGTCGGCCTTTGCAGTCACGTCGTCGACATCCTGACCGAGGGGAGCCAGCACATGCTGCAGATGGGCACGGCTGCCCAGTGCCATGCCTTCCAGATACCACGCCCTGAAGCTTGCCAGGGTGTAGGCCTCGCACCAGCCCTCTTCGGCCGCCACCATGGCGACCCGGTTGGCCAGAAGGTCCGGATCAGTCGGCCAGATGGGAGTCCTGACGTAAGGGATGCCGTGCATCGCCGCGCGCCGCTCCAAATCGCGCCACATGTACTTTACCTTTGCCGCCTGGGTGCGGAGGGCAATGTTGTTCTCGGCCATCACGGTGCGTACATTGAAGGGGCGCCATCGAACGGCAATGCCCGACTGTTTCGCCATAGCGTCAATACGCATCACCGACAGATATGCGTAGCCGCTCCCGAAGAAATAGAAGAAGTCGATCTGCTTCATTCCCTCCCCCTGCGCCCATCTGCTTGCCGGCACGCGGCCAACTCGGCAACAAACCCATCCCTCAGTCGGTGCTGTTAAGGCTGCATATGCGTATTAGCCATGATCCGTCGGCCTGCCGCACGAAGACGTCGACCGACGTGCCGTTGCCGACCTCAAGGCCCTCGGTATACGTCGCCAGACACCAAGCCAGGTCACCGGATCTGCCCGCGTGTATCACTGTCACCTTCTTATCGGTCGCCTCGCTGTGGCCATGCGTCCAGCTTGCGTGGAGAGCTTCGATGGCGTCACGGCCCCGAGCAGGAGGCGCGTAAGGCGAATGTAATTCGGCATCGGCCCTAAACATCGCGCCGCATGTTTTGGCGTCGCCGGCACGATAGGCAGCCACATAGGCATTCCAGAAAACCTGCAGTTCTTCGTGGATCGACATCGGCGGCCCTCCCGGGGCGAGATTGCTATATTAGTGATTTCTTAGACAGGCGACAATTCTCCCAGCCGATCGGCCGCTGGCCATCTTCCCACGCCCAACAGATGGTCTGCGGCCGAATTCTTCTTGCAGGCCTGGACGCATCGCTGACCTGAGCACGCGCCCCGAAATGATCCAAATCGTTGACCTAGCCGACGCAAACGTCCCTCGTTCCAGGAGGACCTTCACACGTGTTGGGCTAGCCGAGCAGCATCTGTTGGTTGATCCCGGCCTGCGACGGACCGCCAATGAAGATGCCGCCAAAGCCGTCACTGCTGACGGGAAGCCCGAAGCCATATGGTTCACCAGCATCGTGACCTAACCTTCATCGTGGTGGTCCGCACGGCGGAGGCATAGGTCTCCCCTTCTGTCAGCATGCCATCTCATACCGCGCGCATGTGTCCGCTTATGGATGTCGCAAAGGCGGGCTCTACGTCTGAGTTCAGGCGCATAGCGCACCTGACATACTCAGCCGTTATCCAATCTAGACGGAAGGTCATCTCCGCACGACAAGCCAGCCCAAAAGCAGCGCGAGCGCAACATTCGCCCCCGCAAGCCCTGCCAATGCCGCGGAACAGAACTTGGCTGATATGCGACGAGAGACGATGCACAGAGCGATGGACTGGTCCAAGTCCACGCTGCTACAGCCCTGCTCATGAAGCCCTGCTTCTAAAGCCTCATTCGATGCAATCTGAATGCTGCCGGAGCGAGGCGAAACCCGAGGTACGCGACTGTCTGTTGATTAATCTTGCGGCGCCTGCGGCCGTGCACGGTCCTGTTGCAGCAGTGCTGGGAGTGAAATCGGTCGAAAGCTGCGGGCGTCCACGCCCACGTCGTACTGCCGTGTAAGCGGCTTCAGCTTGCCATGCGAATGGCCGTGCAGGTTAATCGACTTCTTGGCCATCTGGTTCCAGGTCCGGAAAGGATAGTGGCATAGAATGAGCATCACCCCATCCACCCTGAGTTCCGCATAATGCTGGGCGCTGGCCCACTCGTCGGCCGCTACTGTTTCCTGTGAATCATTGTTGCCGATGATCAGGTTCTTGCGCCCATGTAGGCGTGACAATAGAACCCCCACGCTGGCTTTGCCGTGGCGCGCAAAGTCGCCGAGATGCCAAACCTCATCGTCGGGCGTGACGGTCTCGTTCCAAGAGGCGATCAGCGCGTTGTCGTGTTCGGCAAGCGATGCGAAGGGCCGTCGATCAAGCCGCAGGATGCGGGGATCATTGAAATGGGTATCGCTCGTAAAAAATAACATTGGCGCCTGCAGTTCCCCGGCTTGGCGTGCTCCCGCAAGGTAGCTTTCGATGTATTTCCACCTGATCTGGCCCGCAGAACAGTGTTCGTTCCGGGATGTTCCTTCCCTTTGAGGAGAACGGCGGGCTCGGCGCTGCCTGATGGATACTCAGATCATCGCATGGAGGAAGCGATCGGAGACCTGTACGTCGGCAATCTTACCCTCCCTAAGCAAGCTCTCGGCCATCACGGCTGCGAACGCTGCCCAGCAGGTGGCCCTGATCTTCTTGGTCTTCTTGTCCGTTGGCTGCGACCAGCGTGGTAGTCGTCGGACTATCACAGGATGTAACTCCTGAATTGAGGGATGGGAGCCACAGGGGGCCCGGGAACAGCGACGTCCTTTGGCCAAGTCTTCAGATGGACGAACGGGGCCGATTGCCCGCGAACCAGAGGCTGCTTGCGGCGCAGAGAAGGCGCCGAAAAGCGGCTAAGATCACGGACGCCGTCCCGACTTTCTCGCCAGCCCATAATCTCGCGAGGCTGGCCGAATTGATCTAGTTTCGACGATTTTCGCTTGCAAGATGGCACTGGGCGAAGCGCCCCCTGAAGTTGTTGTGTACTTCTGAGCCGAATCAACGACATACTGAGCCAGGGCCCATCGCAACGCAGTTTGCCGACTCCATGGCCCCTTGCGCTCCGACGATCGTCGACATTGCCCCCCGCCCGCTCGGCGGTCGTCGTTCCTTTTCAATGCGTACTCATCCCTCAGGCACATCGGGAGCTAGGTAGAGCTCACTGCGAGGTCCTGCTGAAACACGGCGCCACCGGAAGAGGTCGGGGAGTGGCCATCGAAGCGCAATCGGTCTGACCAGTACGCAAGCGCGGCGGCGCTAGGCGCCAAGCCTTACCCGAACCCCCCGTTCACCGCGGCTCTGCTCAATAGAAAGTCGGTGAATTCCCATGGCAATGACTAGGACGATCCCGAGAGCCGCCAAGGCCATGACCACGACCATCGCGACCTCAAACAGGCCGCCGCCGTTCCAACGCCATCTTCTCGTCTCCATTCGCATAAAAGACCGGGACCTGTTCCGGCCGAATCACAAATGTTAGCGCGAGCAAAAAAGGTCCTCTGGATTGATTGGGCCTTCTATAGATGGAGGTCCTGTCTCAAAGTCGCTTGCGGGCCAAGAAGCGGAGAGCGCGGATGGCGCGGAAGGCAACACGCACATGGACGAGCGTTTGCAACGACGGACCGCACCGCTCCAATTTTCATGGGTCCCAACTTAACGCGCTGGCACCTCAAAAGTGGTAAAGCAGCTCCGTTTTTGGAATAGCTCGCGCCGCAAGGCGCGCATCCGGTAAGCACGTGATGCCTGCGCCAGAAAACCCTGGTCGATACCTTCGAGCAAGCCGCCTTGCGGCTGATCTAAGCTGCTCACCTCAATACGCAAGGCCTCTTGAACCGGTAACCGGCTGAACTAAATCAGAAATGCCGGCGCCCAGCTTGGGGCCGGCATGTCGAGCGGATGCAGCAGCATCCGACACGGCACTCTTATACCCATGTTGCTCAAGGAGGATGTGGCTATGAGAACCACTCTCGATTTCACCCCCCTATTCCGGTCGAGCATCGGTTTCGACCGAATGCTGAACGCGCTCGAGGCCGCCAGCCGAGGCGAAATCATCGACAGCTGGCCTCCGTATGACATCGCCAAGCTTGGCGAGGACGACTACCGCATCACCATGGCGGTGGCTGGCTTCGGCCAGGACGATCTGATCCTAACCCAGGAGCAGAACGTGCTCATGGTTTCCGGTCAGAAGGCCGGCGAGGAGAATGGCCAGTATCTGTATCATGGCATTGCCAGTCGCGCCTTCCAGCGCCGTTTCGAACTGGCCGACCACGTGAAGGTCGTGAATGCGAGCCTCGTCAACGGCTTGCTGATGATCGATCTCAAGCGCGAAATTCCTGAAGAGATGAAGCCGCGCAAGATCGAAATTGCAACGAGCGGCAAGGCGACGAGGTCCTCGCCGAAGCTGATCGAGGCTGAGAAGCCGGCCGCCTGAGGCCGCGTCGTGAGCGCACTCGCGCAAGGGCGCCGGGTCATGAGCCCGGCGCGGATGGTGCACTGTCAAATCCAAAGAATGAAAGGAGAACAACAATGAGCGTTCGAGATCTGATCCCTTGGGGCCGCAATAACGGCAATCAGGTTCCGACCTTATTGAGCGCTGGTGACCGTGATCCCATCCTATCGCTGCATCGCGAGGTGAACCGGCTGTTCGATGACGTCTTCCGCGGCTTCGGCTCGAACCCCTCCTCTAATGGCGCTTCCGCCTTCAGCGGCGGTTGGCCAAGCATCGAGATCTCCGACGGCGAGAAGGAGATCAAGGTGTCGGCCGAGGTACCCGGTCTTGAGGAGAAGGATATCGAAGTTCTCCTCGATGATGGCGTGCTAAGGCTGAAGGGCGAGAAGCGTTCGGAAACCGAGGACAAGAACAAGCAGTTCTCTGAGCGCTTCTACGGTCGCTTCGAGCGCCGTATCCCGCTCGCCTATGAGGTCAAGAAAGACAAGGTCGACGCCCGCTTCAGAAATGGCGTGCTGACTGTGACCTTGCCCAAGAGCGAGAAGGCGCAGTCGCAGGTCAAGCGCATCGCCATCACGAGCTGACGCATAGCAGGCACCGGCGGCGGGCCTTCTGGCCACCGCCGGCAGCATCCTTCGCCAGAGAGGAGGATGAACGATGGAGACGACGAGACAGGTCAACAGATCAACTAAAACACCAATCCCGCAGGGGTGGCCGTCGAACGACAACCGGCAGAAGCCGCTTTCGATGGGACGCTCGACGTTCCCGGGTAACGCCGTCGCGCGCATCTACAAGCCCTCGCGTGCGGTGACGACTTCTGGCCCGGCGCACATGAGGGGCTGGCGTCTCGTCTTCGAGCGGCGCACCGCGCCCTTCATCGAGCCGCTGATGGGCTACACCGGGAGCCGCGACACGCTTTCCCAGATCGACTTGAACTTTCCAACGCTGGAGTCGGCTGTTCGCTATGCCGAGCGACAGGGAATTCCCTATGTTGTTCACACGCCCGCGGAGCAGGCTGATGATGGGTCGACCAATGCCAAGCCTGCGCAGCCTGGAAGGTCAACGCACGCGTTCTCCGACGTGACACTCGACCGGCTCGAACTTGCCGCCCTCCAGGAGAGCTACGGGCGCGCCCTCGACGGCGCTGCAAACCGCAACGATCCAGCCGGTCCGGAAAGCTGGACGTCGCCTATGGGCGTGGTCCGTGATCCGACGCTGACGTTGGAGGCCAAGCGCTCGATCCTGATGAACTGGGCTTGGACGGAGTATCTGATCGACCAGGCGACGAATGAGGGCATGCCTAAGAACAACCGGCCCTCGCGCCTCGACGCGGTAGAGCAGGCGATGCTCGCGCTTGAACGCGAGGTTGCGGCTGACCAAGCCAGCCCACGCACTCGGAAGGCCGCATGAGGTGCAACTGTGGACCCGCAACTCGTCTTCGATTGCCAGAAGGTTCTGCCGAACCAGTTCAAGCCGGCGATTGCCGCTGCCGCACGCAAGCCGGGCGCTCGCCCAGGGCGCGGAGCCGAGACGCGACGCGGCCCACTACAGGGTGAGCGAGCTTGCGTGGGAAAGGCGTTTTCTGTCTCTTCCCGATCCGGGCTCCCAGGCTTCGCGACGGCGGCTCGGAGCGCACCGCCGGCGCACCCGCCTCCCGTCCGCGGGAGACGGTTCATTGATGACGCAGCCAAACCGACAAGGAGAAATGAAAGATGCTGAAGTCTCTGTCTTCCGATAGCCGGACGGCATTCGATGTCGTCAACATCATTGCCGGTCTCGGTCTTCTGCTGTCGCCCTGGTATCTCGGTTATGCGGCCGAAATTTATGCCGCATGGAATGCCTGGATTGTCGGCGCCGCCGTGACGCTGATTGGCGTCGCCGCTCTGTTCGCGTACCATCAGGTCGAGGAATGGGCTAACGTGGTGCTCGGCCTCTGGGCGGTGATCGCACCCTGGGCGCTTGGCTTCGCGGTCGTCGCGACCGCGATGTGGGCGCATGTCATTGCCGGCGTCGTGGTGGCGGCGCTTGCGGCAGGCGCCATCTGGTTCACCCCTAACCGTCCGTTGTCGACCGCATGACGCCTAAGAGCGGGTCCGGAGAAAATTCCGGGCCTGCTTTTTACTTGGTCCCGCAAGCATGGCCGAAGAATGACATCACCAGTTTCAGGGAGGCAAACAATGTCCGCTCTCGCTCCGAAGCTCCGCGCCGTTGCCGCGTCTGCGGCCGCTGTGACGGCAGCCATTCTCTTCACCATCGCTCCCGTTGCTGCACAAACGACGGCACCGGCTCAGGCATCCGGCTTGCCGACGCTAGCGCCCATGCTGGAGCGCGTCACACCGGCCGTCGTCAATATCGCGGTCGTCTCCAAAGCCCCCACGCAAGACAATCCGCTCTATAACGACCCGTATTTCCGGCGTTTCTTCAACCTGCCGGAGCAGCAGCCGCGCGCCAGGATGAGTGCCGGTTCCGGTGTTATCGTGGATTCGGCCAAGGGCTATGTCCTGACCAACAATCACGTCGCTGGAGGCGGCGGCGATATCTCGGTTACGCTGAAGGACGGCCGGCAATTCCCGGCAAAGCTGGTCGGCAGCGACAAGGATACCGATATCGCACTGCTCCAGATCGACGCTCAAAACCTTACGGCCCTCGAGACCGGCAATTCCGACACACTGAAGGTAGGCGACTATGTCGTGGCAATCGGCAATCCCTTCGGTCTCGGCCAGACAGTGACCTCCGGCATCGTCAGCGCTCTTGGCCGCAGCGGACTCAATATCGAGGGTTACGAGGACTTCATCCAGACCGACGCCTCGATCAATCCGGGCAACTCCGGCGGCGCCCTGGTTACTCTGGACGGCAAGCTGGTCGGCATCAACACGGCTATCCTCAGCCCAGCCGGCGGCAATGTCGGCATCGGTTTCGCCGTGCCGAGCAATATGGTTGTTTCCGTGATGGAGCAGTTGATCGCCCACGGCGAGGTGCGGCGGGGAAAGGTGGGGATCGGCATACAGGATCTGAGGCCTGACCTAGCGAAGGCGCTGCGGCTCGGCGACCTGCGCGGCGCGGTCATCGCCAATGTCGAACCCGGCTCGTCGGCAGAGAAGGCTGGATTGCGGGTCGGCGACGTCATCACGGCCATCGACGGACATCCTGTGCAAGGCGCGACCGACCTCAGAAACCGGATCGGCCTCACCCCTGCCGGAAGCACCGTCAAATTTGCCGTCAAACGCGGGGATGGCGAGGTCACGATCGACGTGACGATCGCTGCACAGGAAAGCGCATCGGAGATGCTATCAGGCACCCTCCTGCAGGGCGCCAAAGTGAGTAACGCTTCGGCTGAGGAAGCACAGCGGGCAGGCGCAACGGGTGTCGTCATCGAGAGCATCGAGCCCGCTAGCCCGGCGGCAAGAGCGGGGTTGCGGACGGGCGACATGATCGTGGCGGTCAACCGCAGGCCGGTCTCTTCCGTGGACGATTTGCGCAGTGCGATCGCCGGCCAGCGCGCTATACTGGCCCTGGAACTGATCCGCGACGGCGGGCGTCTTCTGCTGGTCATAAGATAAATGATGGCGGCGACCATGAAGATGAGACAGCAATCATGCAGATGAGCAAGAAGACGCAATTCAACATCTGGTATTAGGTCGCCGCCTTCTTCATTTTCATGGCCTTCCAATACCTCTTAACGACCGCGACGCATGTCGCCCAGATCCCTTACAGCCAATTCGAGACATACCTTCGCGACGGCAAGATCGCTGCGGTCGCGGTTTCCGACCGCTTCATCCAGGGCACTTTTAAGGAACCGGTCGACGGCAAGCCGATGTTCATCACCACCCGCGTCGACTCCGACCTCGCCCGGAATCTGCAGGAACATGGCGTCGTTGTCACCGGGCAGATCGAGAACACATTCCTGCGCGACCTCCTGTCGTGGGTGGTGCCGGCATTGATTTTTGTTGGGATCTGGATGTTCGCCTTGCGCCGCATGGGCGGCGGTCTCGGCGCTGGCCTGATGCAGATCGGGAAGTCGAAGGCAAGGATTTATGTCCAGTCCGACACCGGCATTACCTCCAAGGATGTCGCCGGGGCCGACGAGGCCAAGGACGAGTTGAAGGAAATAGTCGATTTCCTAAAGGACCCGCAAGGATATGGCCGGTTAGGTGGACACATGCCGAAGGGTGTCCTGCTAGTCGGTCCACCCGGCACTGGCAAGACCCTGCTCGCCAGAGCCGTGGCCGGCGAGGCTGGCGTGCCTTTCTTTTCCATATCGGGCTCCGAGTTCGTGGAGATGTTTGTCGGCGTCGGCGCCTCGCGCGTGCGCGACCTGTTCGAGCAGGCGAGAGGGAGGGCGCCTGCCATCATCTTCATCGACGAGCTCGACGCGCTGGGCCGCGCCCGCGGCATCGGCCCGGTGGCCGGCGGTCACGACGAGAAGGAACAGACGCTCAACCAGCTCCTCGTCGAACTGGACGGCTTCGATCCGTCAACCGGCCTCGTTCTGCTAGCCGCCACCAGCCGGCCGGAAATCCTTGACCGGCGCTGCTAAGGGCCGGCCGCTTCGACCGCCAGGTGCTGGTCGACCGGCCGGACAAGCAGGGCCGCGCGCAGATCTTGAACGGGCACCTAAAGAAAGCGAAGCTCGCGCCGGATGTCGAGCCGGAGAAGATCGCGGCGCTCACCCCCGGCTTCACCGGGGCAGACCTCGCCAACCTTGTCAACGAGGCGACCCTGCTCGCCACCCGCCGCAAGGCCGAAGCCGTGACCATGGACGATTTCAACAATGCGGTGGAACGCATCGTTGCCGGCCTCGAAAAGCGCAATCGGCTGCTCAACCCGAACGAGCGCGAGATCGTTGCCTATCACGAAATGGGCCACGCACTCGTCGCCATGGCGCTGCCAGGCGTCGATCCCGTCCACAAGGTCTCGATCATTCCGCGCGGCATCGGCGCGCTCGGCTACACCATCCAGCGGCCGACCGAGGATCGCTTCCTGATGACGCAGGAGGAACTGGAGAACAAGATGGCCGTGCTTCTCGGCGGCCGCGCTGCGGAGAAGATCGTGTTCGGCCATCTCTCCACCGGCGCCGCCGACGATCTCGCCAAGGTAACCGACATCGCGCGCGCCATCGTCACGCGTTACGGAATGTCCGAGAAGCTTGGTCATGTGCGCTGGAGAAGGACCGGCGTCCCTTCCTCGCCACCGAGCAAAACTATTACGGCCCACAGGAACGCAGCTACTCCGACGAAACCGCCGCAGCCGTGGACGAGGAGGTTCGCCGCATCGTCGACGCGACGTTCGACAGGACCGTGGCTCTGCTGACACAACGCCGCGTCTTGCTGGAGCGAACTGCCCGCCGCCTGCTGGAAAAGGAGACCCTGGACGAAAGGGAAATGCGAGAGCTTGTCGGCCGCACGCAGGAGGAAACGAAGGGATTGCGCCCTGATGAATCGGCAACGTGTCGAGGCAGCCTGATTCTGTCTTGTTGGGGCGATGCCACGGCCAGCGGTTTTCGCTTCGACTTACCGCTTTGCCTGGTTGAACGACTGCTTTTCGGTCGCAGCCGTCTGGGTCCCCAGGGTCGGTTTTGCGCCGCGAAGCTGCCGATCCCTCCGCGGCTGGGCTTGTTTCACCAAGCGCGGCAGCTATGAGGGTCCCTCACCGGTATGATCATTAAACTGGCAGGCGACCCTTGGACCGGCCTGTCGCGCCCCTCCCGGACTTCATCATCCATCCGGAAATGATGATTGCCATGGGGACTGGCAACAGCAGATCCAGGAAGTGGGCGACTACTATATCGACAGGTCCGGCTGTACCGCGCTGGCGCGGGCTTCAGGATCGTCATGAGAAGTGAGCCAACGTTCAAGTTCTCCTCGACAGAAGTCCAACGCTGCCTACTACCTGTGGTGGTTTCTTCGTAGGTCCTGCGTCCACCTTGCGAACGCATCGCCTGCGCGATCATTGTTCAATGCGGGAAGGAACCTGGGCTGTGTCCGATAACGATCCTTCAGCACGCCTGCCGCACCTGGCTTATCTCGATGGTTGGCGCGCCTTTGCCATCATAGGCGTTCTGGTCGATCACTACCTCACAACTCGGATTGTCAATCTCGGCCGCTTTGGCGTCGAGATGTTCTTCGTCCTCAGCGGGTTGCTGATGGCAGACATCCTGTTTGTGAGACAGATGGCCTTATCGAAATTCTTTGGTCGGCGGATGGCGCGCGTTTACCCCGCGCTCTTTGTGTTCTTGTCGGCGATGGTTGTGGCCGCCGCCATCGGACTTTGGCGCGTGGGCTGGCTAGAAATGCTCAGTGCATTCACATTCACCTATAACTACTACCAGATCGAAGCCGGACGAAGCGAATACATCGACCACATATGGACACTCTGTGTTGAAGAACACACCTACGTGGTGTTAGCCGTTATTGCAGTAGTCGGTCGGCGGTCTCAGAAAACTGGCGGTATCGTGTGCTTGTCGCTTGCGGCGCTCGCCTGGGGCAACGGCGCCATCCAAACACTGCATGGTGGAGATTACTATACCGTCTACTGGCGCACTGATGTACGTGCCGCCTCGATCCTGATGGGTGCCGGCGCTTACCTTCTACTTCGTTATCATAAAGTCCCCTCGTGGATGCCGATTGCACTTGGGGTGGCTGCCATAATTTTCAACTTCGAACGAGTTCCCGATCCGCTCAAGTACGGGTTGGGAAGTGCCCTTCTTGCATTGGCTCTGATCTTCATTGGGCAGGCCCCGGCCTCCATCCTTCGCGTGCTAGGATCGAAGCCCCTCGCTGCGATAGGCGTTCTCTCCTTCTCGATTTACCTGTGGCAGCGCCCCTTTGCCCAACTCCCTGGAAAACTCGGAAGGGCGCTCGGACTCGCAGCGGCCGTTGCGCTGTCAGTGTTGAGTTACTTTTTCGTCGAGAGGCCGGCACGTCATTACATCAACAAGCGCCTAGAACATCGGCGTACCGCATCTTGCGAGAGAAGTTTGGGGCTAGGTTCTATTGATGTCAGGATTCGATGACGTGGGCGCCCCATTTCATCTCTGGCAGACGCGACGGCGTGCGCATGGCGCCCGGAACGCCAGGGATTCCATGTGGGACGCCTTCCGCGATGTCGCATATGGGCGTGACGGCCGAGTCGCTGGCGCAGCGCTCCCGGATCACCCGCGAGGAAGAAGCTTGCTTCGCGGGCCGAACCGAAAATGTTTCAGATTGCGCAATTTCCATACTCGATCCATTACGCCGCCGCCCAAGCAAGGCGTGGTGACGACCAGCCAGACATGACTAGAACCTCAGTGCTATCCTCTCATGGAACAAGAGGGTGTGGATCATGATTCTCCGTGTTCAGTTGCCGCGCTGGTGGCATCTCTTGAGTAGGTCAAGACGCATGGAGATCAAGGCACCTGCTTCGTCCGCCGTTTTTCTGCGCGGCTTTCGCAGCGATGGTATGTGGCTGATCTTGTCTCTGCTTATGGCAGGCGGTCTTGTCCTCGGCTTCGGCCTTCTGGCGGAAGAAGTCGTGGAGGGGGATACAGCGGTTTCGATCGGGCCGTGCTTATGGCCTTCCGCAGCGCCGGTGATCCCACCAACCCGGTTGGCGGCCTTGGCTTGAGGAAATGGGGCGGGACGTTACGTCCCTGGGCAGCTTCGCCTTCTTGGGCTTCGTGTCGGTGGCCGCAGCGGGCTACCTGCTGATCGCCGGAAAGCGGAGGTACGCTGTGCTTGTCGCGGCGGCCGTGGTTGGCGGCGAGGCCATCAGCACCCTTTTGAAGATCGCCTTCGACCGCCAAAGGCCCGATCTCTTACACACCACCAGGATCTTTACAGCGAGCTTTCCGAGCGGACACGCCATGCTTTCCGCCGTCACTTTTCTGACCGTTGGAGCATTGCTGGCCAAAGCGAATCCCGAGCCCCGCGTCAAAGCGTATTTCATTTCGCTTGCTGTGTTTCTGACGGTCATGGTCGGACTTAGCCGCGTCTATCTCGGCGTGCATTACCGCACCGACGTTCTCGCGGGTTGGTGCGTCGGTTCCGCTTGGGCCATTCTGTGCTGGTCTGCCGTCAACGGAATCGAACAAAGGCGAGGCCGATAGCTAAGACCGCAATGCCGGCCTGTGGCCCCGCACTATAGCCCATTCATGCCAGATCAGCACCATCACGATGGCGTCGAAGATGGTCAGCACCAAGAGCCCGGCAGAATGCGTGTAGCAATAGCGATAGACCTGGTAGATGATGAACGCTGCCAATGCCGCCAGCGAAGCTGGATACGACCACAGCTTGCCGCGCAAAAGCCCGACGACCAAAAGCAGCTTTATCAGGCCGTGGCTGAGTAGATAGAAGGCGTAGAACTCCTTGCATTAACCCATGATGCAATCGCGTCTGTGGTGACGAGATAGAGCCGGACACCGCCAAGGCATTCGATCAGGGCGTGCGCACCCTTGAGCTAGAGGCTGACTTCAAAAATCTGATGGATGTGGCGTTCGTCGACTGGTCTCACAAAATTCACCTCGCGATTCACAACCTCGGCTGGACACGGGTCGGAGCTATTTGGCCGGTTGGATGCTCGAGGCGGCGAGCTTTCCGGCGTTGGTCGAGTAGGTGACGGTGACCTTCTCGCCGACCTTCAGCGTCTCGGCTTCGATGCCTTCCGGCAAGGTGAATGTCTTGCCGTCGGACATGGTGATCGAATCGCCTTTCTTGTCGATGCTGGCGATGGTGCCGGCGGCCGCCTTGGCGTAGGCGCCGGTGGCGGATGCGATTGCCAGGATCGTGGCAGCAGCGATAACTGATTTCTTCTTCATCTTTGTTTCCGTTCTGGTTTCGCGGCATTACCCCGGGCTGCTCAGGATCGATCCGGATTTGCCGGATCGTGGCCTCCCCTCCGCAGCGGGAACGGAGATGACCTTAGGCTCCGGAGTTTTCGATCGGCTGGCCGCGATCTTACAAATGCGTAAGGCTGCGGGCCGTCACAGGTCGCGCAACTGCTCGGCGACCAGCCCCGACGAAGGCCTGGCCGAAAGCACCGCCGCGGCGACTGAGGCCACGACCAGGCCGAGCACGATCGCCAGATACAGCCATGGGACCGAAAGCGTCTCCGGCGGCGGGTCGAAGACGCCGGTCAGGAGTTTCACCAGCATCCATGCGGTGAGGAGGCCCGACGGCAGGCCAAAGATCAGCCCGCCAAGAATGATGACGAGACCTTCGCCCCACAAGAAGGCCGCCAGCTGCGACGGCCTGGCGCCGATGGCGCCAAGTATTGCAAAGGGCCGGCGGCGTTCGGCGAAGCCCAATGCCAGCACGAGGCCGGCGGCAGCGGCGCCCATCACGACCGAAAAGCCGAGTTCGATCCGCGTCAGCCCGCCAAGGTCGACCGCTGTCAGGCTCGATCCGATGAGATGGGCCGCCTGACCGATATCGCTGACCTTCAGCGCAGGATCGAAGGAGAGCACCGAAGCTGTCTGCCGCGCCAGCGCGGTCGGGTCGCCCTTGGCCCGCATCAGGACATATTCGGACGCGTTCGACCCAGTCATGCGCGCCACATAGGCGGCATTGGCGACAAGAAAGGAATCCTTCGGCGCCGTCGGAAATTCACGCGCGATGCCGATGAACTTGAAGGCGACCGGATGGTACTGATGATCCCTCGCATCGATCAGCCGCAGATTGATCGTATCGCCCGGCTGGAGCTGGAAATCGTTCACCGTTTCTTGCGACACCAGCACGCCGTCGGGCGTGGCGGCAAGCTGGCCGAGCGTGGCGGCCGCGCCGGCGCCGCTGAAATAGGCGTCGGAAAGATTGGTGGCGCGCCCGATATTTGCGGGGTCGATGCCGTAAAGGTCCTGCAGGTCGGCGCCGACATAGGCGAAGCGATGCTGCATCGGCTCGACCGCAGCCGCATCGGTCAGCGTAGTCAGCGCCGCAACATGTGCTCCGGCCGGCCTGTCGGATGTGCCGAACACGGTGACATCGGAGCCATTGGTCAACTCGGCGTCGATGCGGGCCTGGGCATTGTAGGTCATGTTGAAGATCGCCGTCGACGTGGCGAAGGAGATGGCCAGCGCCGTCATGGCGATGCCGATCGTCAGGCGCCAGGGCTGCCTCGACAAGGCGGCGGACACCACAGGCGCCAGCGGCCCCGATACGGGGGCCATGATCGCCCGCAACAGCCCGCCGTTGCGCGCGATCACCATGCCCGACAGCCTGATCGTCAACAGCGCCATGCCCAGCCAGAACAACGCGGGCGCGATGAAGGCCTTGTAGTCGACAGAGGTCGCGGCGACGCCTTCGGGCGCCAACACGATCTGATATCCGGTACTGGCCGACTGCCAGAAGAGCAACCCCGAGCAAGCGAGAAGCAGCACATCCAGCCACAGCCGCTGCCAGAGCGATGTCGCGGTGGGCCCGACGACATGCCGCGCCTCCGCAACGGTGGTCCGACGGGCATCGCGCCAGGCCGGAAACAGCAAGGCGCTGAAACCCAGCGCCAGCCCGAACAGCGCCACGAGAAGCAGGGGGCGATCGATCATGGCTGAAATCGACCGCGAACCTGGCGCGCCAGCAGGTCCAAACAGCCATGCCCCTGCCAGGCCAAGGACGGTTCCGGCGACGGCGACGAGCGCTGCCTCGACAGCCGACAGGTACAAGACCGCTTGCGTGGTGGCGCCGCGCACGCGCAGCAGTGCGTGTTCCATCCGCCGCCGCGCCGCACCGGAGAACGTCACCGCGAAGGTAAGTGCCATGGCCAGCGCGATGCCAGGCAATCCCAGGAAGAGGAACAGAACCGAGGCGTAGAGCGAGTCCTCGCGGACCGCGCCGAGGCGTGAGCCGAGACTGTCCGCGACCAGAGCCTGGCCGACGGTTCTTGCCTCGAGGTTCCGCTGCGCGCCGGTGACGAAGGTGTAGGCCGCGACGGGGTCGGCCGGCAGTGCGTCATGGGCAAGCCGCGCATGCCATTGCAGACGGACCGTGTCGGGGCGCTGCCTCATCTGCGGCTCGAAGAGTCGTTGCCAGTCCTGCAGCGGCAGCACCAGCACATTGTCGGGAGGCGCCTGCGGCGCGGCCTGGGCCGGCAGGCCGACGGCCTGGAACAGCGAATCCGCGTCGGGAAGATCGACCACACCCGTAATCCTGACCGTCGCCGGCGGCAGACCTGTCGGTTTGATCGAAACCGTGTCGCCGGGCTGGACATGGAGGTTGGCCGCCGTCTGCTGCGCGATGAGGACGCCATCACTGCCGCCTGACAGCAAACGGATCTCGGCCGGGAAATCAGCGGAATAGCCGCAGTCGAAGGCAACGACCTGGCCCGGTCCGGTGGTTTGCGTCGTGCCGCCGGTCGAGGCTTCGAAGCCCGCCACGTCGGCGTAGCGGACACCGTGGACGGCCTTGACCGGCACGGCCTCGGTAATCGCCTTACGGACGGATTCCGGATCGGCGCCGGAAATCACCTGCACCTGCCAATCGATCGGGACGGCGCCGATGGCGCGGGAGGTCATCGAAGCGCTTGCCTGGACCAGAAAAAGCGTCATCGCCGCAAGCAGCGCGACGGTCAACGCAACACCCACGGTGGCTCCTGCCACGCGCAGAAAGCGCCTTGCCAGAATGCCTCGCATCCAGAGCCACGCCATCATCATGCCGCCTCGTGCCTTGGCCATTCCGAGACAAGCTGGCCATGGTCCATCGTCCATCTGGTTGCCATCCGGGCGGCCACCGCCTCGTCATGGGTCGCCACGACGAGCGCCGTGTCAGTGCCTTCCAGCTGCTCCAGGACGGTGTCGAAGAAGAATTGCGCCGTGATGCTGTCGAGCTGGCCGGTCGGTTCGTCCGCGAGAACCAGTTTTGGCCGCATGACGAGCGCGCGGGCCATGGCTATGCGCTGTGACTGTCCGCCGGACAATTCCTCGGGCAATTTGTCGGCAAGCTCGCCGAGGCCGAAAGAGTCGAGCAAGGCTCTTGCGTTGGCGCCCGCGGCTAAGTGCTCGCCGGCCAGCAGCAGCGGCAGGGTCACATTCTGAATGGCGGTCAAAGCGGGGAACAGGCTCGGAGACTGGAATACCAGTCCGACATGGCGTGGCCTCAGTTCGTCGAACTGGCCAAGTCCCGGCCATTCGATGCTGCCGGTCGTCGGCCTGTCCAATCCGCCAAGAATATGCAGCAAGGTCGTCTTGCCGCTGCCGGACGGCCCCACCACGGCAATGCGCGTGCCGGCCGAAATCGTGCAGTAGACGCTGCGCAGGGCCACGACCCCGCGCTGAAAATCGCGGCCGATCCCGCGGCCGACAACGATCGGGTCACTCACTGTCGATTCTCCCGTCCTTCAAGCTGATGATGCGGTCGGCCTTGAAGGCAACCGCCTTGCTGTGGGTGGCGATGAGCGTTGTCAGGCCGCCCCGACGGCGCGCCTCGAAATGGGCGATCAGGCGGATTTCGGTGTCGCGGTCGACTTCGGCCGTTGGCTCGTCGGCGACCAGGATAGGCGGATCCGCCGCGAGGGCCACCGCAAGGCCGGCACGAGCCGCCTCGCCGCCGGAAAGCTCGGTCGGGAATGCCCAGGCCCGATGCAGGAGATCGACGCTTTCAAGCAGGACGCCAATTCGCGTCTCGTCCGGCTTTCGCGCCAGCTGCATCTGCAGCCGCAGATTCTGCTCCACCGTGAGATGACCGAACAGGTTCCCGGATTGCAGCATTATGCCGAAACTGGCGGCGCGAATGCGCGTGCGCTCGGTCTCCGGCCTGCGGGTCAGGCGTCTGCCGCCGACCTCGACATGGCCGCCATCCGGCTCGTCCAGCCCTGTCACGCAGGCCAGAAGCGTCGATTTTCCGCTTCCGGAGGGTCCCACAAGAGCGACGATCTCGCCCGCCGACAGATGAAAGCTGACGCCACGCAGCGCCGCAGTCTCGTCGTCGCCTATGTGGAAGAACCGGTACAGCTCATGCACTTCCAGCGCGTGCATGTCATTTCCACTGGAATGAGTTGGACATCAGCTGCCATTGATCGACATTGTCGGCGCCCTTGGGTGCGTAAAGCTCCAGCGTGACGAGCTTGCCGTCTTTGAAATAGAGGTAGCGTTCGTTTTCGAGGCGCACCTGCTTGTTGGTCACGGCGTTCGGTTCGGAGTTGGAGGTATAGACGATGCGGATCGCCGGACCGGCGGGCAGCTTTATCTGCTTGACCCCGGTCACCCGCACGGCCCGTTGGCTGGCTTCCAGCTTCGGAACATAGTCCGCCTTGGCGCTGTCGAGGCTCGGCAAGGCATCCGCCTTGGCCACCGAGAGGACGACTCCATCGAGCTTGTCGACAAAGCTTGCGCCGTCGGCGCGATCGGTCCGCGCCCATCCCTCCGGCACCTTCATGGTGAAGCCTTCCGGTGAGGCATAGTCGATGAAAACCTGGGTGTCGGGAATGTCGCCGGGCGGGTTCTTTTCGGCAGGAACCGCCTTTTCGGCGGCGACTGCCGGGCCGACGGCAAGGCTCAGGAGCGGACCTCCGAGGGCGAGGCCTGAGGCGAGCGACAGTATATGCAGGAGCCGGGTAAGTTTCTGAGTAAAAGCGATCATGTCGTGCGGCCTTTCGGTGAGAACGGCAGGCCAACCACAATGCCGCGTCAAGTTTACGGCCAGATCGCCTCATTCATACGGATTGGTAAGCTGAAAAACGCTTGCCTTCAGACGCCGGGCGACCTCGCCGCCGGAAAGCTGGCTACGACAGCCAGGCCGTTTGTCTTCGAGCGAAATGGTCGCGCCATGCAGGTCAGCTATCGCCCGCACCAGACTCAAGCCTAGGCCGCTACCAGGCGTCGAGCGGCTCGAATCCAGCCGGTAAAGCCGCTGAAACACCTCTTCGCGCTCTTCCGCCGGGATTCCTGGGCCATTGCCGCAGACGTGGTCGAGGATATGATCGCCTTGCTGGTTTACTGACAATTCGATGCGCCCTCACCGGTGGCCTCGCTGCCGCCTGCCCTCACGCCATAGTTAGTCGTTTTCGATCAGGATTTCATCGGCCTCATCGCTAGCCTTCTTCAGCGTCATGTAAAGCACCAACGCAACGATGCAGCCGAGGAAGATCAGGCTGGTGAAGGTGGTGCCGAAGCCCAAACCGCCATATTCGACCGGCTGCGACAGCAGGTCGCCGAAGGAGGCGCCGAGTGGCCGGGTCAGGATATAGGAAAGCCAGAACGCAAGGATGCCATTCAGGCCGAGACGGAAATAGCCAAGGGCAATCAGCGCGACCACGCCGCCGAAGATCAGGCCGGTGGCGAGATAGCCCATGTCGAAGCGCTCGGCCACCAGGTCGCCGGCCGCGGTGCCGAGCGAAAACGTGAACAGGATAGCCAGCCAGTAGAAGATCTCGCGCCTGGTGGTGAAGATGGTGTGGATCGAAAGCGTCTTCTCGCTCAAATACCAGACCGCGAACGTCAGAGCGAGCAGGATGGAAAAGACAATCGTCGTGGTTTCCAGCCTGACGCCGAAATTGTCGACGAGATTGTCGGTGACCAGGGTGCCGACGATGCTGATCAGCACCACCGCCAGCCAGTAGGCCCAAGGCACATAGCGCTTCTGCGCGAACTGAAGAACCAGGGCGGCGATCAGTACTCCGGTCATAATGAGCGAGGTGACGGTAAGGCCGAGGCCGAGATCGACGGCCAGATAATCGGCCGCCGTCTCGCCCATGGTCACCGCCATGACCTTGATCAGCCAGAAATCGACGGTGACGTCCGGTACCCGGTTGAGTGCCGACGCGACGGGCTTGTCGACCAGTAAGGTCATGGCGATATCCATTCGGGTCTGTGCGGGAACTATTTGCCGAGGATCTTCATCGCCTGGACAAAGAAGTCGTCGGCGCGCTTGTCGTCGTCGGCGTTGCAGCGCTCGATGCCTTTTGTCTCCAGTTCCGACACCTTGTTCTTGTCGGCATCGCCGAGCTTGGCTGCCGCTTCAGCAGCACGCAGGTCCTTTAACACGGTCTCGCAAGGCATCGGCGCGGCAAAGGCCGATGAGAGGGGATTGGTCACGGCAATTGCGGCAGTCGCCAGGGAAAGGATAGATCTGATCATGGTAATTGTCCCGTTTTGAACCGGAGTCCGGCTGCACCTACCCAAGCCGCCTCAAATCTCGTGTGGCCGCGCAGAGAAGATTAGGCGGACCAATTCACCTCAGCCTGTCCGCCGCCTTACAAATTGGTAAGAAGTAAGGCCTGGCCCTCGCCATGTGCCGGCAGACGGGCTAGTGGACCCAGGCCCGCACGTCATTACGTCAACAAGGGCCTAGAACATCGGGGTTCCGCATCTTGCGAGAGAAGTTTGGGCTAGGTTCTATTGATGTCACGACTCGATGACGTCATCTCTGGCAGACGCGACAGCGTGCGCATGGCGCCCAGAACGCCAGCGGTTCCATAGTCACCAAAGGGCTGTGGGACGCCTTCCACAATGTCGCATGTGGGCGTGATGGCCGAGTCGCTGGCGCAGCGCTCCCGGATCGCCCGCGAGGAACAGGACCGCTTCGCGCTGCGCTCGCAGGAGAAGGCGAATGCCGCGATCCGCTCGGACGGTTCGACGACTTCGACCTGCCGATCACATCAAAATTGAGTACGGAATTCACACACCTGTCGCACTCTTCGCGCTTCGTGGCTTTCGAGGAGGAAAGTCCATGTTGTATCCTGGTCAATCGTTGGAGCCGTGCGAAATCGGTTTGTTGTCTCGCGTCTGCCGAACCGTCTGCGAAGAATACGGTGTTTCACTTCAATCAGGAGAGGCGCAGCGTATAGCCTCACACCTGCTTCAGTTGTTTATGAATGGCCTGACAGGCGAGCATGAGCTTGTCGACGCCGGGCGAAACCGTTGGACAAGGCTGGAACTCCGTTTGCCACCGCTGAACGGCGGCACAACACCATCGGACATCGGTTCTCTGAGCCCGGAGGGCGCATAAAGCCACCGCCATGTTGCGCTGGCTCGCCGTCATTGCCTCAAACTTTGGCCCAGCTAGTCTAATCCCCTGATGACTACGTCTCCCGCGCCCATAATTTGGACGAGCGAACGACGGCGGCCGCAAACGGTCGATCCACCGCCCCGCCTGATGGTCCTCTAGAGATGGAACCTTATGCAGGCGGTGCGTTCTGCTGGAAGGCAGCCTTTCTGGCTGGCTTCGACCCAGACGGCTCTCTCAACGACGTTGGTCGCCAGAGGAAGTGGCCTTATTGGCCACCACGAACAACGCCGACTTCGGCCATGAAACCTGACGATACCCGCCCGGCGTCGCTCCCAGAATGGAAAGGCGCCGGACATGAGATCGCAGCCTTATTGCAGCTTCGCCTGCAGCGCATTGACGTCATCCGTCGTCATCTCGCCGTCCGTCGTCACCTTGCCATCGACGATCTTCCAGAGCCTGAATGGGCCGGTGATGTCGCCATACTTGTCGAATGCGACCGGACCGATGACGCCTTCGTAGCGGATCGATTTGCCCTCCTTGATCAAACCGAGCGCCTTGGCGAATTCCTGCTTGCCAGCAAAGATCGGCGTGCCGGCGGGATCGACCGCCTTGTACATGGCATCCTTGATCTTGGCGGGATCCTCGGAGCCGGCAATTGCGATGGCCAAGGCGACGATGGCGCCGGCATCATAGGAACGGTCGGCCGCCGGGTTCGAGGGCTCAATTCCGGAGAACGCCTTGTAGTTCTTTGTGAAGTACTCGGTGGAGGCCGTCGGGCTGGTCCCCGAAGACGTGCCATAGGCATCCTTCAGGTAGTCGGCGCCGACCGACTCAATGAAATCAGGGCTGTTCATTCCATCATTGAGCAGGAATTTCTGCACTCCGCCTTGCGAAATCCAGGTACGCGCAACAGTGGCGCCATCGACGGGCGTGCTGACCAGGTAAAGTCCGTCCGGCTCGCCGGCCATGGCGGCGGTGACCTCGGACGCATAGCTCGACTGCTTCTCGTTGTAAGGCGTGTCGGACACGATGGTGCCGCCGAGGGCTTTGTAGGCGCGCGAGAATTCGGCCACCATGTTAACGCCGAAATCGTTGTTGACATGGATGACAGAAAGCTTCTTGAAACCCTTGTCGATGGCGTATTTGGCGGCCGCGACGCCCTGCAGCGCATCCGAGGTGATCGTACGGAAGAAGACGCCGTTGGTCTTGCCGTCGCGGCCGAGCGCGGTCAGCGTCGGCGACGACGATGCCGGCGAAACCTGGACGATCTTGGCCGGGGCGGTCACGGAGGTCAGGATCGGAATAGAGACGGATGAAATGATGCCGCCGATGATGACCGGAACTTTCTTGACCTGCACAAGCTGCGTCGCTGCGTCGACGGCGATGTTGCCCTGGCTTTGGCTGTCGCGCGTATCTGTGACGAGATCGCAGCCGCGCACGCCGCCGGCCTCATTGATGTCGCGGAAGGCCATTTCAACCGACTTGGCGCCGGCCTGGCCGTATTCGCCGGCCGGACCGGTCAGTTCCATGACAAGGCCAACGGTAATCTTGCAAGCGGCGGCCTGCGCGGCGCTGGCCATTGTCACGAGAGCGAGCGCGGTGGTGAGCTGGAGTATCGTCTTTCTCATTGTTGTTCCCCTTTGAGTTTCACGATTTAGTATCTGACCTACGGAGCCTGTTCAGCATTCCGGCACTTGCAGCCAGGTTTCATGCAGATGCCGCCATTCGACGCCGTTGGGCGCCGATGAACTGGTGGTAAAGACGGCGCTGGAGCGGCGGCGGCTGCGCTGGCCGTCTCGCAACTGCGCCTCGACGTAGAAGACAACGATCGTATCCATGTTGTGCCAGCCGAGCCGGATATCCTCGATCCAAACAGCAAAACCCTCGTCGCAGGAGGCGCGGCTCGAGCGGATATGATCGAGGACCGTATCGCGATCAAGCACCTTGCCGTCCGGCGCCACCATGGCGAAGCCTTCGCCCATGGCGGCTTCGAAGCGGCTGAACTCGGCCTTGGCGGCACGCCCCGCGACAAACCAGTCGACCAAGAAGCGATGCAGGTCGACGATCTCGGCACTGGCCTTTGAAAAAAGCGTCGTGTTGATGGCGCTCATATGCGGCCGGCGTTCAGATTATAGTGCATGATCGAACCGTGACGGCCATGGCGGTCGCGCTCCAGCGTATAGACATCGCCCTCGGGTCCCCGGCTTTGCGCAATCCAGACGGCGATCCTACCGCGGTCCTCGGCATCGAGCTCGACGTCCGCGATTTTTGCATTGGCTAACGCATGGGCCTGGTTGCGGGCGCCGACGATGACGCCGGCCACTTGCGGCTGCTCCAGCACCCAAGCGCTGGCGATGGTGGCGATGTCGAGGCCGTGGCGATCGCCGACGGCCTTCAGTGCCTGAAGCAACTGCTGGAACAGGTCCCAGCCGCCGAAATCATCGATGATCAGCTTGTATTTGACCAGCGAGCGGTTTTCGAGTGGTGCGGCGGGTTCGGCCACGCCAAGCCACTTCTCGCTGAGAAAGCCGCCTGCCACCGACCCGTAGCAGAGGAAGCTGACGCCCTTCTTCTGTGCCAGCGCGGCGAGGCTGTGTGCCGGGCGCTGATCGAGCACGGAATATTGCAGTTGTTGGCTGACCAGCGAGATGCCGGCGGCCAGGATTTCGGCGAGCCGCGGCGTGTCGAAATTGGTGGTGCCGAGGTTGCGCACCTTGCCCTCGCGCCGAAGCTCGTCGAGCCAGCCCATCGCTTCGACGTAGCCAGCCTGCGCATAGTCCCACCAATGAAACTGCACGAGATCGAGCCGCTCGGTCTTCAGCCGGCGCAGCGATTGATCGACGATGCCTCTGATGTAGTCGCGGCTGATGGTGGCCAGCCGTTCGAGGTCAGGTACCAGCTTGGTATGCACCTTCATTCTGGCGGCGGCGTCGAGCCCGTGCTCGTTGGCCAGCCGCAGTCGGGTGGCGCCGAGCAATTCCTCGACGCCGGTGTAGATGTCGGCGCAATCATAGGTCCAGATGCCGGCGTCGAAAGTGGCAAGCAGGTCGCAAACCGCTTGGCTGCGATCGACGGCGCCATGGCCGCCGGCGAGTTGCCAGCCGCCGCGGATGACGCGCGAGATCGTGTAGCCAGGGCCGAGCTCGAAGGTCTTGGCGCTCATGCCGGGTCGTTCTCCTTGGGCAGCGGCACGGCCGTGGTTTCGGCATGGCTGAACCGCCGCTTGGCCAACCTGACGATCCGCAGCCTGCTGGCGCAATTGGGATCGGGACAGGCGATCTCTGCGTCCGAGGTCATCCAGTCATTCTCGTGCGTCGGGCGCTGTTTTGCGGCCAGCAGCGGCAGCACGCAGGCGAGCGAATAAATCGAAAAGCCCTGCCCGGCCGGCATAGACAGCATCTCGCCCTTGAGCTCGAAATAATCGCCGGCCTTGGCACCGCAGTAGATGGGCTTGCCCTCGGGGACGACGGCCTCGACGCGAAGATCGAAGAGCTCGAAACTGTCGTCAGCCATGTCGGGCCTCCACCAGGCTGAAAGTGACATCGCAGGCGCCGTTGCGGCGGATAACGGCGCATGCGGCTGCGAACCGTTCGCGCTCCTCGGCAATAACCTGCGCCACCACGCTGCCGGCCAGCCAACCGATCGGGAACAGAAGCCGCGCCCCCTGCCCATAGAACAGGCCGATATCGAAGATGGCATTGGGGTTGCCACCCCACATGCGCGGCGGGACGTAGGACAGTACGATATCGCCGGGCTGCGGGGTAAGGGTGGCGTTTTCGGCCGGCAACGGCTGCGCGTAGGCATGCCCCTCGAGATCGGCAGCGGGAACCGGACAGGAAATCTCAGGTCCCGTCCACATGGCGTGGATGGCGGGAACGACGCGTGGCGCGGCTAGATACGCCATGAGAAAGGCGGCGTTTTGCGGCGCCTTTGCGGGCAGCAGCAGCGCCGTGACGGCAAGCTTCGAGCGCGGTTCGGTGATCCGGATGGATGTCACGTCTGGTCTTTCCCAGCCGCGGATTGCAGCTTGCTGCGCAGGAAGGTGAAGGGCCGGCTGATGTCGGCGACCAGCGACTCGCGCGCCACCTGCGCATCCTGCCTGGCCAGCGCCTCGACGATGCGGCGGTGATAGTGGGCGGTGTCGACCTCGCCGGCTTCCGAAAAGGCATAAATAGCAACGCGGATGCAAGGACCTGATTGCAACCACAGGCTCTCGATCATCGGGATCAGCACGGGCGAGCCGCAGCAGCGATAGATCTCGAAATGAAAGCTCTGGTTGAGCGTCACTTCGCGGTCGACATCCTTCTTGTGCTTCAGCGCGCGCATCTCGTCCCATTCGCCCAGGATAGCCTCGATCCTGGTGTTTTGGCTCGGCCCCATGCGAGCGGCCGCCAGCGCGATCGCTTCGCCCTCGATCAGGATGCGGGCACGCAAGAGATCGTCGAGGCGATCCAGCGTGATCGGCGGCACGCGCACCGAACGGTTGGGGAGTGCCTCCAGCGCCTTCTCCGTGATCAGCCGCCCGAGCGCCTCGCGCACCGGCATGGTCGAGGTGACCAGCGCATCGGCCAGACCGCGGATGGTCAGCACCTGGCTCGGTTCGAACAGGCCCCCGATCAGAGCACGGCGCAGCTCGGAATAGACGCGATCCTGCACCGTTTCGCGGCCGACTGGAGCGAGCTGGGCCGCTATCGCGTCTTTGTTTTTTGCGATGACAGCTTTTTGCATGGAGTTCCGTCTTGGCCGGGTTTCGGCTTGCGGAAGAAATTAAAGCCGAATAGCGTGATCAAAGCAAGTGTGATCACAAATCAGGATCGGGAAGGCGGCAATGAACGTTTTTGGCCAGGAGGTCTGATGAGCGAGGCAGCCGGACGGCCCCGGCGGGAGATCCTTGCGCCGGTCCTGACGGCAAGGAACGTAATCCGGCGCTTCGGCGGCCTTGTTGCCGTCAACGACGTTTCGTTCGACGTCAAAGCAGGCGAAATCCTCGGCCTGATTGGGCCCAACGGAGCGGGCAAGACGACCATGTTCGACCTGCTCGCCGGCAGCATCCTGCCTTCCAGCGGCGACATTCTGCTCAACGGCACGCGCATTTCCGGCGAAGCCGCCCATCTGCGCATCGGTCGCGGGCTCGGCCGCACTTTCCAGATCCCGCGCCCGCTCCCCAATCTGACGCTGATCGAAAACGTCATGCTGGCGGCGCAGGGCCAGGCCGGCGAAAGACTGCTGGCCAACTTCCTCACGCCCTGGCGGGTAGCGGCGCAGGAGACAACAGCCCGGGCCAAGGCGCTCGAACTGCTGGAGCTCGTCACCCTCATCCACCTTGCGCATGAGCCGGCGCGCGTGCTTTCAGGCGGCCAGCGCAAACTGCTCGAGCTTGCCCGCGTCATGATGGCCAACCCGGCGATCATCCTGCTCGATGAACCGGCGGCCGGCGTCAACGCTACGCTTCTGGAAGTCATCATCGACCGCATCCGCGATATCAATGCAGGCGGCATCACCTTCCTCCTGATCGAGCACAACATCGACATGGTGACGCGGCTCTGCCACCGCGTCCTGGTGATGGCGGGCGGGCGGTTGCTGAGCGAAGGAACGGCGGAAGAAGTCGGCCGCGATCCCCGCGTCATCGAGGCCTATCTCGGAGGCGCCGCATGAGCGAGACCGTCCTCGATGTACGTAATCTCGAAGCCGGTTACGAACCCGGTGTGCCGATCGTGCGCGGTGCCTCGATCACCGTCGGCAAGGGTGAGATCGTCGTCGTGCTTGGCCCCAATGGCGCCGGCAAGTCGAGCTTCATAAAGGCGATCGCCGGACTTGTTCCAATCACCGGCGGCACAGTGTTCCTGGACGGCAACGACATCACCGCGGCACCTGCTCACATCATGGTCCGGCTTGGCCTCGCTTTCGTGCCGCAGACGGAGAACATCTTTCCGCTGATGTCGGTCGAGGACAATCTCAAGGTCGCCTGCGGCATTCTCGACCGCCGCGAAATCCCTGTCCGGATCGAGCAGATGTATGGCGCCTTTCCCGACCTCACCCGCCAGCGTCATGCGCCCGCCGGCAATCTGTCGGGAGGCCAACGGCAGATGCTGGCCGTTGCGCGGGCGCTAATCGTACACCCCAAGGTGCTGGTGCTGGACGAGCCGTCGGCCGGTCTGTCGCCGAAATTCGTCTCGATGGTGTTCGAGATGCTGGCCGGCATCCGCAAGTCCGGTGTCACCATCCTGCTGGTCGAACAGAACGCCAGGGCAGCCCTTGCCATCGGCGACCGCGCCTATGTGCTGGTCGAGGGCAAGGATCGGCACGAGGGCATCGCCTCCGAACTGTGGAACGACCCGGTCGTGGCCGAACTCTATCTCGGTCAGCGCCCCCAGCATCAAAAGGGTGGCGCGGCATGAGCCTGCAATTCATCGTCGACGGATTGCTGACCGGCTCGATGATCGGCCTTGGCGCCATCGGCGTGACGCTCACCTATTCGATCCTGCGCTTCTCGAACTTCGCCCATGGCGACTTCATGGCCTGGGGGACCTATGCCACGCTCGCGGTGGTCAGCGCCATTGGCGCGATGTTCGGCAAGGTAGCGCCGATCGCACCACTGTCCTTCGGCTGGCCGCTTTTTATTGCCCTGGTGGCCGGCATGGGCTTTACCGCACTGCTGGCGCTGCTGCTCGACAAGGTGCTGTTTTCGCGGCTGCGCTCGCAAGGCCAGGCGATCATCGTGGTGATGGCGAGCTTCGGCGCCTCCATGGCGCTGCGAAGCCTGTTGGAATTCACCTTCACCTCACGGCCGACCTATTTCAGCCGGGCCATCCAGATAGCCATGCCGGTCGGCTTCGGCGTTCGCATCACGCCCGATCAGATCGCCTTGCTGCTGCTGACCGCCGTCCTCGTGCTCGGCGTTCATCTGTTGATGACGCGCACGCAGACCGGCCGCTCGATGCAGGCCTTGAGCCAGAACGCGGCATTGGCGCGCATCGTCGGTATCGACGTCGCCAAGGTGGTGCGCGTCACCTGGATTATCGGCGGGGCGCTTGCCTGCGTTGCCGGCGTGATGATCGGCATTCTGGTGCAGATCCGGCCCTTCATGGGCTTCGACATGCTGCTGCCGATGTTCGCCGCCGCCATCCTCGGCGGCATCGGCAGCATCCCGGGCGCGGTGCTCGGCGGCCTGATCATTGGGCTCGCCGAGGCCGGCGCCGTGCAATTGGTCGGCGCCGAATGGCGCGCCGCCGTCTCCTTCATCATCCTGATGGCGGTGCTGTTCGTGCGACCGGCCGGCCTGTTCGGAGTTCGACAGCGATGATCGATCTCATCGGCTACGGTGCCTTCTTCCTGACAACCGCGCTGATCTTCTCGCTGATAACGCTTGGGCTCAATTTGCAGTGGGGGCTGACCGGCCTGTTCAATGTCGGGCTCGCCGGCTTCGTCGCGATCGGTGCCTACACCTCGGCGCTGCTGACCACGCCGGACGACGCCGCCAGGCTGGGCGGCTTCGGCCTGCCGATCCTTGTCGGCTGGCTGGGCGCCATGACCGTCGGCGGTATTGCCGCGGCGCTCACCGGCATGGCGACGCTGCGTCTCAGGGCCGACTATCTGGCGATCACCACATTCGGCGTTGCCGTGGTCGTGCAACTGGTCGCGCTCAACGCGCAGAATTTGACCGGCGGGCCGTTCGGCATCGGTTTCATCCCGCGCCCCTTCGGCGGTCTGGCCGAGACGCCGCTGCTGTTCAACCTGTCGAACCTGGCGGTCGTCTCAGCTGTCACCCTGATCGCCTACCTTGCCTTGGAGCACCTTTCGCGCAGTCCCTGGGGCCGCGTGCTCAAGGCGCTGCGGGAGGATGAAGGGGCGGCGATTTCGCTCGGCAAGAGCGCGCGTTTCTATCGCGTCCAGGCCTTTGCCGTCGGCGGCGCCATCATGGCGCTGGCCGGCGCATTGCAGGCGCATTTCACAGGCTTCATTGCCCCGGACAATTATTTGCCCGTCCTGACCTTCCAGGTCTGGGTGATGCTGATCGTCGGCGGCTCCGGCAGCAATCAGGGCGCCATCATCGGCAGCATACTGGTCTGGGCGATCTGGGCCGGATCGGGCACGCTGACCAGCGTATTGTTTTCGCCCGAGCAGCAGGCACGCGCCGCCTCGCTGCAGATCGTCGCCATCGGCGTCATGCTTTGCATCATCCTGCTGATCCGCCCAAACGGACTGTTCGGCGACCGGCCGCGGCGGGTTCGTTTTGGCAAGCGGGCCAAATCAGCCACCGGTGAAAGCGGTTCCGGATGATCAACGCGATGGTCCATAAGAACGCGCATGGCGCTTCGCTCTGGCATGCCGTCAGGGGCGATCGCCCAGAACGGCCGGCGCTGCAAGATCGCCTCCATGTCGACCTCGCCATCGTAGGCGGCGGTTTTACTGGTCTGTCGAGCGCGCTGCACGCTGCTGAGAAAGCGCTTTGTGTCGCCGTTCTCGAAGCCGAAATCATCGCCTGGGGCGCGACCGGCAGGAATGCCGGTTTCGTCGTGCCGAACTTCGCCAGGAAGGACCCTGACAGCATCCTTGCGCAACTCGGGCCGGAGCGCGGCGGCAGGCTGATCGATTTCGCCGCCGGCAGCGCCGACCTCGTCTTCAGCCTCATCCGGCGGCATGGCATCGACTGCGACGCAATGCAGAACGGATGGATCCAGCCGGCGCACTCGCCCGCCGCCCTGGAGAAGGTAAAATCACGCGCAGGGCAATGGGCGCGGCATGGCCGGCCTGTCGTCACCCTGGATCGGCGGCAGGTCGAAACGATGACGGGTGCGCGCGGCTATACCGGTGGGTGGATGGACCGTTCGGGTGGCCTCCTCAATCCCGTCGCCTACGCACTCGGATTAGCCGATGCGGCGGAAAAGGCCGGCGGGCGAATTTTCGAGCGGACACCTGTCACGTCGGTAGATCGCATATCCGACGGCTGGGCCCTAAAAACGCCGTCGGGTTCGGTGCACGCGCAAAAGGTGCTGCTTGCCACCAACGCGTATGGCGGGTCGCTCAATCCGGTGCTGCAGCGAACTTATTTGCCTTTGAAGGTTTTCCAGATTGCCACGGACCCGCTCCCGCCGGAAATCCGCACGCGTCTACTTCCCGGCGGTCAAGGCGCCGGTGACACCAGGCGCAATCTCTTCACCTTCCGCTTCGATGCCGACAATCGGCTGATCAGCGGCGGCATGCATATTTTCGGACCAGGCGCCGATGCGCGGGTGCCACAAGCCATCTGGCGGCGGCTTGCCCGGTATCTCAATCTCCCCGATCTGCCGCCCCTTGCCTTCAGCTGGTCGGGGATGGCTGCGGTCGATCCGGATTTCCTGCCGCGCCTCGTCGATCTCGGGCCAGGCTTGATCGCCGGCTTTGCCTGCAACGGCCGCGGCATCGCCATGACCACAGCGATGGGCAAGACGCTTGCGGACTGGGCAAGCGGGACAGATATCCAAGACTTGCCGCTTCCCTTCGGTCCGCTCTCGCCGATCCCGCTGCACGGCCTCATCCGATATGCTCCCAACATGCTGCTCCCCTGGAGCATGCTGCGCGACCGCCTGGAGGCCTCGGAAACCCCGTAAGCAGTTGAGGTTGGACAATCAGGGTCCCGAGAGAGTTCCAATGCAGACCTAGTAAAAGCGATAAATCCTTGATTTCAAAAGAGAATTCGTGGCAAGGATTTCTCGGGTCGAACTACCGTTTGTGACGTCCAGCAAGCAAGCTGCGCGATTATCTGGCTGCGTTCCCAATTCTTCCTTTCATGGTAGCGTCGCCACTGCTGCCAGGACGCAGGACCGATACAGGCTCGACCGTAGAGATCAGGACTTCAGGTCGGGGGGCTCGCAATCGTCCCGGCCAAGATCGGCGAGCACGGCCTTGAGCGTGCGTCGCCGCCAGGCAAATCGGGTCCAGTCTGTTTCAGCTGCCGGGAGGATCCGCTCGACATCCGTCGGACCGGAAGGCAGCGAGGTCGGCCACCCCTCCAGCCTGTTCAACCAATCGTCGTTGTAGACCGTATCTGAATGCCGGTGACCTTCGTCCGGCATAATCACGAGCGTCGCCATCTGCGGCCGCTGCCTCGCGACCCATCCACCCACGAGTGCCGCAGCGCCGCTGGTCGGTCCCATGAAAATCCCATGCTCACGCAACAGGCAATGAGCCATGGCAAAGGCGGGGAGCGCACCAACCCAGTGAACTTCGTCGATCATTTCGTGCCGCACATTTTGAGGCAAGACGCTGTTGCCGAGACCGCGCAGCGTCCGCCGCCCGACCGGTTGGCCGAACAGTATGCTTCGGTGGGTGTCCACCGCCACGAGCCGCAAATGTGGAAACAGCTGGCGCAAAAACTTGCCAGTGCCGCAGAGCGAGCCTCCCGTCCCGACACATCCGACCACACAGTCGATCTGGCCGAACGCCCTCACCACCATGTCGGCCAGGCGCGCATAGGCGAGACGGTTTTCCGGGCTGTCATACTGCCGCGGCCAGTATGTACCTGGGTTGCCTTTGAGGATCGCGTGCAAGCGCTCCAGGCGCCCCGGCTGGTTGCCGTCGCCCTTTGGATCGTCAATCGCCGCGACCCTGGCGCCCAGGCTCTCCAGGCGGCGGGTGAGTTTCAGGTCGATCAGGCTGGAGGCAGTGATAAGCGTCAGCTCGTAACGGCGGGCGGCGGCAAGCATGGCGATCGCCAGGCCGAAGGTCCCCGAGGTCGTCTCGACGATGTGCCCTCCCCTCCCCAGGAGACCGGACGCCTCAGCCCGGTCGACCATGAACCGCGCCGGCATCAGTTTCATCAGCGGAAAGCAGGCGGCGGTCAGATTGGGGGCCAGTCGGGCAAAGCGCGGCACCTCGAGGTCCCGAAAATAATCGGCAGTCCCGGTCATGGTTGGCGCGCCCCCGAACCTAGCGTGAAGGAAGCGATGTCGCCAAATCCAGCCCTTGCCAGGCTTCTTCCTATGGCAGCGACGCGATCGGCGTTTGTGGCCACCTCGGCATCCAGCATGAGACCGATCAAGGTGCCGCTGTGGGCGACCTGGATTCCGAAGGCGCCCTGCTCGCGCGAGATGCTCAGCACTGTTTCAAATTCCGGCTTGCAAAGACGCCGCTGGTTGATGCAGGCGCTCAACGTCGCCACGCGCCCGAGAAGGCGAGGATCCTGCTGCCTGACAGCGCGGCAGGCCAGGCCTCGCATCACGCGAAAAGCCTCGATCTCGTCGGCATCGTATCGTGCGCGCGGAAAGCTGAGCGTTTCGACGGGCCGGTCCCGCGCACCCCTGAACCCGATGATTGCCAGGGGCGGGAACTCTTTGCCGAAGTGTTCCAGCACCACGCCCTCGCAGTGGGCGAACAGCAGAGCCCACTCCCCGTAGGCGATAGCGTCACTGGCGCCCTCGGCGGCCACCGCCAGCCTCGCAACCGAGGAAGCTTGCAATGTCGTACCGGCTGACGCTGCAACGGCGCGGATCGTAGCAATCACGTCCGCAGTCGAGGAGCCGTATCCGTGCCCGACTGGAATGGTGCTTTCTATGGTAAGGTCCCCTCCCCGGCCGGACAGGCCAAGATGCTGCAAAGTGAGTTGGGCGGCCCGACTGGCCTTGGTGCAGCTGTCAGGACGAGCCCTGATGCCTGGCTGGGCTCGCGGCCAAAATGTAGCAACCGCCTGCAGCGCGGCATAAGGAAGTGTGATCAAGCCGCGATGCAGCCGGCCGTCTTCTCCTTCAAAGACTCCTTGCAGCAACTCGCCATGATGGGCGCTTGCCCGGCCAGTGCCGACCTGGAGAGCAGAATTCGAAGGCGCAGACGCGCCAGCCTGTTGCCCGTAAGTCGGGTGGGAGCGGTTCGAGGTCATGAGGAAATCCTGCTTTGTCGGAGCCCAGCATGCCCGATCGCGACAAGCAGCGTCACTCGCCGGATGTTGGTATTCGAGCCGCAAGCAAGTCCCCTTTTTCGGGACCCCGTGGTGAGCGAGAAACCCAAATGGCTGAGTTTCGCCAGCTGGCCTCAATCAGCGGGCGTTCCGGCCAGGAATTTACTGCAGTAAATTGCGCCGTAATCCGAAGGAAAACAGACAGATAGCGCGGAGGGACCATCACAGTGGCCAGCTGCCGGGCATTGGCCGGTGGGCATTAACGTTCTGTTAACCTAAAACTTCTTGATGGTGGTCACGAATCGGAGCTTAATGGCGCTTATTGAATACTTTCCCTGCAAAAAGCGCCAATTCGGGTTCCTGCGAGAATGAACATCGCCATGCGGCTGCCGGTCTTCGAATTCGACGACAAGATCCTTGAGCACGGGGCGGAAATTTCGCGAAGGCTCAATCAGCTTCGAGTCGAAAAATTTCCTCCAAACGCGACCAAGACGCTGCGCAGCTTTTCACTGGCCGAAGTGGCGAACTACCTGGGCGTGTCGCAAAACAATCTGAAGCGGCTGCATCTCGAAGGAAAGGGGCCGATGCCTGAACAGGCGCCTTCCGGCAGGCGCTCCTATACGGCCCAGCAAATGCTCGAGCTGCGTCAGTTTCTTGACCGCCATGGCAGGACGGACGTCAAGAAATACGTCCCCCACCGGAAACCCGGGGACAAGCTGCAGGTCATTGCCGTTGTCAATTTCAAGGGGGGCAGCGGCAAGACCACGACCGCGGCACATCTGGCCCAGCATCTTGCGCTCACCGGGCACCGCGTGCTTGCAATCGACCTCGATCCTCAGGCCTCCCTCTCGGCCTTGCACGGGTTCCAGCCCGAACTGGACCAGAACCTCTCTCTTTACGAGGCGATCCGCTACGACGAGGAACGGCGGTCGGTGGCTGACGTCATCGTGCCGACCAACTTTCCGGGCCTGGACATCGTGGCCGCCAACCTCGAGCTGCAGGAATACGAATATGACACGCCGTTGGCCATGCAGGACAAGTCGTCCAATGTCGGCCGGCAGTTCTTCACGCGCATGGCAATGGCCCTGGCCGACGTCGACGACCGCTACGATGTCGTCGTCGTCGACTGCCCGCCACAGCTCGGATATCTCACCTTGACCGCCATGTCTGCGGCGACGTCGGTGCTGATTACCGTGCATCCGCAAATGCTCGACCTGATGTCCATGAGCCAGTTCCTGCTGATGCTCGGTGGAATCTTGAAAACCATCAAGGCGGCAGGAGCGGAAATACGGCTGGATTGGTTCCGCTACCTGATCACCCGCTATGAACCGACCGATATTCCGCAGGCGCAGATGGTCGGCTTCATGCAGTCGATGCTGGCCGGCCAGATCCTGGAAAGCCCGATGCTGAAATCAACCGCAATATCGGATGCCGGCCTCACCAAACAAACCCTCTACGAAGTCGAGAAATCCGCCTTCACGCGTTCGACCTACGATCGGGCAATGGAGTCCCTCGATGCCGTCAACTCGGAAATTGTGGCGCTCATCCATCGCGCATGGGGCAGGGCGTGATGCGCACGATCTTTACTGCGGTAAAAAGAGGCGTTTTTGCACGACAAATCAGTGCGCTAGATCGTTCTGGGGACAGCTGAATGGCCCGTAAAGACATATTCGGCAGCGTCATGGGGCCTGCACCGTCCCCTGGGCAGGCCCGGGACATAGCAGGCTACGCCGTCCGCGGCGCTTCGCGATCCATCATGCAGTCCTTTGAGGAGTTGTCAAAGAGCTCCGTCGTCGACCTTGATCCAGGCCTGATCGACGATTCATTCGTATCTGACCGCTTGGAGGACGGCGAGAAGGAATTTTCAGAACTCAAGCGTGCGATCCAGGAACGCGGTCAGGATTCTCCGATCCTGGTCAGGCCGCATCCGGCGCTTGGGGGACGGTATCAAACAGTGTTTGGACACCGGCGCGTCAGGGTCGCTCGCGAATTGGGCAAACCGGTGCGAGCGGTCGTCAAGCAGCTCGCCGATCAGGATCATGTCATCGCCCAGGGGCAGGAAAATGCCGCCCGGGACAATCTGTCGTTCATCGAGCGTGCGCTCTTTGCAGAGCGCATCCTCAAGAACGGCCATTCGGCCGAGACCATCAAATCCGCCCTGGCCCTCGACGATACGACCTTTTCGAAGATGCGCTCGGTCTCCGGCAATATCCCCGAGGAGATCATCCTGGCGATCGGGGCAGCCAAGGGCGTGGGTCGCGATCGATGGTGGCAATTGGCCAAACTGATGGAGCATCCAGCCAATGCTGCCAGGGCAACCGACTATATCCGAAGCGCCGAGTTCGCCCAGGCCACCAGCGATGCGCGCTTTGGCGGACTTTTCGACGCGCTGACGGTGTCCGGCAAGGGCGCCAGATCGGCGCGGCCGCGGCCGCGGCCGAAAGCCTGGGCGCCGAAGGACAATTCCGTAAAGGCAACGATCACCGATACCGGCAAAGTATTTACGCTCGCCCTGAAGGCGAGGGAAGCGTCTGCATTCGGTACGTTCATTGCCGAGAGGCTTGGCGAGCTGTTTGAAGCTTTCCAGGCCGCGGAAGCCGAAAACAAAACTGGAGACTGAACCGCAAAAGAAAAAAGCCCCCGAGCGTTGCCGCCGCGGAAGCCTTTCTCTGAACTAAGCACTCCGAGAATCTCATTTCCGCGAATCACTGTCAAGAGTTTTAGGCGCCGGTTCGGCGAGCTGTTTTCCTTTGCCTAGCGATAGGTGGAAGAAAGTTGTCGACGACACATATCTCAACGACGCCTTTTGGGCGGCGGCCGATGACGCTTGGCCAGATTTCGAGCCAGGTGACGGCAAAAACCGCGGATCCAGCCGCGGCCGTGCCGAAATGGGAGGCTTTCCGATATATCCGGGAGGCCAAGGAAGCTCTCGGCGCGACCGATAGGGCATTGGCCATTCTGAACGCGCTTTTGTCGTTTCACCGGGACGACGAGCTTTCGGGCGAGGGCGGGCTCATCGTCTTTCCTTCGAACGAACAGCTCATCCGGCGCGCCAACGGCATGTCGCCGGCGACGCTGAGGCGACATCTGTCCGTCCTGGTGGCGTGTGGGCTGGTCATTCGGCGGGACAGTCCCAACGGCAAGCGCTTCGCCCGCAGGGGCCCGGCCGGTGATATCGAGCAGGCATACGGTTTCGATCTGTCGCCGATCGTGGCGCGGGCTGCGGAATTCAAGCAGATGGCCGAGGCCGCACATGCCGAAAGGCAGGCGCTGAGGCTCGTCAAGGAGCGTCTTACGATCTGCCGGCGGGATATCGTCAAGATGATCGAGGCAGGCATCAACGAGGCCGTTCCCGGCAATTGGCGGGATTTGATGTCGAGATATGAGGCAGTTGTCGGCCGCCTGCCGCGCACAGCCTCCCTCAAGGTCCTCGAGGTGATCGCGGACGAACTGGAGGATCTTTGGCTGGAGATCCAGGACGTGCTGGAATCGTTCGTGAAATCGTCGAATCCGAACGCCAATGAGTCCCAGTTTGAGCGTCACATACAGAATTCAAATCCACAGGATATTTCTCACGATGAATCTGAAAGCGGCTTAGGAAATAAGCAGGAAGCGAGCGGCAGCGCCACGACAGCCGACAACATACACAGTCTGCCAAGGAGGGATCTGCCGCTGGGACTGGTGGTGGATGCCTGCCCCGAAATGCTGAATATCGCCCCCGCCGGCCAGATCCGGACCTGGCGGGAATTCGTGGCCGCGGCCGAGCTTGCCCGGCCCTTCATGGGGATCAGCCCGAGCGCCTGGCAGCAAGCCGTGGAAATTATGGGGGCGCAAAAGGCGGCCATCACCGTTGCTGCGATCCTGCAGCGCGCCGAACAGATCAACAGCAAGGGGGGCTATCTGCGAAACCTGACAGAACGGGCTCGCGACGCTCAGTTCTCGGTCTGGCCGATGATCATGGCATTGCTGCGCGCCAGGATGGGTGCCAAGGCCGACAAGGCCGCAGGCCGCCCTTTGCCAGTCGAGGGTAGCGAAGCGGGCCCGCCTCGGCCCGCTGCCCCAATTACCGAGGCTTTGCGAGCCAGCATGAAAAGAAAGGGCTGGGAAACGTGATATCTGGCCAGTTGGTGCCTGAGCATGGCTCGCCAAACAGAAGACGTGACAGCAGCGTCAGGGGAGGGGAGGGGAGGGACGAGAAGATCAATCAACTGAACCGCTCCGACCGGCAAAGGGCATGGCGTCGTTCCACGATGCGCAGCGGCACAGACCCAGAGATTGAGGCCTGTTTTGCATGCAGCGTGCCTGCGCAGCCCGGCTAAAGGCCGGATGCCTTTGTGAGATTGACGCGGAACCGATCGCGACGGCGCTGGTACTTGCGGGTCATATCAGCGCTCGTGTGGCCAAGGTGTTTTTGCACATAGCGCTCGTCGACCTCGGCCGAGGAGGCCAGCCCGGCGCGCAGCGAATGGCCGGCAAAGAGTTGTTCGCGCTGACCTTCCGGCAGGTCGCCACGCACGCCGGCGGCCAGCGCGGTCCGCTTGACGAGACGGGCGACCTCCTGGTCGTTGAGCCGACCGGCGCCAACGGCCTTGCCCTGTCCGGTGACCCGCCGGAACAGCGGGCCGTGCGCGATGCGCGCGAGCTTGAGCCAGGTCGCCAGCGCCACGACCGGGCAGGTCGTGTCAGAAGATCCGCGACCGATTTCGACCTCGCGCCAGCCGGTCTTGCCGCGCAAGGTGACGAGAACGCCCTTGTCGAGGACTTCGATCCAGCCACGACCGTCCTTGGTCTGGTTGCGGCCGACATCGAGGCCGATGATCTCGGAACGGCGCAGGCCGCCGGCAAAGCCGATGAGCAGCACGGCACGGTCGCGCAGCCCCCGCAGCGTGCCGCGATCGAGCGTTTCCAGCATTGCGATAAGGTTCTCCGGCAGCACCGCTTCCTTCTGCCTGGGAGGGCAGGCGTGGGTGTTGCGGATCCCGGCCATGACGGTGGCGATATGGCGGTCTTTTCTGTCCAATGGCTGACCGCGCTGGGCATAGTTCCAGGTCAGGGAAGAAAGCCGGCGCTCGATCGTCGACACGGAATTCGGCTTCTTGTCGCCGGTCACGGCGCCGGACGCGCAGGCGGTGATGTAAAGACCGACCACCTGCGGATCGGGCGGAAACATCTCGATACCTTGGCGGCGGCACCAGCTGGAAAAATGCTTCCAGTCCGACGCATAGGCGCGCCGCGTGTTGGCCGAGCTTGCCGCTTCGACATAGTCACGGGCGCGGCCGGCAAGTGACTCAAGATGCGCCGGCAGCTGCGGATTGGCGGCGGCCGGGAGAGGGGAGGGGGATGCCGCCGGCGCTTCTTCTGTGCGCCCCATCTCCATAACCATGTCGACGATGTCGGGAAGGTCGTCCTCGTCAGGACTCATGAGGATGCCTCAAGAATGTGAGCATTCAATGCGTACGTTGTTGCAATCGCGATCCGGCAGATGTATCTATGCTGTTCAAGCAATCTGGGAATCGAAGCGATGGCGCGGGCAGCCCTTGATGATACTGATCGGATGAACATCCGGGTGAAGCCGGAGGTGAAGGCGCGCCTGCTGCGCGCCGCAGCGCTTCGCCATACCGATCTCACCAGCTTCGTCACCCAGTCCGCGCTGCGCGAAGCCGAAACCGTTATCGCCGAAGCTGACGCCATAAAGGTGTCCGAGCGGGATTTTGGCCGCATCCTGGAGCTTCTCGACAATCCTCCAAAGCCGAACGCGAGGTTGCGCGCTGCGGCGGCCGCACTTCCGAAGAACCTGTGAGCCTTCCGCCCTGGCATGAGGAGGCGATCGCCCGGTCGCACGACCGCAAAGCCTTTGACTGCGGCGATGTGGAGATGAATGCCTTCCTGCAGCGGTTCGCGCGACAAGGGCACGAGCAGAACGCGGTAAAGACGTTCTGTGCGGTTCCCGACGATGCACCGGACAAAATCCTTGGCTTCTACAGCCTGGCTCCAGCCTCGGTCGAACATCACGCAGTTCCTGCCGCGATGACGAAGGGTCTGGCGCGACACGATGTGCCGGAATTTCTGCTGGCACGGCTCGCCGTCGACAAATCGGTGGCGGGCAAGGGGCTCGGTGGTCAGCTTCTGCTGGCAGCCGCGCTGCGCTGCATCCGCGTTACTGAAGAGGTCGGCGGTGTGCTGATGATCATCGACGCCAAGAGCAAGCGGGCGGCGAACTGGTACGCGAGCTACGGCGCCGAGCCGCTGAATGATCGTCCAATGACGCTTGTCGTTCCGCTCAAGACCTTTGCCGAGACCTTGCAAGCCAGCGGGCACCTCTGAGGGCGCGCCGTTGGCCGACGCCCGGGCGGTCGAAACATCGTCTTGCGCCGCCCTGCTGTGGGACGGTCCGGAGGCTTGCTGAGCGTGATTTTTGGGCTTCTGCTCGACGAAAACGGTCATTTCCTCTTTAAAGAGCAAAACGACTGATAAGGCAACATTATCATTCGTTTTATGGCGCCGACAGGCTGTGCGTTTTGGCGTTAAAATCCTGGCGCAAAGCGCACGCGCGATTTACCCTCCAAGAGCATGATTCGCCTCGATCCCGCGACCGCCAGCTCCACCGCGCCGTCAACCGTCCCGGCCTGGGCGCTCTCACCAGGCGGCGCGCCCAATGACGCGGACGCCGCTTTCCAGGCGGGCGCTGCCCTGGCTTCGCTCGACCCGCTCGCCCGCGCGCAGCCTGCCTGGTCCGGTGCCTGGCGCCAGCGGCTGGCGCTGAAATGCGCCGCCGCCAGCATGCGGCTCGCTGGCCGCGCCGAGGACGAGGCCGCGCTGCGCGATGCCTGGCAGCTTTGCCCGGCCGGCACCGATCCCGGCCCCGCCGGCGCCATTTTGGGCGCCTGGCGGCAGTTGGCCGCGCAGCCGCCCATCGCCAACGCCGACAGGCTCGAAAAGATCGTCGACCAGCTTGGTCTCCACTGGGACGGCGCGGCGCTCGCCGACCTCTGCACGGAAATCGAAAATCTGGCTACGTCGCGTCGCTCGGCACCATTCGCCGCCGCGGCGATTGCCGCTCATGTCGTCGCGACGCGGCCCGACTCCGAGCTTTTGGCCTGGTGGCTGGCCGACCTGGTGCTGGCGCAAAACCTGCGCTGGCCGCGGCCGCTGCCGTTGTTGGTGACCCAGGTTTTTTCGCCGACCTTCCGCTCCGAAAGTGGAGGCAAAAGAATCCGGCCCGGCGAAAGGAATTTTGAGCGGGCGGTCTGCGTTGCGCTGGTTCAAGCGGCGGCGGAGGCCTGCCGGCTGGCCGGCGAGTTGTCGCGCCGCGCCGAAAGACTGCTAGCGGTGGCGCCGAAACTGCGCGCGAAAGGCGCCGGCGATGTGATTTTTTTGCTCCTGAATGAAGATGCCGTTTCCGGCTCGCTCGTGACAAAGAACCTGTCGCGGTTTGCGGTGCGGCGCCTGTTCGAACGGCTGCAACAGCTCGAGGCGGTGCGCGAGCTTTCGGGGCGCACCAGCTTCCGGCTGTTTGGGTTGTAGCCATGAGCGAAGCGTCCGCCCGCCGCAAGCCAAACGGCCAGCCGGCTTTGCTGGACACAGAGCTCGACCACCTGCCGCCGGAGCTGCGCTGGCGCGAATGGATGGGCCGCGTCGAAGCTGTGATCTTTGCGGCAAATGAACCGGTGACACGTAGTGTGCTGGCGCGGGTGGTGGGGAAGAATTGCAACATCGAGCTGATCATTGATGACATCCGCACCGAGCTCGCCGGCCGCCCTTACGAACTGGTCGCGGTCGCCGGCGGTTGGCAGCACCGGACCAAAAAGGCTTTTGGGGACGTCATCCGCAGTGCATTTGGCACAGCCGGGCAGGAGGCGAAAGAATTATCGCAGGCGGAGGCCCTCGTGCTGATGTGCATTGCCTATTTCCAGCCGATCACGCGGGGCGAGCTGTCGTCCTTCTTCGGCAAGGAGGTGTCGCGCGATCTGATCGGCGTGCTGCGCGCGCAGGAGCTCATCGCCTCGGGGCCGCGCAGCCCGCAGCCGGGCGCGCCCTACACCTATGTGACGACCAAGAACTTCCTGTCGCAGTTCGGGCTCGACACGCTGCGTCAGCTGCCGGATTTCGAAGCGCTCGAGGACGCCGGGCTGCTGTCGAAGGAGAAGCTTTTGGCCGGGGATATTCCGGCCGGGTTGGCTAATAGTGAGGGCGAGGACGATGTCGTCGAAGAGCAGGTGTCGTGAGCGGGCGTTTGTCGCCTTGCGATCCCAGAGACGGTCAATGACTCAAGGACCAGGACGACTGGTCGTGCGGTAGTCGGTGATCGGGATCGTGAACCGCGACGTGATCGCCGTCGACAAGGTTGGCTGGAAAGATCACCAGATTAGTGCCGCCGGCATGACGCAGCGACGGAAACAGAATGCCGCGAAGCCCGGCGGTGATGACCATGTCCGCAAGTTTCCACGACGGCGGGATTTTCTTGTCGATGCGAGCGATCTTGCGCCAGGCACAATCCCATTCCCGCCAGGCACCGTCCCAGATGTCCGGGTCGAATCCCTGCGAAAGGTCGGCCACCTCGGCGAGCGTGATCTTGTAAGCGGCAAGAGTGGCTGGCGGGACGATGCTGGCACCCTGCTTGTATTCCTCCAACGCTGTCTGAGGAGCGCGGGACAGGTAAAGCGCTTCGACGCCTGGCCGGTTGAAGCGCCCGCCGTCGATCGCCGCGCCTGCACCGCTGGTGGGCAGGAAGGCCCATTTGGGTGTCAGATAGCGATGGAAGATCTCGTCCGGCCCGACGCGGGTGACCTTCACCCGCGCGCCCCGTTCTCGAGATCCCGGATAAAGGCCAGGACTGCTTCGACCTGGCCGTCCGCGACGAGCTCGGCCGCCGTGCGATGGCCATAATCGGCGATCGGTTCATTGCGATACCAGTAGATTGCCTTGTCCACGTCGCCGGTGAGCTCCGTTGCCGCCGAGATCACCTTCACCATCTCGCGCATCCGGCCCTGCAGGCGCTCCGATGACGGGTTGCGGAGCGTGTTGCGGTGGACGCCGGTCAATTGCGCCAGATTGGCAACTTTCACGCCCAGCGCCTGCGACAGGCGCTTCGGCGAGATATAAGGAGTGCGCGGCTCCTGCAGGCTGTCGACAAAGCCCGAGATAACCGTGGAATGTACTAGCTGTGCCTGGGCCATGACAATTCTCCGACCTCTCATACGCACAATATATGCACATTTCAACGCATAGCAAGTGAACAGACGTTTGGGCGCGTGGGCGGCATGTACCTAGAAGAGCGTTCCGAGAACCTTCCAGATCTGTTCGACAACCGGAATGCCGGCGGTCGGCGATGCTCCAATGACCGGAAACTGCACGAATTCTCCCTCGCCAGCCTGACCAACATTCTCAAGATAATAGACGGTCTTCGAACCGGGCATCACCTTTCCGAGCCGTTTGAGATAGGCAAAGTGATCGGTCGAAAACTCGTCGGCTCTGGTAACGACTGCTAAGATGCGCCCGTCGAGTAGCGCCAGGTCGGGAGCGGCTCCCAGAAGGACATACCCCGCGTCCAGTGCGACGGGAAAGGCGCTGTCACCCACAACGCCTGCAGCAGCGACCACCTGATCGAGGATCGGCGAGCGATCGGTCTCGACGGCCTCGTCCTGCGACTTCTCTCGGCGGAGCGCTATTGCAGCGCTTAATCTTCACGCCGGGCTGACATTGATATTGCCTCCGCGAGGTGATCTCGGACGATCGTCAAATAGCCTACACGTTCGCGAGGTATATCCCCACCTCAGGAATTGCCCCGCGTCGACGCCAGGTTGCTAGCTATGAGCGAGTGGCTGCCCACAGTTGAGTTTGCTGCGCTGGTCGGCATTGGGCGACAGGTCGCTCACCGCGCTCTTCGTCGGCGGCGCTGGCGAAAGAATCCGCTCGAAGTGCGGAAGGTCAATGGTCGGCGCGGCGGGAACGCCGGAGAGCAATATCAGGTGAATTCCACGTCCCTGCCGCTCGAATACCAGCACCGTTTAAAGGTCTCTCAAACCCTCGTTGAAAACCACTCGAAATCAATCACCGGCAGGACGGCAGAGCACACATGGTGGCTCGATTACCTGAGACCTGCGCTTCAGTATCCAGTCAAATCGACTGCCCGCTCCGACGCCCTGGTCAAGCTAGCAGACAACCCAACGCGGAACTGGGAAGGCACGGCGGTCAGCTATTCCCTGCGGACGCTGCTGCGCCATGCCGCACGCTTTGACGAAGGCATGAAGGTTGGACGGCATGGTCGATTGGACAGGGGTAAGAAGCGTGTCGTCATAAGCCGGAGGTGGGACAAGCTGGTCCCGTTCGAAGCATCCACCAAGGCAAAAATCGCGGAGGACCTAAAGCAGGAAATCCGCGGCCTCCTCAAAGGCGGCATGTCGTGGGGCCACACCCTGCAAGAAGCCGAGAAGTTCCTGGTCGACGCGACTCGGGCCTGGGGCTTTCGTCCCGGCGATCCTAGCGTGCTGGAGCGCGCTTGTTCTATCCCAACCGACCTCGTCTCAGCGGAACTCCACTTCCGAAACGTCCACCGGTTTAAGCGCGACCATAAGGCTTATGATGATCGCCGGCCGCGCATCCGGCGCACCGTCGCCTGCATGCAGCCGATGGAGCTGGTGGTCGGCGATGTTCATCCTGTGGACATTCACCTCACTCGTCCTGACGGCACTGTCGCCACTGCCAGGCTGATCGGCTTCTTAGACTGGGCGACGCAGCGCCTCTGGATAGGGCTGATCTTTTTCGAAAAGCGCGGCGGCGTGCAAAACCGCGACGTGATCGAAGTCTTCGCGGCCATCATCGAAGCGTGGGGCATGCCGCAGTCGCTCTATGTCGACAACGGCAAAGAATTCGGCTTCGTCGCCTTTCTGGACGATGCCATGCAGCTTACCGTGCCGGGCTTCCATGGCCCGTCTCGATCAACCCACGTCATCAATGCTTTGCCCTACAACGCCTCCGCAAAGCCGATTGAGCGTTTATTCGGCGACCTAGAGACGCGCTATTTCAGCACGGCGCGCGGCCACATCGGCGGCAACCGAATGAGCAAGAAGCAGGAGGCTATCGGCAGGACGGTGGCTCCGTTCGGCGCGTTCGAAGATGTGGTGCCGGCCATAGAAGGCTTCGTGCGCACCTATAATCACACTGCGCAGGGCAAGAAGAGCGCGCTCAAAGGTCTCTCACCTGAAGCCACACTCCGCAAACACCTTGAGGCCGGATGGGCGCCGACTGCGATGAGCCGCGATGAAGGTGCGCGCGGTCTGTGCGCGAACCGAAGAGCGGTCGGTTGTTCAGGGTGCGATATCGGTCGGTGGCCGTTATTGGACATGCCCAGAATTGCAGGCTTACCAATACGAGAAGATTTGGGTCCGTGTGCCGGCCTATCACAAACCGGCCGAGTTGCTGCTGCTTGACCGCTATGGTGAACGAGTCGGCATAGCCTTTCCCGATGTCGAGTTCCATCCGCTCGACAAGCGCGGCGCAAAAGCATCAGCCGAACGCGCAAAGGTGCATCGGCAGGCGGTGCGTGACCTCGATCGGTCGGCGCCTGATATCGACGTGGCTGCACGCCTGATCGCACGCGGCCAAGCCCAGCCTGACTCGGTCCCCAACGTGCCCGTCGGCATCGTCTCTTACGATCCGGCGAAGCGGCCGGCGCGGATCGTGATGCCGAAGGGGCTTCGACCTCCGAAGAGCGCCGACGCGAACAAGACGACCGCATAGCCGTTCAGATGGACTTGGCGAAGAGGATCGTCGGATGACGTTTATAGAAACCCGCGCCGCGTTCACCGTACGGGCTGCATTCGATACGGCGGTCAAGATGCGATATCCGGTGCTTGCGGTCGGCAAGGCCGGACTCGGAAAGACTGTAGCGCTCAACTGGATAGCCGCCCAAAGCGGAGCTGCCTATTGTGAGGTTGCGCAGCATACCAAGGCTATCAGGCCGATGTTCCTGATGCTGCATGACGCCTACGGCGTCCAAAGGGACAGCAAGCACACATACGATCTTGCGAAGGATTGCATGAATTTTTTGGGCGCCCGATACGGCCCGACGCGTCCGTTGTTGGTGGACGAATATCAGAACTTCACACCCGCTGTTTGCGGGAGCTGCTGCATCTTCAGGAGCGGTGCGGCTTCGCTTTACTGCTCGCCGGCAACACTCATCGGTTAGCGGGCACGAGGCGTGATACCCACGCTGTGGATCAGATCGAAAGCCGTATCGGCATGCGTTTCGAGATCGGGCAGCCGACGCGGGAGGACTGCGTGAGGATCGGCGCGGAACACGACGTTGAGGGAGCCGACGCCTACGAAGCGATTGTTATCTACGGTGAGAACACCTCCCTTCGCGCGCTTTGCCCTCTCCTCCAGAATTGCGCTGCCGGGACCAGCACCTTCGGCAGCATTCGTCTTCCCCGGATAGAGATCACGCTTCGCGGCATGTCGTGCGGCAGCGATGTGCTCAGGCTTCTACACGAGCGCCGAAACGCCGCCGCAGACGACCTCCGCAGCCCGGCTTAATTCCGGACAGCGACAGATAATTCCGGACGGCACACTGGAATGTCTCCGAGATTCAACAGGCCTAAATTAACACGGAGCTTCAAAGGAGCGTTATCTTCGAGTAGCGGACAACAATTTTATCCTGCCGGAAGCGGCGCTCCAGGTCGCTCCGTCGGCGCTGCCAATCTGAAACGTCCACCTTCGGCGTCATTATCTCGAACACGACGATATCATCCCGGTCTGTTTCTCCGCCATCCTTCCAAAGACCCTCCGCGGGCGCCTGGAGATAGGCGGTCACGCCATCGAAGCGAGCCGCTAGTTCTTCTTTCAGACGATCTGACCTGCCACTGAATTTTCATCCAGTCGCAATTAGAGCCTCGGCGGTTGGTGATACGTCGTAGAGCGCGGCTTGAGCAACCGGCGAAGACGCGGAGCCGCCAAATAGTGCAGCGGCTTCGCCGGTTGCGGTGAGTGTCGCGGCGAAGGTCGCCGGCGTTCGATAGCCGAGCGAGGAATGTGGCCGCGTGGTGTTGTAATCTTTGACCCATTCGACGAGAGCGCTGCGGGCATGGTCGAGGCCGAAGAACAGGCTTTCGTTCAACAGCTCGTCGCGCATGCGGCCGTTGAAGCTTTCGATGTAACCGTTCTGCATGGGCTTGCCCTTCTCGATGTAATGCCAGTCGACGATGTGGTCCTGCGACCAGGCGAGGATGGCGTTCGAGGTGAACTCGGTGCCGTGGTCGGAGACGATCATGCCGGGCTTGTCGCGGCGGCCGATCAACTCGGTCAGCTCGCGCGCCACACGGCGGCCGGAGATCGAGGTGTCGGCGATCGCGGCCAGGCATTCGCGCGTCACGTCGTCGACGATGTTGAGCACGCGGAAGCGGCGGCCGCAGGCGAACTGGTCGTGCACGAAATCCAGCGACCAGCGTGCATTCGGCTTCGCCTCCACCAGGATCGGCGCCCGCGTGCCAACGGCCCGCCGCCGTGAACGTCGCTTGCGCACCGTCAGCCCTTCCTCGCGATAGAGTCGGTAGATGCGGTTGATGCCCGACGGCTCGCTCTCGCGCCTCAACAGGATGAACAGCCGCCGGTAGCCGAAGCGCCGGCGTTCGTTGGCCAGCTCGCGCAGCCGGCCGCGCAGTGCCGTCTCCGGGGGACGCCGCGACCGGTAGCGGATCATCTTGCGGTCGGCACCGACGATCGAACAGGCCCGCCGCTCCGACAGGCCCATCGCGGCCTGCAGATGCGCGACTGCCTCGCGCCTGGCGGCGGGCCCTACCATTTTTTTGACAGAAGCTCGCGCAGCGCCGAAGCTTCCAGCATCTGGTCGGCAAGCAGCTTCTTCAGCCTGGCGTTCTCATCCTCGAGCGCCTTCAGCCGCTTGGCGTCGGAGACGTCCATGCCGCCGTACTTGGCCTTCCAGTTGTAAAGCGTCGCCTCCGAGATCCCGTGCTTGCGGGCAAGATCGGCCGTCTTCGCCCCCGCCTCGTGCTCGCGCAGAACCGCGATGATCTGCTCTTCCGTAAACCTGCTTCGCTTCATCAGTCCGTCCTTCAAAAGAGGGCCGGACTCTAATCTCAGCTGGAGGAAATTACCCGTGGCAGGTCAGATCGAAATCACTTCCGGGGAAGAGTTGACCTTGGTTGTCTGAACGGGGCAACAGCATTTGGACGAGGTACATAGTAATCGCTGCTATGCTGCGGATCTGAGGGGACTGCTTTCGAGGAGAGTAATCTTCGACTAGCCTGACGAGGCAAAAGGAATACGGGCGGCGCTCGCCCGTATTCTCACAGTTAGCGATCTCAGGCCAAAATGCACATGCTTGGACTTTCGCTCGCCGCCTTTTTCAACTTCCTGAGGTCTCTTACTCCCTCGCATGATTCAAAATGCGAAATACCGGCCAATGGGCAATCGCTTCACGCAATCTGCTGAAAAGCTTGCCTTCTTTGTCGATGGCAGACCGGACTTGAACGGCAGCCCATCCGGCTTTCATCGTCCCGCCGACGTGGCAGTGGCAAACAATCGCGTGCAACTGCCAATCCGTTAGCTCGAAGAAGCGTTTTGATTCGCCATACGTATCGTTTTTCAATCCTTGCGCGCGCAATGTTGGATCGGCGAAAGCGATGCCTAGCGCGGAGTCCAGGGACCGAGCCTTGTCACGCAACTCCAAGGTCATGTATTCCGTCCCGGGGAAGGCGGCGAGGCACCGCTCGGGATTTCGCTCGAGCAGCATGGCCCAATGTTCCAAACGCTGACGCCGCGTCATAGCCGGAAACAATGCATCGACTTCCGCGACCTCATGTAGTTCTTCAAGTGTCTGATGTTTCATGGCCGTCTCCTGTTGGCGAGGCGCTCTGCCTGCAGAATGCACAGGTCGGAATGGGCCTCAGTCGTCCCTATGCAGGCGAACCAGCAGTGCGTCGGGAAGTTCCAATGGCGAGAAAATTTAACAGTGTGCCTGCTTCAATTTCCCGCTGTCTCTGTGCCTTGGACCGCCCCGAGCAACGAGCTACTGCGATGCTTCGACCAGCCGTTGGAGCAATGGGTAATCCTTCAGGTCCTTGTAAGGCGTGAGATCTAACTCCCCTGGCACGCAGCGAAGCTGTTCCTCATCGATCGCTTTCTCGTGCCCCTTGATGACGCTTTGGTAGTGCCGCCAGGTCAGGCCAGCCCCTCTCACCGCATCTCTTTCGATGCGCGAGGCAATTTGATGGGCGTGCAGATAATGAAGCCGCAACTCGTCCAAGAGAGCTTTTTCAACAATTTCGTGGCACACCAGAAATGGTTCAAGCCGCACGTCCTTGCCCCTCCACCTGATGGTGCGCGGCAGATGCCGGTCGATGTAAATTGTAGTTGCATCCCTGCTGTACCCAGCAATGTAGGGAATATCGAACTCGTGGCTAACCTTAACTCGTCGATGAAGCGCAGAAACGACATCAGACAGGACGAGGTCGCTGATATTTTCAGAGCTATGACGGACCTCGTCGGATAATTTCAAGTCCGCTCCCGCGTTTTCCAGTCGAAGCGCCCGCCACACGGGCGAGCGCTTAGCGATGATTTTTTTACTTGTTGACGATGATGCGCTGCTTGTCTCGGTTTTGAGCGTAAGTGGCCTTGTCGTAGGCAGTCTGCGCCTCCAACTGGTCCTTGGTGAAGTTCGTATAGAGGTAACGGTTACCGTTCTTGTCGGTCATAAACTTGAGGTTCTCCATCCCGACGGCGACCTTTTTTTCGCCAATGCCTAGAAAGCCGCCTACGTCAACGATTATCGAGTCGACCTTCTTGTCACCCGTCAGGATAACGTCGCCGATCTCGCCTACCTTCGCGTCATCTGCGCCATAGACGTTGGTTCCGAACAGATTTGCCGCACTGATTTTGTCTGACGGCATTTCGGTCAAGGTCGACTTGTCAATCGAGGCCGTCGCAGTGGTATCGGTTTTGCCATTGGCCGCTTGGCTGTCGGCCGTGCTGTTGGTCGGTTGGGACGTCGACGCTGCCGCGGTATCATAAGCCTTCGTATCGAAATTGGGTTGAGCTTTGAGCTCATCCTTCGTCGTCTTTGCGACTATCCAGCGATCGCCCTTCTTGTTGACCCATTCAAGCTTGCTGAAATCATAGGCCACATTCTTTTCCCCCACGCCAAGGAACCCGCCGACGCCGATGACGACGAGTTTGGCGTTCCCGTCCTTGTCCAGGACGATGTCATTGACATCGCCGATCTTCGTCGCGTCATCAGCGGTGCTGTCATAGACCGCGGCTCCCATGATCTTGGAGACGAGTTTCCCTTCAGTGACCGGAGCAACAGCCTCCGCCTGGGTAGCGGGCTTGCTGGTATTTGCGGCGTGAGCACCCGCCGTGCAGAGCGCCGTCGACATGAAAGCAGCCGTCGCGGCCGTAGCTAGTATCTTGCGGACCATTGTGAAATTCCTCCTGTTGATCTGCCAACGTCAATTCATCCAACGGAAGGAACTGCCTTACGTTCCGGGAGGGGGCCAATGGTCGCAACCGGCGCCAGACTGAAGGCTCACGCAGAACCTGATGCTAGATTGGCACCGCGCCTGGCTTCTGCACGCTCTCGGACATTTCCGAGATCGACGAGGTGATCACCGACGAGGGTGTCTCGCAGGATGCGCTGTCGTCGCTGTATGCGGCGGAGCGGAAGGTAACGGTGGTGCGCGTCGGCGGCTTGGTGGGGGCGCGTCATCCCGTCAGCGGTCTTGAATCGCTTTGAGAGCCTGCTCCGCCATAAACCGTGAGCTGAAGGAAGGCGCCGCTTCCATTGCCTTGGGCGAGCGCTCGATGTTGCCGGGGGTGGCGCTTATTCCCGGCATTGCCTGCAGTTCCCGGCAAATCGCCTGCAGACCGCCTGGGGCCCGTAAGAAGACAGGACCACCGAGGCGAGCGGGCCGAAGCGTGCACCTTGCCCATGCATCGCCCTGCCGCGCGAGCAACCGAGTCGGTCTTCAGGGCGCTGCCGGCGCGGGGAGAGTTGCCTCCTTCGCTGCGCGAGGTACGCTTTTCCCATGCGTTCAGTATTTTACGACGCTTCCGCACGCAACCCGTAATTTCGTTCGACATTAAGTCCGTAATTTCGTACAGCAGAAAACCCGTAACTTTGTGCAAGATTAAACCCGCAAATGATGTAAGACGACAGTCCTCGTATGGCGACCCCTCAAGAAAAACTGGCAAGCGCATTAGAGGTGCTGCACGCCTTGCAAACCGCTGGTCGCCACGTCGTTCGGACCGGCGAGCTTGCACGTGACGTCCGCGAGCTTTTGATTCGCCAGCGCTTCCTCCAGCCCGTGATCAAAGGTTGGTACATCTCGACAGATCCGGACGCGAGCGACGGCGAAACCACCGCCTGGTACGCCTCATTCTGGGATTTTGCCCGCGCCTATCTCAGCGCGCGTTTCGGCAACGCGTGGGTGCTCGGGCCAGAGCAATCGCTCTTGCTGCACGCCGGACAATGGAACGTTCCGCGCCAACTCTTGGTTTGGGCCCCCACCGGAAGCGGTCAAATCACCAAGCTGCTGCACAATACGTCGATCTACGACACGCGGCATCCGCTACTGCCGGCTGGGGATTTGACCACTCTGGACGGGTTAAATGTCCATACGCTGGATGCGGCCCTAGTCGCTGCGACGAGCGGGGTCTACACCGCCTTCCCGACGGAGATGCGCGCTTTGCTCGCCGTCCAGCACGATCCGTCGGCGCTCCTCAATCGATTGCTCGAGGGAGGACGAACTGTCGTGGCGGGCAGGCTGGCCGGCGCCTTCCGTAACATCGGACGCGATCGCCACGCTGACGAGATCGTCTCGGCAATGAGGGCGGCAGGACACCATGTACGCGAGAACGACCGCTTTGCCAGCCGCCTTTCCGATTATATCCCGACGCGCGAGCAATCGCCCTACGTGCAAAGGATCCGACTGATGTGGGCCAAGATGCGTGGGGAAATCCCTTCCTCATTTCCAGCCCCGCCGTCACGGCAAGACGACGTCGACGCATATCTCAAGCGTGTCGACGATCTCTATGTCGCTGACGCCTATCATTCATTGTCGATCGAAGGCTATCGCGTCTCGGCCGAGCTTATCGACCGGGTGCGATCCGGCGCCTGGAATCCGGAAAACGAAGTCTACGACGGCCAGCAGAAGGATGCCATGGCGGCCCGCGGATACTGGCAATCGTTCCAAGCCGTGAAGGACAGTTTGAGGCGTGTGCTGTCTGGCGAAAATGCCGGCGAGGTCGCCAGCCAGGAGCATTCCAACTGGCACCGCGAGCTGTTCCAGCCCAGTGTCGCGGCAGGCCTTGTGAAGCCGGGCAGCCTCGCCGGCTACCGCAGCAGTCCGGTTTATATCCGCGGATCCCGGCATGTGCCGCCAAATCCGCAAGCCGTTCGCGACCTGATGCCCGCGCTGTTCGATCTGCTCGCCGCCGAAAACGAACCGTCAGTGCGCGTGGTTCTTGGCCACTTCGTCTTTGTCTACATTCACCCTTACATGGACGGTAACGGTCGCACGGGTCGATTCTTGATGAATGTCATGATGGCTGCGGGCGGCTATCCCTGGACGGTGATCCCGCTGGCGAGTCGCGACGGCTATATGCATTCCCTGGAACATGCCAGGGCGGAAGCGGACATCAAACCGTTCGCGCGTTTCCTGGGCGAACGTGTCGGCAAGAAGGCGCCGGAGGCTCTCTAACTGTGGAGCCTCAACGGCTTGTCCGCGGAACGGGCGAGTCTGCTGATTGGCGTTTGCGACTTTAAGCGTAGTAGGCGGCCGCCGTTTTCAGGAAGGCGATGGCGCGCCCTCCTCCTCTCGTCCGGCAAGACCCTGCGAGAAGGCGACGCGCGAGGCGTCGTCGATGCAGGCATGGACGAACTCCCAGCCGATGCCCTTGCGCGGCCGTTTGCGCCGGTACGTCCCCCGCCGCCTGGCCCGCTCGATCAGTCCCGCAGCATGCAGCTGCGCCTTCGTCCAGGTGTAGCCCCAGGCGAAGTTGTGGGGCTCGCGAAGGTGCTCGTGAAAATGCTTCAACGTTCCAGCCTCCGTAAAACTCCCGATAAATCCGCTGCAGCTCCCCCGCCGGCACCCGCTTCGGCGAGGCCTTGCCCAGCCGCCGGTCAATGAGCCCCTGCATGCCGGCCTCCTCGAACTCGCCCGGTACCGTCGGAATGCCGCTCCGACATGCCCAGCAGCTCGCCTGCTTCCATCTCGACAGCCCGCTGCTCTCCCAGCGGAGGCAAGCGCTTGCCCCTTTAGCTCACCAACGCCCTCAGGAATGCCGGTGATCGCATCGAGATCGATCAGGTTGATGGCCGGCATATCCATGCCGATCATCCTGGCGATCGTCATCAACGAGAACTCGCTTTCCGGAACGCCGGTGAACTGCTGGGACGGGAGCTTCAGGATCCACGAGCCGCCGACGCCCTTGGCAGGGATCGTCAGGCCCCCGTCCTTCCCTGCGTTCTCGAAGGCCGAGAACTTGAGCTGCACACCGGCGAGCGAAAAAGGCAGCGCATTGGCGCTACCGTCGATCCAAAGCTGCCGCTCGCCGGATCGTTGTGCTAGTAGCCCGCGTGGCCATGCCATCGCCAATTCCCACAAGCAACAACCGCTCAGAGTTTCAGGCTCACCGCTCCAAGCAGATCGCCACGCCTTGTCCGCCGCCGATGCAGAGCGAGGCCAATCCTTTCTTCGCATCGCGGCGGACCATCTCGTAGAGCAACGTCACCACGATGCGGCAGCCGGAACCGGCCAGTGGATGGCCGAGCGCAATGGCGCCGCCGCTCATATTGATGATCTCCTCGTTCCAGCCCATTTCGTGGTTGACAGCGATGGCTTGCGCCGCAAACGCCTCGTTAATTTCCATCACATCGAGGTCGGAAGCCTGCCATCCTGCCTTATGAAGAGCGAGGCGAGAGGCTGCGACCGGACCGAGGCCCATGTCCATCGGCTCGACGCCGGCGGAAGCGTAGGATGCGATACGGGCGAGGGGTTTCAGCCCGAGTTCGTTGATCCGCGTCTGCGACATTACCAGCACCGCGGCTGCCCCGTCGTTGAGGCCGGACGAGTTGCCGGCCGTGATGGTGCCCGCCGGATCAAAGACCGGCTTCAGCCGGCCAAGTCCGTCGATGGTGGTCGAGGGATTTGGGTGCTCGTCCCGGTCGACGACCAAATGGCCTTTCCTTGTCATTATCGAGACGGCAACGATCTCGTCGTTGAATCTTCCGGCCCGAATGGCGGCGTTCGCGTTGTCCTGCGAGCGAAGCGCGAAGCGATCCTGCTCCTCGCGCGTGATCTGATAGCGCTGTGCGAGCGACTCGGCCGTCACGCCCATATGCACATTGTGGAAAGCATCCCACAGCCCGTCGGTGATCATGGAATCCTTGAGTGTCTGGTCGCCCATACGCACTCCGCCGCGCACGCCCGAAATGAAATGCGGCGCTGACGTCATCGAGTCCTGGCCGCCGGCGATCACACAGTCGGCGTCGCCGCAGCGAATGGCTTGGGCGGCAAGATGGATCGACTTCTGGCCGGCGCCGCACACTTTGTTGACAGTCATCGCGGGCACGCTGACCGGCAGGCCGGCCTTGATCGAGGCCTGCCTTGCCGGGTTCTGTCCGGCGCCGCCTGTCAGCACCTGGCCCATGATCACCTCGCTGATGGCGTCTGGCGGGAGCTGGATATCGGCAAGCATCGCCTGGATAAGTTGCGCGCCCAGGTCCGCCGCGGAGAGGTCGGAAAACGCGCCGTTCAGCTTGCCGATAGGCGTCCGCTTCGCGGCAACGATGTAGACGGCATCCATTTCTGATCCTCCGCCGGTGCGATCCGTAGAGCCAAGATCGTCACTTGACATTCTGGTTATAACCAATAATCATGAAATGCATCGGCAGGCAAGGTCGCGGCATCGAGTCCGGCCTGCATTGCGGGAGGAAATCCATGTCATCCGTGCTTTGGACGCCGGCGCCGACCGCGTTCCAATCGTCCAACCTTGCGCGGTTTTCTAACGCCAACGGCTTCGACCCACGCGACTACGAGACGCTGCATCGCTGGTCGATCACCGACCCGGGCGCATTCTGGCGTGCGGTGTGGGACTTCGCCTACGTCATTGGAGATCCCGGCACCATCTCCTTCCTGCGCGACGACAATGCGCCGATGACCAAAAGCCGCTTCCTGCCGGACGCATCGCTCAATCTCGCGGAAAACCTGCTGCGTGGCGACGGCGAGAGAGTCGCAGTGATAGAGGCCGACGAGAGCGGCCATTTCCGGACCATCACGCTTGCCGAATTGCGCAGACTCGTCGCTAGAACGGCCGACGGCTTGCGCGCGGCCGGTATCGGCAAGGGCGATTGCGTCGGCGGTATCCTGCCCAATCGTGTTGAAGGGCTCGCAGCGCTTCTGGCGGCGCTGTCGGTCGGCGCCGTCTGGTCGTCCTGCTCGCCGGATTTCGGCGCCGCCGCGATCGTCGACCGGCTTGGCCAGATCGGCGTCAAGGTGCTGTTCGCGGCACCTCACTACCACTATGCGGGCAAGGAGCACGACATCTCCGGCAGGCTGGCCGAGATCGTCGCCGCGATGCCGACGGTGACGACGCTGGTGCTGACCGGCGAAGCCAGAGCCAAGCCGGTCTGTGCCGCAGATTGCGTTGCGTTCGACGATTTCGGTAGCGAGGGTCCGCTGATCTTCGAGCACGTGCCCTTCCACCATCCGGCCTACGTGCTCTACACCTCCGGCACGACAGGCGCGCCGAAGGCGATCGTCCATCGTGCCGGCGGCGTGCTGCTTCAGCATTTGAAGGAGCATCTGCTCCATGGCGACGTCCACGCGGGCGACGTGATGAGCTGGTACACCAACATCGCCTGGATGATGTATCACTGGCTGATCTCCGGTTTCGCCTGCGGCGCGAGCGTGGTGCTTTATGACGGCGCGCCGATCCTGAAATCGCCCGATGGCCTCGACCCCAGTCCGCTATGGACGATGGCCGAGCGTGCCCGCGTCACGCATTTCGGCACAAGCCCAAAATATCTAGCGACGCTCGCCGCCGAAGGTTACGCGCCGGGCCGCCTGCACGATCTGTCGGCGCTGCGCTCACTGCTCTCGGCCGGCGCGCCGGTTTCGCCGGCACAGTTTGACTGGGTCTATGAGTATGTGAAGCGCGACATGATTTTCGCGTCCATCTCGGGCGGCACTGAGATCATCGGCTGCTTCCTGCTAGGATCGCCGATCCACCCGGTGCGACGCGGCGAACTGACCGTGAAGGGGCTTGGCCTAGCGGTCGCAGTGATGGACGAGCGCAACGCGCCGGTCGTCGGCCGCCAAGGCGACCTCGTCTGTACCGAACCGTTCCCGTCGATGCCGCTGACCTTCTGGGGCGAGGATGGCGACGCGCGCTATCACGCCACCTATTTCGCCGCGCGGCGCGAGATCTGGACGCATGGCGATATCGCCGAGATGACGGTGCACGGCACGGGCATCATTCACGGCCGCTCCGACACGACGCTAAAGCCGGGCGGTGTGCGCATCGGGACGGCCGAGATCTACGCCGCCTGCGAGCGCTTCACCGAGATCGAGGATTGCCTTGTTTTCGGAGCGCCCGTCGAAGGCGACGAGGAGATCGTGCTCTGTGTCAAGCTCAACGACGGTTTTGCGCTGACCTCCGAGCTTGCCGCGCAAATCCGCCGCGCGATCCGCGAAGGTGCTTCGCCGCGCCATGTGCCGCATCGCATCCACGCGGTTCGGGCCGTGCCCTATACGCTGAACGGCAAGCGCGTTGAGGGCGCCGCCCGCACCACGCTCGAGGGCAAGCCGGTCAGGAACATAGCTTCGCTCGCCAATCCGGCATGCCTCGAGGAATACCGTGCGCTCGACCGGAGCAAGGCGGCATGAGCCGGCCGAAGGGAGCGATCGTCGGCATCGGTGAGTTGAAGCCGCAGCGCCTGACCAGCGGTGTGACGACACTGGAGATGATCGCCGAGGTCTCGCGCCTTGCCGTGCTCGATGCCGGGCTGGAGCCGGGCGGGATCGACGGGCTGCTGGTCGGCCCGCAGGTCGGCGAGACGCCGCAGCATGTCCCGGCGACCATCGCCGAGTATCTCGGCCTGGCGCCGACCATGGCCAATATCGTCGATCTCGGCGGCGCCTCCGGAGCCGGCATGGTCTGGCGGGCGGCGGCGGCGATAGAGGCCGGCATGTGCGAAGCGGTGCTGTGCGTGCTCGCCAACAATCGCGAGGAGGCGGCGCCCCGCTCGCCCAACCGCAATCCGATCCGCGAGTTCGACGTGCCGTTCGGCGCCTCCGGCGCCAACATCTCCTACGCGCTTTTGATGCAGGCGCACATGGCGGAGCATGGCTCGACCGCGCGGGATTTTGCCGTAATCGCCGCTGCGGCGCGCGCCAATGCACAGCTCAATCCCGACGCGATCTTCTTCGGCAAGCCGGCCGACGTGGAAGCGGTACTGGCTTCGCCGATGATCGCTTCGCCGCTGCATCTTCTCGAAATCGTCATGCCGGTCGCCGGCGGCGAAGCGGTCGTCGTCACTTCGGCTGAACGCGCCCGCTCGCTGCCCAAAGCTCCCGTGCATTTGCTCGGCGCCGGCGAGAAGGTCACGCACCGCGCCGTCAGCCAGGCGCCGAGCCTCACCTCCGGTCCATTGAAGAGCGCCATGGCGCGCGCCTTCGTGCAGTCCGGCACGCAGGCCGACCGCGTAGACCTTCTGTCGCTCTACGATTGCTACACGATCATGGTCGCAACCACTATCGAGGATGCCGGCCTCTGCCCGCCGGGCCAGTTCGGCGCGTGGCTCAACCACCATGACCTTTCCCACAGGGGCGACAAGCCGCTCAACACGCATGGCGGCCAGCTCGGCTTCGGCCAGCCGGACCTTGCCGGCGGCATGACCCATGTCGTCGAGGCGGTACGTCAATTGCGCGGAGAGGCGGGCAAACGGCAGATCGCCAAGGCCGGGCTCGCGCTGGTCACCGGAAATGGCGCGACGATGAGCGAAGCGACCGCGCTCGTGCTGGGAGCCGCCTGATGTCCATCGATTTGAACACGCTCAAGGCCGCCGGCCCGACGGTCACCGCGCTGACCAAGCCGTTCTGGGATGCTGCCGCCGAGGGGCACCTGATGATCCAGCGCTGCCAAAACTGCGCCAAGGCCGTCTTCTATCCGCGTCCGATCTGCCCGCACTGCTGGAGCAAGCGTCTGGTCTGGAAAGACGCATCGGGCAGGGGGCGGCTCAAATCCTTTTCGGAGGTGCACAAGCCCGGTCATCCCGGCTGGCTGCCGGCGGCACCCTATGTGGTCGGCCTGGTCGAATTGGCCGAAGGGCCGACGATGCTGAGCTTCATCCTGCCCGGCACACGGCCGCTACAGGTCGGGGCTATGCTGCATCTTGCGCCCACAGCCATCGGCGGCCGCGTCCTACCGGCCTTCAAACCGGTCAAATCTTGAGCAGAGGAGAATCCGCAATGAGCACCGAAACGAAAGACGGTTGGGTGGGTGTGGTGAAAGGTCGTCCGCAGGTCGGCGCCTTCGCCGAGCGCACACGGCGCACGAGGATGAGCGACATCGAGGCCTTCACCGACATCACCGGCGATCGCAATCCGCTGCATTACGACCGTGCGCTGGCCGAGAAGTCGGTGTTCGGCAAGCTGATCGTCCAGGGCGGCGTTACCTCCGGCATCCTCAACGCGCTGGTGGCGGAGGATCTGCCCGGCCCCGGAACCGTGTTTCTCGAAGTGGCCTGGAAGTTCGTCAAAGCCGTTGGCGTTGATGAGGAGATCACCGGACGCGTGGAGGTCAAGGACGTGCGCCCCGACAAGCCGATCTGCAAGATCGAGACCAGCGTGCGCAACGGCCAGGGCGAGCTTTGCCTCACCGGCACGGCCACAGTTTTCACCGTACCGCTGCAAGGCGCATGAGCACGGTCGGCGGCGGCCGGCTTGGCATGGCGGCCGACAGCGAGCGCTGGCGCGTGCTGTCGCTGCTTTGCCTGGCGGTCGTCCTGTCGCTAACCACCTGGTTTTCGGCGACCGCGATAGTTCCCGAACTGAAGCAGGAACTGGCGCTCGGTGCGGGCGCCGAGGCCTGGCTGACCAATGGCGTCCAGGTCGGCTTCGTGATCGGCGCGCTGGCGGCGAGCCTGATCAATCTTCCCGACCTTGTGCGGCTCAGCCGCCTGATGGCGGCCGCGGCCCTTGTCGCCGCTTTAGCCAACGCGACGCTGCTGCTTCATCCCGGACCGGGCGGCGTGATCGCCGCGCGCATCGTCACCGGCGCGGCGCTCGCCGGCGTCTATCCTCCGGCGCTGAAGCTGGTCGCCACCTGGTTCATGCGCGACCGAGGGCTGGCGCTCGGCGCGGTCATCGGCGCGCTGACCGTCGGCTCAGCGCTGCCGCATCTCTTCCGCGCCGTCTCGACCGCGCTCGACTGGCGTCCCGTGGTCGCCGCCGCCAGCGTGGCGACGGCGGCAGGCGCGCTGCTTTTCCTGCTGTCGGCAAAGGAAGGACCCCATCCCTTCGGCAAGGCCACCTTCGAGCCTTCGCGCATCGGCCAGGTGTTCCGCGAAAAGCCGCTGCTGCTCGCCAATGTCGGCTATCTCGGCCATATGTGGGAGCTCTATGCCATGTGGGCATGGCTGCTTGCCTATACGCGCGCCGCTTTCGAAGCGCAGGCGACGGGAACCGCCGCCGCCGCGTCGCTCTCGACCTTTCTTGTCGTCGCATCCGGCACCCTTGGCTGCCTGCTAGGAGGCTATCTGTCGGACCGCATCGGCCGCACCGCCACCACCGCCGGCATGATGCTTGTCTCGGCCGGCTGCGCGCTGCTGATGGGCTTTCTCTTCACCGGCCCGCTCTGGCTGTTCATGCTGGTGGCGATCGTCTGGGGCATTTCGGTGATCGGCGATTCGGCGCAGTTCTCCGCCGCCGTCACCGAGCTTGCCGACCGTCGCTTCGTCGGTACGGCACTTTCGGTGCAACTGGGCGCCGGCTTCGCGCTGACGGTGCTCGCCATCTGGCTGACGCCGCGCTTCGCCAATTTTATCGGCGGCTGGCGCTGGGCCTTTGTGCTCTTGGTTCCCGGGCCGCTTCTGGGCGCTGCCGCCATGCTATGGTTGCGAAACTTGCCGGAGAGCGTGAAAATGGCCGGTGGTCTCCGCTAGGGAGGCGCTGCCGCTTTCTCAGTTCGCGGCAAATGAATTGCGGCGGGACCGAATGGAACAAGCAACCAGAATGCGCGGGCGTCCTCGTTACGACCAGGAAGATGCCGAGGCGGCCGAGGCTTTCCGCTCGATCGGCTCAAAGGTTCAGCTCAACCGCGATGAGGCGGCCCCGCTCTGGGTGCAGTTGCGCAACCAGGTCGAGGAGGCGATCAACACCGGTCTGCTTGCCGCGAATTCGCGCATTCCGTCCGAGCAGGCGCTTTGCGATTTCTTCGGCGTCTCGCGCCCGGTCGTGCGCGCCGCTATCGGCTCGCTGTCCAACGAAGGCCGCATCATCAAGATGCCGCGCAAGGGCATGTTCGTCGCGGCGCCCCGCGAGCATGTCGACTTCATGACCGCCAATCTCGGCGTGTTCGACGACCTGACCGCAAAAGGTCACAAGGTGTCGACGCGCACGCTGGAGATCTACCGCTGCCCGCCGAACGACAAGGAGTCCAAAATCTTTGGCATTCCCGCCAATGGCAGCGTGGTCCGCATCAGCCGCGTCTATATGACCGACGGCTCGCCGATCACCATGACGCGCATCAGCCTGCCGGGGCACCGGGTGCCGGGGCTGGAGAACATCCTGTCGGAAAACCAGTCGATCTTCGGCACCATCCGCGCCGTGTTCGGACTGACCGTGAAGCGCGCCGACCGCTGGTTGCGCGCCGCACTTCCCACCAAGGAAGAGGCCGATCAGATGGGCGTCGCCGCCAACACGCCGCTGATCGAGATCGAGTCGATCGCCTATGACGCCGACGGTGCGGCGCTCGAATATTACGAAGCCTTCTACAACTCATCCGTCGCCCGCATTCACATGGCGGTGGAGCAGCCGTCCGCCACGGTGAATGGCGTTGATCGCACCTGAGCCGGATTCAATTCAAAAAAGATTCCGTTTCTGGTTATAACCAGATTGACGGACCCTGGAAGCTTCTGTAACGTCCTCGTCATGGGGTCGGGAGGAGCCTGACCCGGAGGCATTTATCAGGACCAGGTGGCTTGCGGCGCTGCTTCGGCGGCGAGGGCGGAGTTTTGCCCGCGCTCTAAGCCCGTCCTGATGGAGGACGTGCATGGATTACCGGGCGCAATTCGATCTGGCGGGCGAGGTAGCCGTCGTCACCGGCGGCGCCAGCGGCATCGGCTTCGAGACCGCCAAGGCGCTAGGCACTTGCGGCGCGAGCGTCGTTCTTCTCGACATGAATGCGAATGGGTTGAAAGCTGCCGCCGAGGCGCTTGAGGCAGCGGGAGTGGCAAGCGTCGACGGTCGCGTGCTCGACGTCACGGATCCGCAAGCTGTCGAGGCGATGGCCGCCGGAATCGTCGCCGACTTCGGCAAGGTCGATATCCTGGTCAACAGCGCCGGCATCGCCCGCCTCAACACTGCGCTCGACACGTCGGATGAAGAATGGCGCCTGGTGATGGATGTCAACGTCAACGGCGTCTACTGGGGTTCGCGTGCCTTCGGCCGGTCCATGGTCGCCCGCAAGAAGGGCTCGATCGTCAATCTCGGCTCGATGTCGGGCCTGATCATCAACCGTCCGCAGACGGCTCCGTCCTACATGGTGAGCAAGGGCGCCGTGCACATGATGACGAAGGCGCTTGCCGTCGAATGGGCAAAGTCGGGCGTGCGTGTCAACGCCCTGGCGCCGGGCTATGTCGGCACCGAGATGACGCTGAAGATGCGCGAGCGTCCCGAACTCTTCAACACCTGGATCGACATGACGCCGATGGGTCGGCTGGGCGAGCCGCAGGAGATCGCTTCGGCGATCCTGTTTCTGGCGTCACCCGCCTCCAGCTACGTCACGGGCGCGATCCTATCGATTGATGGCGGCTACACGGCCTGCTGACGGGCCGAGCAAGGATTGGAATATCGCATGACCGCTACGGACCTGGAGGCGCGCCAGGCAATCATCGACGCCTGCATCCAGATGAACGCGCTGGGCATCAACCAGGGCACTTCCGGCAACATCAGCCGGCGCCACGGCGAGGGCATGCTGATCTCGCCGACCAGCACGCCTTACGACACGCTGACGCCCGAGGACATCGTCTTCATGGCCTGGGATGGCGGGGTCGACGGACGCCTGCCGCCGTCGAGCGAATGGCGCTTCCATCTCGACATCATGAAGGCGCGTCCGGAGGTCAACGCGGTCGTTCACGCGCATCCGACCTACAGCACGACGATCGCCATCATGGGCAGGAAAATACCGGCGATCCATTACATGGTCGCGGTCGGCGGCGGCAGCGACATACGCTGCGCGCCCTACGCTACCTTCGGCACGGCGGAGCTTTCGGCGCATGCGGTGGAGGCGTTGCGCGACCGCAAGGCCTGCCTGCTTGCCCAGCACGGCATGATCGCCGTCGGATCGAGCCTCAGCCAGGCCATGTGGCTTGCCGTCGAGGTCGAGACGTTGGCGCGCCAGTATCACGGCGCCCTGCAGATCGGCGAGCCGCCGGTGCTGTCGGACGAGGAGATCGAAAACGTCATCAAGCGCATGGCGAGCTACGGCCTGCGCGACAATGAGGCCGCTGCCTGAGGAGCGGCCATCTGGCAGAATCCTCCGGGAAGGCCCGGAGCGATCAACAAGGGAGGAAATGAAATGATCAGATCAATGAAAGGCCTCGTCGGCGCGCTCGCTTGGGGGTTGGCGGCGGCTTGCAGCCTTGCCGCCGTCTCCAGCGCGACCGCCGAGGAACTGTCGCTCAAGGGCAAGCGCATCGGCGTCTCGGCAATAGGCACCGACCATTATTGGGACCTGATGGCGTTCCGCGGCATCCAGGACCGCGTCAAGGAACTCGGCGGCGAGGTCATCGCGCTCGATGCCGGCCGCAAGGACCAGCAGCAGATCGCACAGCTGCAGACGCTGATCGCCCAGAAGCCGGACGCCATTGTCGAGCAACTCGGCAACCTCGAAGTGCTGAACCCGTGGCTACAGAAGATCCGCGATGCCGGCATCCCGCTGTTCACGGTCGACACCGCGACGCCGCACGCCATCAACAACACCACCTCCAACAACTACAACATCGGCGCCGAGATCGCTCTGCAGATGGTCGCCGACATGGGTGGCAAGGGTAATGTGCTGGTCTTCAACGGCTTCTACAGCGTGCCGGTCTGCAAGATCCGCTACGACCAGCTGAAATATGTGCTGACCTCGTTCCCGGGTGTGAAGATCGTCGAGCCGGAACTGCGCGACGTTATCCCGAACACGGTGCAGAGCGCCTATTCCAACGTCACCGACATGCTCACCAAGTCGCCCGAGAAGGGCTCGATCGGCGCAGTCTGGGCCTGCTGGGACGTGCCGCAGATCGGCGCCACGCAGGCGGTCGAGGCCGCCGGCCGCAACGAGGTCAAGACCTACGGCATCGACGGCAGCCCGGAAGTCATCAAGATGGTGATGGACCCGAAGTCGTCGGCCGGCGCGGTCGCGGCGCAGCAGCCCTATGAGATCGGCAAGACCTCGGTCGACAACGCCGCCAAGTATCTGGCCGGTGAGAAGGTGCCGCCTTTCACTTTCGTGCCTTCGGTGCTGATCAACAAGGAAAATGCGGCCGAAAGAGGAAAGCCGTTCCTCGACGCCGCCGAGAAGGCTGGCGTTAAATAAGACGGAACGAAACGACGGGCAGCCGCGCCCATGCGGCTGCCCGTCACATTCAACCAGGATTTGACGGCCATGCAGACAGCAAAGCGTGACATTGCTGTGTCGATGAGGGGCATATCGAAACGGTTCGGTCCGGTGCGCGCCTTGGAAAACGCGAACCTCGAGATCGCGCGCGGCTCGATCCTCGGCCTTGTCGGCCAGAACGGCGCCGGCAAGTCGACGATCATCAAGGTGCTGGCCGGCATCATCAAGCCGGACAGCGGCAGCATCGTCATCAACGGCGAGGCCGTCACCTCGCTCACGCCGGCTTCAGTCGAAAAGCTCGGCGTGCACTTCATCCACCAGGACAGGCTCCTGGTGCCGACCGCGACCATCGGCGAAGCCGTGTTCCTCGGCCGTGAAATCGGCCTCGGCCCGTTCGTCAGCCGCCGCGCCATGGAGCGCAAGGCCGCGGACCTGTTGAAGCGGTTCTTCGGCATGGAGCTGCCGTCGGGAACGCTGGTCAAGGACCTGACCACGGCGCAGCAGAAGGTGGTGCAGATCACCCGCGCGCTGGCGCAGAAGGCGTCGGTGCTGGTGCTCGACGAGCCGACGGCGGCACTGGTCAAGCGCGAGGTGGACAGCCTGTTCGACGTGCTGCGCCGGCTGCGCAACGACGGCATCGCCGTAGTCTTCATTTCCCACTACATGCAGGAGATCGAAAAACTCTGCGACCGTGTCACCGTGATGCGCAACGGCACGGATGTCGGAACCATCGATCCGCGCGAGACCTCGATTGACGACATCATCTCGATGATGATCGCCCGCGATGTTGGCGAGATGTTTCCCAAGCGCACGGTCACTCTCGGAGAGCCGGTGCTGGAAGTCGCCAGCCTGCGGCTCGGCGGCAGCTTCGAGAAGATCGGCTTCGACGTCCGCGCCGGCGAGATTGTCGGCCTCACCGGCTTGCTCGGCTCCGGCGCCAAGGAAATTGTCCAGTGCCTGTTCGGCCTGCAGACGGCCGATGGCGGCTCCATCAAGGTGGAGGGACGGCAGCTGTCGCTGTCGACGCCGGTCAGGGCCGTGCGGGATGGCATCGCCATGCTGCCGGAAGACCGGCGCGCGCACGGCGTCGCGCTTGGCCTGTCGGTGCGCGAAAACATTTCGCTCGCCAGCCTGCGCCGCTATTCGAAAGTCGGCTTCGTCCGTCGCGGCGCCGAGAACCAGATCATCGACGGCCTGATCAAAGAGCTCTCGATCAAGACGCCGCATCGCGACGCGCTGGTGCGCGAGCTCTCAGGCGGCAACCAGCAGAAAGTGGCGATCGCCAAATGGCTGAGCTGCCAGTCGCGCGTCTATGTGCTGGACGAGCCGACGGTGGCGGTCGATGTCGGCGCCAAGGTCGAAATCTACAATCTGTTGAACCGGCTGGCGGACGAGGGCGCGGCGATCCTGCTTCTGTCTTCGGATCTGTTGGAGTTGGTCGGCGTCTGTGACCGTGTGCTGGTCGTCTATCGCGGCCGGCTTGCCGGCAGCTTCTCCGGCCCTGCGATGAACAGCGACGCGCTGCTGGCGGCTTCGTCCGGCGCCCGCCCGAACGCCGATGGGGTGGCCGCATGAGCGCGACTGTTCTCCACACCGAAGTCGGTGTTTCCGACGAAAAACAAGCCGCTGCCAAGAGCGCCGGCCGGCGCTTTGGCGCCCTGGTCGTGCGGCTTGGCGCGATCACCGCCTTCGCCGCGATCATGGCCTATTTCGCCATCTTCGCGCCGGGCTTCACCTCGACCTTCAACCTGATCAACGTCGTCGAGCAGTCGGCGATCCTGGGCGTGCTCGCCTATGGCATGACGGCCGTCATCATCGGCGGCGGCTCCGATGTTACCGAAGGCGGCATCGACCTGTCGATCGCCGCCAATATGGGGCTTTGCGCCGCCGTCTACGCGACGCTCTTGTCGATGGGCTATGGCGACTCCCTCTCGGTGCTCGCAGCCATCGCCATCGGCATGGCGGTCGGCGCGCTGAACGCTCTGGCCGTGGTCGGCCTCGGCATCCTGCCGCTGCTCGCAACGCTTGCCGTGCTCAATGTCGCGGCCGGCATGGAACTTACGCTCACCCAGAACACGGTCGTCGGCGCATCCTCCCCGCTGCTCGGCTTTCTGGTCTCTGGGACCTTCCTCGGCATCTCCGCGCTTGCCTGGGCGCTGATCGTTTTCTCGGCGATCATGGTCGCCATCATTCACGGCACCGCGTTCGGGCTGCGGCTTTACGCCGTCGGCGGTCATCCCGAGGCCGCACGCGCGGCTGGCCTCAGCGTCCCGTTCTACGTGTCCTTCACCTATGTGCTGAGCGGCTTCTGCGCGGCTGTGGCGGCGATCCTCACTGTCTCGCGCCTGTCGGCCAGCACGCCCGGCTCCGGCGAGCTGCTTCTGTCGGTGCTGGCCGCGGCCCTGCTCGGCACTGTCTTTTCGCGCCGCTTCGTGCCGACCATGGGCGGCACACTGCTCAGCGTGCTGTTCATCGGCCTTCTCGCCAACGGCTTTCAGCTGCTCAACGTCTCCAGCTACTGGGTCAACGGCGTGCAGGGCGCGCTAATCCTTCTGGTGGTGGCCATTACGTCCTTTGCCCGCGGTTCGGAGGGTTCGCGATGAGCGTCTCCGCCCACGACAACACCAGAACGAGCCTGCGCGCCTTCCTCGCCAAATACAGCGTGCTCATCGCCTTTGTCGCCATTGTCATCTTCTTCGCCGTGGCGAGCCCGACCTTCCTGACGCCGGCCAACCTCTTCAACGTGCTGGTCAACAACTTCGTCATGCTCGCGATCGTGGCGCTGGGCCTCACCATCGTCATCTCGTCGGGCGGCATCGATCTCTCGGTCGGCGTGTCCGTCGACATGGCAAGCATGATCTTCGTCATGCTTCTGGCCGCCGGCTACAGCGGCGTGGTCGGCGTCGCCGGCGGACTTGGCGCCGCTTTGATCGTCGGCATTCTCAACGCGATCCTGATCACCAGGCTCAACATCAGCCCGTTCCTGGCGACGCTCGGCGTGCTCTTCATCGGCCAGAGCACGCAGCAGCTTGCCACCAGCGGCGGCCAGCCGATCTATCTCACAAGCGGTTATGCGGCAGACCAGTTCAACGTCATCGCCCGCACCGCTCTGTTCGGCGTGCCGACCCCGGTGATCGTGCTGATCGTCCTGGCGGTCGCGGTCCATCTCCTGCTGCATCGCTCGGTGTTCGGCCGCTATGTCCAGGCCATGGGCGCGCAGCCGGGCGTGGCCTGGTATTCCGGCATCCGCGTGCCGCGCGAATTGTCGATGGTGCATGTGCTGTGTGCACTGCTCGCTGGCGTCACCGGCATACTCTTGTCGGCGACGGTGAAGTCCTATGTGCCGCTCTCCGGCAACGCCTTCCTGCTCGACGCGATCGGCGCCACCTTCATCGGCACGACGCTGAGCCGCGAGCGCAAGCCCTCGGTCATCGGCACGCTGCTCGGCGTGTTGCTTCTCGCCATCGTCAAGAACGGGCTGCTGCTGGTGGGCTGGAATTTCTACTGGCAGCAGGTCGGCATCGGCGTGCTCGTCTTCCTGGTGCTGGCCGCGAGCTTCGGCCTGCGCCGCGCCGCTCACTGAGTCCGAAAGGTTCGCCAACAATGCCACAATTCGACGTCAGCTCGATCGGCTTCTACGTCCTCGACATCCTGGGACGCCCGGTCTCGCGCATCCCCGACGGCGGCCGCGCCGACTATATCGAGGAGATCCGCATGACGGTTGCCGGCACGGCCGGCGCGACCGGTATGGACTGCGCGATCCTCGGCCTGAAGACCCGCGCCGTCACCACGCTCGGCACCGACGATATGGGCGACTGGTTCCTCGCCAAGCTGAAGAAGTACGGGTTGGAGACGAATCTCGTGCGCCGCGACGGCCGCGTCCAGACCTCGTCCACCATTCTGCCGGTGCGGCCGAATGGCGAGCGTCCAGCGCTGCATGTGCCGGGCACCGCCACTTTGTTCGAGGTCGCCGAGGCCGATCTCGACGCCGCGCTCGACGCGACCGTCGTCCATGTCGGCGGCACCGGCCTCCTGAAGCGTTTTGATGGCGAGCCCACGGTCAGGCTGTTGAAGCGCGCCAAGGAGCTTGGCCGCATCACCACCTTCGACCTCATCCAGGCGACCCCCGAAACGTGGAAGCTGGTCGAGCCTTGCCTGCCCTACATCGACTATTTCGTGCCGAGCATCGACGAGTCCGGCGAGATGGCGCATGACCGCGATCCAGCCCGCGTCGCCGCCTTCTTCAAGGCAAGGGGCGTGAAGAACTGCATTCTCACGCTTGGCGCCGATGGCGTGCATGTCTCGCCCGAGCATAGCGAGGATTTCCATCTGCCGGCCTTCGAGGTCCAGGTGTTGGACACCACGGGCTGCGGCGATTCCTTCACTGCCGGTATCATCGTCGGCATCGTCAAGGGCTGGGACCTCAAGCAGTCAGCGCGCTTTGCCAGCGCCGTCGCCGCCAAAGTGGCGATGGGGCTCGGCTCCGACGGCAAACTCGTTTCGTTCGACGACACGATCGCGGCGATGAATTCTCTCCCGGTCAAGACATTAAAGGTGGAAGCAGCATGACCATTCTCCCCGAAGCCAAAGGCAAGACGGCCCTCGTTACCGGCGCCAGCCGCGGCATCGGCAGGGCACTTGCCAAGGGGCTGGCCGATGCGGGCTTCGACGTCGCCATCACTGACCTGCCTTCGCAGGCGGGTGATCTTGCGGTGACGAAGAGCGAGATCGAGGCGGCCGGCCGCAAGGCCTTTGTCTACACGATGGACGTCAGCAAGAAAAAGGACATCGAGGCAACCGCGCAAGCGCTGCTCAAGAGCGCGGGCGGCATCGACGTGCTGGTCAACAATGCCGGCATCCTGAAGCCCAGCCTGCTCCAGGATCTGGACGAGGCCAACTGGAATGCGCATTTCGATGTCAACGCCAAGGGCGTGCTGATGATGTGCCAGGCGGTGCTGCCGCACATGCGGGCCAAAAAATCGGGCAGGGTGATCAATATCGCCTCAATCGCCGGCCGTCAGGGTGTGCCGACGCAGGGTCACTACGCAGCAACCAAGGCCGTCGTGATCACGCTGACTAGGGTGCTGGCGCAAGAAGTCGGCATGGACGGCGTCACCGTCAATGCCATCTGCCCCGGCATCATCCTGACCGAGATGGGTAAGAACAATCTGGGCAGCGAAGCGGCGGTTCGCCATTGGGAGGACGTCGCGGCGCTGAAGCGTCTTGGCACCCCGGAGGACGTCGTCGGGCCGGTCCTGTTCTTCGCTTCCGATCTTTCCGCTTTCGTCACTGGGCAGGCGCTCAACGTCGACGGCGGCATCTATTACCACTGACCACTCGCTGGAGTGGTCTGCCCGATCGCCAAGTCATCCATATCTTGGCGCAGAGCCGCCGTTTACCACACGCAATGCACGAGTCGGATTTGGGTCCGAACGGCTGGTTCAGCGGAAAGTTTAAGGAAGTGTTGAAGGCCTTCAAGAGGGAAGGGATCATCCTACGCAGGAGTTCAATTGCGCATTGAGCAGCTTCAAATCACCCTTGGTCTTGGTCATTGGGTTCGCCAGACCACATGAGAGAATACGAGGGAAACGGGTTGGCGAACCATCCGCTAGCGTATTTCCTGTAGAAAACGACGTTCCCTCTGCGACAACCATCATCGTTATCAATCTATTGCTTACGAGCAGTTCGCCGGTGTCGCTCTAAGGAGCTGTTCCACCACCCGCCGATGGCGTTTACTGTTCTACGGAATGGCAGCTTTGCGCCTCATGCTCGGCTGCTGAAGTCGATCTTGCCGTTCCCCAGAATCAGACATTCTCTGAGACCACCGGTGTCTGCCGTATGGACCAGGTTTCAGGTTCCTGGGTGTGAATATCGTCGGCGACTATGCTCTTGGACCTGCGGCTAACGGTTGGCAAAATGACAATGGTGGTGGTGACACAGCAGTGCGATCGAAACCGCGCCAATAGCGATAAGTGCTGCAGTAGCAAAATTCTCTATTTTAGAGAGGCTTGCGTACCTCGGGTAAAATGTTGCCGCAACCGCGTGGTAAGCTGGGTCGGAAATTGGTGAGATGGCCTTCGAAGAAGACAAGAAGCCCGATGCACCTCCCGATCGCACCTCGCCGCAGGGCCATGAGAAGTACATTGCCGGCCGCACGCTGATCAGCGGCGATGGTCCTGCGTGGAGGGACATGTTCGTGCAGGTCTTCTCTCGTCTCACGATGCAAGAGCCGTTCCTGGTTCCGGCGGTTGCTGAACCATTGATCGTGTGGGTGATGTCAGGGGAAGCGCTGGTCGAGGAGCGCGAACTGGGAGGCGAATGGATGGCCAACCGGGTAGCCGTCGGAGATTTCTTCCTCACGCGCTCAGCGACACCATATGAACTGCGCTGGGTTGCCAAGGGCGACGAGCCGTTTCAGGTCATGCATCTCTATCTCTCGGTTCCATTGTTTGAACGAGTGGCGGAGGAGCTATCAGGCAAAGCTACGCTGGGCCTGCGTGACATCTCCGGCGGCCGGGACGAGCAATTATCTCACCTGCTGGCGCTCATTCACCGCGAATTGACCGCGGAAGGCGCGGGCAGTGCCCTTTTCATCCAGGGATTGGCGCAAAGTCTGGCTGTTCATTTGGTCCGGCACTACGCGTCTTGGGAAAACGGAGGGCGCCGGCAAAGCGCTCTTCCAGGGGCGAAACTGCGCCGGGCAATCGCCTTCATGGAGGCGCACCTGCAGGAGCCATTTGATCTGGCCCAGGTGGCGCGGGGCGTTGGCATGAGCGAGTTCCACTTCAGCCGCTTGTTCAAGAAGGCGACGGGACTTTCGCCATCTCATCACTTCATCCGTCAGCGCGTCGCCAGAGCGCAGAGATTGCTGCAGGAGACCGATACCAGCATCATCGAGGTTGCAATGGCCGTCGGCTACACCAGCCCCAGTCATTTCGCCCAGATATTCCGCCGCGAAACGGGGCTATCGCCCCGGGACTATCGCCGTGACTGAGACTTTCCCGGGACCACAATAGAGCAATATCCCGACAGTTCGCGCAGGTTGCCGTGAGAAGGCGCCGACCACTCCAACTAATTTCATCCTTGTTCCAACGACCCCGCACGGGCACTCAACAAGGAGTTGAACAATGACGAACATTTCTGGAAAAGTCGCACTGGTCACCGGTGCTTCGAGCGGCATCGGCGCCGCCACTGCCTTGAAGCTTGCCAAGGCCGGCGCCAGGGTCGGTATCGCGGCGCGGCGAACAGACAAGCTCGAAGCACTCAAAAGCGAGATCGTTTCGATGGGCGGTGAGGCTCTGATGATCGCGATGGACGTGGTCGATGCCGCCTCGGTCGAAGCCGGCGTGAAAAAGCTGGCCGACGCCTTCGGTTCCATTGACATTCTCGTCAACAATGCCGGGCTGATGCCACTTTCTGACGTTGATCAGTTCAAGACCAACGAATGGCACCGCATGGTCGATGTCAACGTGAAGGGCCTGTTGAACGTCACCGCCGCCGTCCTGCCGCAGATGATCGGGCAGCATTCTGGTCATATCTTCAATATGTCCTCGATCGCTGGTCGCAAGGTCTTCAAGGGGCTGTCGGTCTATTGTGCGACCAAGCACGCCGTAGCCGCCTTTTCCGACGGCCTTCGCATGGAAATCGGCCAGAAGCACAACATCCGGGTTACCTGCATCCAGCCAGGCGCCGTCGCTACCGAACTCTACGATCACATTACCGACGCCCGCTACCGGCAGCAGATGGATGATCTCGCCAAGCAGATGACGTTCCTGCAAGGCTCCGACATCGGTGACACCATCGTCTTTGCCGCGCAGGCCCCCGCTCACGTGAATGTTGCGGAGCTCTTCGTGCTGCCGGTCGAACAGGGTTGGTAATTGAAATCAGAAATCTTTCCGCTCTCCGTCCGCAGGCGGAGAGGCGATCCTCGAAAAGGAGTTAATGATGAAAGAGATACCTGCTTCTCAGGCCTACCACCTCCTCGAACCGGGACCGATCGTTCTGGTGACGACGAGCCACAAGGGGACGCCGAACGTAATGACCATGGGGTTCCATATGATGATCCAGCATGCGCCACCGCTGATCGGCTGCGTCGTCGGGCCCTGGGACTACAGCCAGCGGGCGTTGAAAGAAACCGGTGAATGCGTCATCGCCATTCCAACAATCGATCTGGCCGAGATCGTTGTCGACATCGGCAATTGCTCCGGCGATTCCGTAGACAAGTTTCAGCGTTTTGGGCTGAAGACGCGCCCGGCAAAAGAGGTGAAGGCCCCGTTGCTCGCTAACTGCCTGGCCAATATCGAATGCCGGGTCGCCAACTCGAGCCTTGTCGATACCTACAACCTGTTCATCCTCGAGGCGAAACGGATCTGGATTGATGAAGCCCGGACAGAACGCCGGATGCTGCATCACCGCGGTGACGGCAGTTTCATGGTCGACGGAGCCCTGCTTGATCTAAGCGACCGCATGACGAAGTGGCGGCAATTGCCATAAGCCCCTCGCTACGCCCTGCAGCCAACCAAATACGCTGATCGTCGACTGCAAAGGATTGCTCGGATGAATAGCCCACACAAGTCAACTTCCACGCCCGACAGAACGCATCCCTATGTCGGGCTATGGATCACCGCAGACGGCCAAATTCGCCACAACCTGCTTTCGAACGGTCGCTATGACGAGGCGCGCGCCCGTCGAGAAAGTGCTTACCAGGGCCGATACGAGATCAGTGGCAACCACATCGATTATTGGGATGACACCGGCTTCACAGCCGATGGTGAGTTCAGAGATGGAGTCCTCTACCATGCTGGCATGGTGCTCCATCGAGACTGTAAAATTCCGCGTTAGTGGGGGTCATTCCGGTGCGGAGCGTCGGGCAGATCGCCTGGTCGCGAACGAAGAGAAGGACGCAGTTCGTTTTGTTGGGAGATTGGTGCCATGGCAACGGTGGAACGCCTCAGGCTCGCCATTCCGACAGTAGTATGCGTCAGTAGGGATTGACGAGGCAGTCAAGCGATCTCCGCTCAAAACTCGAATCCGCCGATGGTCATGCCACCGTCAACAATCAGCATCTGGCCAAAAACGTAGCTTGAGGCGTCTGAGCAGAGCCAAACGGCGGCTTCCGCAATTTCGCTCGGCTTACCGCCTCGTTTGGCGGGAATGGCGTTCGTCGTCTGTGCCGCAAAAGACGGATTTTGGGCGCTCGCCGTTACGACCATTGGGGTCTCGGTCCACCCCGGCGCCAAGGCATTCACTCGAATCCCATGTGCAGCGTTCTCCATCGCCGCGACCCGCGTCAGCCCATGGATGCCATGTTTTGACGCTGCGTAGGCAGACATTCCACCGGGCCGGTCAGTGCCGCAACCGAGGCGGTGTTGCAGATCACACCACCGCCGCTGCGCTTTAGAAGCGGAAGCTCATGCTTCATTGAGAGAAAGACGCTGCGCAGGTTGGTGCGCAAAACTTTGTCGAAATCATCCGTGGGATAGTCCTCGATCCGATGCGCACTGCCTGTGATTCCCGCGTTGTTGAAGGCAGCGTCCAGCCGCCCTGCTTCGGCGGCGATGCGCGACAGAAATACCGCGACATCCTCTTCCGACGACACGTCGATTCGGGCGACCTGCGCTTTACCCCCCGCCTTTGCCACGAGAGCCCGGGTCTCGGTGAGGCCCTGCTCATTGATATCCGCGCCAAAGACAAGGGCGCCGCGTGCGGCGAACGCCAAGGCGGCCTCCCGACCTATGCCCGATCCGGCACCGGTCACCAAAACCACCTTGCCATCGAAATCATCCAACATGATGCGTCTCCTGCCAAAAGCTTCATTCTCGCAGCAACGGCTTTCACCGTTTTCTGCCAACGACGTTGCTCGGTGCGTGGCCGGATCAGGCCAGCTTGATCAGGTCCTGAGCCACTAAGGTGCCGCCAAACTGCTGCAGATGGCTGGCCTGCCGCAGGGTGCCGAGGTCAAGCGCCGCATAGCCGAGCCGCTCGATGAGAGTTGCAACCTGGGACCTGGCGGTGCCGTCATCACCAGACAAGGCCACAACGCGTCGTCCGCCTGCCTGTGCTGGCGGCGCTTCCAGTTTTGCGGCGGGGACCGTATTGAAGGCCTTCACCACCCGGGCGCCAGCAAATGCCTCCGCGACGATCTCGGTTGAGAGCCGGCCGCCCAGGTCGGCAGGCTTGAACGACGGAAAGTCGACCGCGTTGCTCGCGTCGATCACCAGGCGGTCGTTCCAATTTGCACCCGCGGCATCCGCGTCCTCGACGAACGGCCGAACGGCACCAAAGGGAATCGCCAGGATCACCACGTCCGCGTGGACCGCGTCACCGGCGGTGGCAGGCCTGATGTTGGGACCGAGCGCGTGCGCCATGTCGGTGAGCGACGACGGACCCCGGCTATTGGCTACCATCACATCGATGCCCTGGCGCGCGAACTGCGTTGCAATCGCGTGGCCGATGGCGCCAGATCCGATTATCGCATAGGTCATTTGCTCGGTCCTCGAACGTCGGTGGAGTGCTCTGTTGCGTATGCTAGCGCTGCTGACCTAGGGTACGAAACTTGTAAAATTTCGAGTCTTCTGTTCGAGGAAATCGGTATGTCTGATCCCGGCACGCCAACGTTCGATCAATTGCGGGTGTTTCTTACAGTGATCGATGTTGGAAGTTTCGCGGGCGCGGCGCGCCAGCTCAACCGAGCCACTTCGGTTATCAGCTACACGGTCACCAATCTGGAAGCGCAGCTTGGCGTTACGCTTTTCGAAAGAGATTCCACCCGCCGGCCCCGGCTCACCGACGACGGTAGAGCGCTTCTTTCAGAAGCGCGCAATGTTGCCCTGGGCTTCAATCGATTGCGTGCGAAAGCCAAGGGGCTTCATCAAGGCCTTGAACCGGAGGTTCACGTCGCCCTTGACGTGATGCTGCCGGCGTCGCGCATCGTTGCGGCGCTCAAGAGTTTCCGGGATGAATTTCCCACCGTCCCGCTAAAGTTGAGGGCGGAAGCATTAGGTGCCGTGACGCAACTCGTGCTTGATCGCACATCGATGATTGGCGTTCGCGGGCCGCCCGACGTGGAAATCGACGGACTGGAGCGGATCGGCGTCGGAAGTGTCAATCTGGTTCCAGTCGCCGCACCCGACCACCCCCTGGCGTCCCAGGCAAACGGGCTCGGCGCGGGGCGGCATCATGTCCAGTTGGTCCTTACCGATCGGACGTCGCGTACTGCCGGTGAGGATCTGGGCGTCATGGGCACGCACACCTGGCGCGTCGCCGACCTAAGCACAAAGCACATGCTGCTTCGGGAGGGGATTGGCTGGGGGACGATGCCGGAACCCATGGTTCGCGAGGATCTCGCATGCGGCAAGCTCGTTTTGCTGGACCTGCCGGACTTCAAAGGCGGCCACTATCGCTTCTTTGCGATCCACCGGACGGATATGCCTCCAGGCCCGGCCACCTCTTTCCTGATCAACCAGTTCGAATGGCAATCCAATGGTATGAACGGCGGCAGCTTGCACGCCTTAGCATCGACAGATGCAGGCGCGCCCATCGTTGTCGATGCCCCCGTGACATCGTGTAGCACAAATAGAAGGCCCGCTCGTTCACGGGCGGCAGACGTCAAATTGAGCAATGAAACGAGCTAGGTCGCCGGCCACTCCAGCGGTCTTAGAGAAGCATCGCCCTGCCGTTGCCACCGGCCTTGCGAGATGCGCTCCTCTGACGCAACGCAAGCCGGCGGTAGGTCCGACGGTCCGCACGCCTCGTGATCGCTTGTCGATCGCATCGAACGTCACGCGCGACCGTATCTGGCTGTTCGCCTTAGGCGATTACGGTCAAATCTGAGCCCGTACTAACCAGATGTTCGATCCCTTGTTTTGAAGATCGAGCCATCATGCAGATGGGCGCAGGCCGTCTGCGACAACAACAAAAACGAAATTACATGGCCGCTGCAGTATTATTCCCCAAGGTTGGTCTTGAGGCGATGTTGACGCCCGAAAATTGCGTCCTTGTGCTTATCGATCATCAGGCGTTCCAGGTTGCGGGTGTTCGAAACATCGACCCGCAAATCATGATCAACAACACGGTTGCTCTCGCGAAGGTGGCCAAGGCCTTCAATGTCCCGACACTGCTGACAACGGTGATCAAGGATCGCGGCGGTGAGCTTCTCAAGGCGATCCAGGACGTCTTTCCCGATCAGGTGCCGATCGACCGGACCACTATCAACACCTGGGAAGACAAGGCCTGCGTCGACTGGGTGAAGAAGACCGGCCGGAAGAAAGTCGTCATCGCGGGCCTCTGGACCGAAATATGCCTCGCCTTCCCCGTCATCCAGGCGCTTGGCGAAGGCTGGGAAGTCTATTTTGTGACCGACGCTTCCGGCGGCGTCAGCACTGAAGCGCATGATCGCGGCGTTCAACGGATGATCCAGGCCGGCGGCGTGCCGCTGACCTGGATAGTGTTCGCATCGGAACTCCAGCGCGATTGGGCGCGGGAATCGACCGTCCCGGCGCTAGCGCAGGTGCTCCTGGACCATGGTGGAGCGACCGGCACCAGTTTGGCGTGGGAGTGGCAATTGCTCGGCTCGCACGGCGGAGCCTGATGGCACGGCGACGCCCGCTGCCAAGCTGCCGCGGGCTTCGCCTTCTGGACCTTGAGGATTTCGATCGGGCCTAACCCGGTGGGGTTCGCATTCCTGAAGACTTATCCCTGGAGCCTTGGCGATGAGCACGATGCGCGCCGTTCGTTTCTCGGCCTATGGTCCGCCCTCGGTCCTGAGCGTCGAGGAAATTGCAAAGCCTGTCCCGCAAGCTGGCGAGGCGCTGGTGAAAGTTGATGCTTGCGCGATCAACCCCAGCGACGTGAAGTTTGTCTCCGGCGTGTTCAGTCCGACGCTACCGCGCACGCCTGGCCGCGACTATGCCGGGACGGTCGTGGCAGCTTCAAGTCGTTGGGCGGGCAAGTCGGTATGGGGCAACGGCGCTGGTTTCGGTATCGGCCGCGACGGCTCCCACGCCCAGTTCGTCGCCGTGCCGGAAAATTGGCTTTCGGAGATGCCGGCGAACCTCTCGATGGAGCAGGCCGCCACCGTCGGCGTCCCCTTTGTCACGGCGTGGTCCGCGCTTGTCGTGGCAGGTGATATCCGGGCCGGCGAAACGGTGCTTATCACCGGTGCGTCCGGCGCCGTTGGCCGCGCGGCGATCCAGATTGCGCACTGGAAGAAGGCTCGCGTGATCGGGGCCGACGTCAACATGAATCAGAATTCTGAAGCGGATGTCTTCATCAACACGAAGACCAAAGACCTGCCCGCCATGGTGGCGGCGCTGACCGACAACAAAGGTGCGAATCTTGTGCTGGACGCCGTCGGCGGGCCGATCTTCGAGCCAGCGATGAAGTCGATGGGTCTGGATGGCCGCCAGGTGGCGATCACAAGCGTCGGCTCGCGCCGCGTCGAATTCGATCTGATGGATTTCTACCACAACCGGCAACGGTTGATCGGCGTTGATACCGCCAAGCTTACAGGCCTCGACATCGCGGCGATCCTGAATGCGCTTCGCCCGGGGTTCGAGAGTGGGGCGTTGCGACCGTCGCCGGTCAAGACCTGGCAACTCGATGATGCGGTGAAAGCCTATGAGGCAGTCGCCGCCGGCGATGCCTCGGCAAAACATATCCTATATCCGCAAGGCGCTTAGCCGCCTCACCGTTCCAAGAAGGATCCGCTGATGTCAGACTCCGAAGCAAACAAAGCCGTGGTGCATCGCTATTTCGAGATGTTCAATTCCGGCGACCTCAGCCAGCTCGCCGACATTGTGTCGGAAGACTATGGCGACAAGCTCGAGGGGCAGACCTCGGGAATTGAAGTCGTCCGGAGCTACCTCGAGGGGTTGAAGGCCAGCTTCCCCGATTTCACCTGGACCATCGAGCAGATTATCGGTGAAGGCGATCGGGTGGCGGTGGTGAACCGCGTCAGCGGCACGCAGGTGAATGATTTCGGGGACATCAAGGCGACCGGCAACCGCGTCGATTTCGCTGCCTTCCAGTTCTACCGGATCGCCGACGGCAAACTCGCGGAGCACTGGGAAGTCGCTGACTTCGCCAAGTTCCAGGAGCAACTCAGCGCCAAGCCTGTTGCGACCGCCTTCACGTCCTTCCAAAACACCCTGAAGGACTGATCTCAAGACGCGCAGATACGCACACTATCCGTTGTCCACGGTGCCGGCGAGTACACGGTTCGCTGGCTCGGGGTGGACGTCGAAGATGCGCTCACCCTCGCTGAGGGGACTTAGATGACTGTCAGCGGTCGCTCATCGAGGAGCTCGCCTGCCGCGGTCAGCCGCACGTGATCTCACCTCGCTCGACCTCATTCAGGCCTGCGAGATATCCGGCATCGAGCTCGATTTTGCGATCGCTCAGTTCAAGTCTGTCGCCAGCAACGAGACGGTCTACTGTCCAGGTTTTCGGTCGCAGGAATGCGGGCGATGACGTCAGCTCGAGACGGCAATTCTCGACGGAGTCGTTATCAAGCCGGATCGACCGAACCACCGGTATCGCGTTCTGATAGGACGCATATAGTGATGCTGAACGCGACGTCACCGATTATGCTCGCAGCAGGCGAGCGTTCGCCTACCGCACTATTATTTATCGCTAGTTCTGAACTATCGACGGATTGCATTGAACCCAATCCGGCGAATTCAGATTGGCAATTTCTTTAAAAGTCTCCTTGCGGGCTGAACGAATACAAAGGCTTCGCTTATCCATGCGACATTTGGGTCGAGGCTATTCAACGCAATGCGCCGCCAGGACGATGAAAGTCGTCCTATTCGTGACCCTAATGCCGTAGGGCTGTTGCCGAACGCAGCCGGACTTTGCTACCGAACCCAAGCTGCCTGCGCCGCACGCCGTGATGTGTGGCGACTTTGATCAGCGTCGGCATTTGCCTGGACATGTTCGGGCCTGGAGAATTCCCGAATGGCATTTCGATTTGTTCATACGGCCGATATCCACCTTGATTCGCCGCTGCGTTCGCTCGCGTTGCGGAATTCCGAACTCGCGGATCTCATCGGAGATGCCAGCCGCCAAGCATTCAGCTCGATCGTGGACCTCTGCCTTGCGGAGCGGGTCGATGCTCTTGTCATTGCCGGCGATCTTTACGATGGCGACCAGACTTCGATGAAGACTGCGCGGTTCCTTGCGTCCCAGATGACGCGCCTCCATCAAGCTGGCGTCCGGGTCTATATGATCCGCGGCAACCACGACGCCATGTCGCGGATCTCGAAACAACTCGTCCTCCCAGACACGGTGACAATTTTCGGGGGCCGGGCCCAGGCCGTGGTACAGTCCGGCGCAGGGGTGGATGTCGTGTTTCACGGACTAAGTTTCGCCAACCCCAAGGCGCCCGAAAGCCTTCTGCCGAAATATGCCGGGCCGCAGGAGGGCGCGGCAAACGTCGGCATCATGCACACCAGTCTGGCGGGATCCCCCGGCCATGACTCCTATGCCCCCTGCAGCGTCGCCGACCTGCATAGGCACGGCTTTGAATACTGGGCGCTCGGCCACATTCACGTTCGCCAGGTGTATTTTGGTGCAAGCACGCTAGTGATGCCGGGAATCCCTCAAGGCAGGGACATCAACGAGGCCGGCGAAAAGTCGGTCACCTTGGTGACCGTAGGTGACGATCGCTCGGTGGACATTGAGGAGAGGCTCACCAGTGTCGCGCAATTCGAGCGGATAAGCATCGACCTGACTGGAATATCGGAATGGGCGGATGCCGTTGCTCGCATTCGAACGACGCTGGAGCAATCGCGAGCGGCCGCCAAATCCCGATGCGTCGTTGCCCGCCTTGGGCTGGTCGGCACTTCCACGCTTTCGTGGAGGATGATCCGAGACCGCGACCTCATGCTTGCTGAGGCCCAACAAGCGGCGGAGCAGGTCGGCAATACATGGGTGGAAAAAGTGGAACTCAATCTCACTGCTCCCGATATCGGGAGTTTCGGTGACGGCGCCGATCCGACTTTGGAACTTGCGCAGTCCATGCGCGCGAACGCGGGTTCGGAGGCATTTCGGTCCGACGCGCGGGAATTCGTATTGAAGACGATCGCGGACCTTCCGCCCGATGCGCGCGGCTTCGCGGGCAAGGACGAGGCGGGGCTCGAACAGTTTCTCGATGACGTGCTTGCACGCGGAATAGATCTGGTCGCAGCCAGCCTCAAGACAGGTGGAACGCGATGAGATTGCGGCGCCTCGATCTCACGCGCTACGGCAAGTTCACCGACAAGGCGATCGACTTCGGAGAGAAGCCGCTATCTGGCCCTGATCTGCATATCGTGTTCGGCTTGAACGAGGCCGGCAAATCGACAGCCCTTTCGGCCTACCTTGATCTGCTCTTTGGCATCGAAGAGCGCAGCCGGTACAATTTCCTGCACGAATATACCTCGATGCGCATCGGCGGACTGCTCGAATTCGAGGGGCGGGCGCTTGCCTTTTCCCGCACCAAAAGCCGCAGCAACTCGCTGCATGACGCCGAAGGCCGGCCGCTGAGCGAAATTGCCATTTCGGCGCACCTCGCGGGCTTGTCGCGCGAAGCCTACAGCAGCATGTTCTCACTGGATGACGAGACGCTGGAAGCAGGGGGCAAGGCGATCCTTGAATCGCGTGGCGATCTCGGCAAGCTTCTTTTCACCGCCAGCGCCGGGCTTGGTCACGCCGGCGACGTATTGGCCGCACTGGAGACGGAGGCAGATGGGCTTCACCGAAAACAGGCCCAGACCACCGAAATCGCGTTGCTGAAGAAGAGGTTCGCGGAATTCAAGTCACGCAAGGAGACGATCGACACCCTGGCCTCGACATTCGAGGCGCTCGAGGCGGAACGGGTGGAGGCCCAGGACAAGTATAATCGCAGCCTGGCTGAACGCTCGGTTTTGTCGGCGCGACTGGCTACGATCGACCGATATGTGCGCGCCGCGCCGCTCCTGGCCGAAATCAAACGAAAGGCGAGCAGACTGGCTGAGCTGCCTGACATCCCGTCTCCTGCCAGGACCTGGAGTGGGAGCGTCGCGGAATTGATCGATCAGGGCGCGCGGCTGAGAACCCGTCTCCAGGCGAATGCCGATGAGATCGATCGGGCGAAGGCAAAGATGGAAGCAATCGCTGTCGACGACGCTGTGCTGGCGATCTCCGAACAGGTGCGAGGACTTGCCGATCGCAAGGCGCGCTTTGTATCGGCGGGTATGGATCTGCCGACCCGCAAAATGGAAGTCCAGATGCTTGATCAGGTGGTGGCGGACTGTCTCGCCGCGCTCGGAAGGTCTACCGAACAGCATCCATCCCGGCTCATCCTGCCTGCCTTTATGGTGGGCACGCTTCGCAATATGGTCGAACAACGCTCCGGCCTCACGACGAGCCTGCGGATGGCTCGCGATGAAGCTGCAGCCACGCTCGACGGGCTCAACGCTGCACGAGGTCGCGTCAGCGAGGAGAGGGCGGTGCCTGAGCCCGCAAGAGCCAGGCTTATGGCAGCCGCGTCGGAGGCGAAGGCCAGTAGTCACGCACGGGAAATAAGAGAGGCGCGCGCGTTGGAGGACGAGCGGCAAGCAAGCTTGGCGGATGCAATGCGTCGCCTCCAGCCGTGGCCGGGAGATGCGGGCGCACTTTCGAAAATATCGGTTCCACCGCCGACGCAGATGGCTGCCTGGAAAACACTGGCCGCGGACCTTCAAAGGGACAAAGCAGTCTTCTCCGAGCGTCTGGCCGAGTATGAACAAAGTCGGATAACTACTTCGTCACGCCTGGCTGCTGTCCGCGCCGCAGCCGATCTCGCCGACGATGACACAGCCGCATCCATACGACGTGAGAGAGACGAGGCCTGGCAAAATCACCGGGCGGACCTCAAGGCCGCAACCGCAGATGTGTTTGCCGCAGCGTTGGCTAAGGACGATCATGTCGGCACGGCTCGATTGGCCCATGCGGGCGAGCTGGCGGATCTGCGCGCAATCAAGCAAAAGGCGGCCGAGACCGAAGCGGCAATAGAGCGCGTAAGCTGCCAAATCGCCGGGGTAGCCCAGCGCGCAGAAATGGCATCCGTTGAAATCAAGCGAATGGCCCGCGCCTTGCTTGAGGATTGCCAGGCGCAGTCGCTCGACCTCCTGATCGGACTTCTCGAGGAGCGCATTGCCGCACGAGCCGATGCGCTTGTGGGCTGGGACGGCATCGTGCTCGCACGCCGAAGAATTGAACGCGCAACAGCCGAAGCAGAGCGGATCCATCTCGGATTAGCCTCGGCTCTTCAAAGTGTTGGAATTCAGACCGAAGCCGGGGAGGCTCTGGAGGCACTGGTGGTCGCCGCTGACCGCTTTCTTGACAGACAGGCGAAGGTCGACGCGGAACGGGCGGAAGCGCTGAGGAGCGTCGCCGCGAAAGAAGAGGAATTGGCTGCCAGGCGGCTCGCCGTTGAAATTGCCGCGCGGCGAGAGGGCGCATGGCAGGCCGAGGTCAGCGAAACGCTCAGGGGCACCTGGCTCGAACAAGGCGTCGCCGGGACCGGACTTGGCAGCGTACTCGATCAATTGTCAGAGCTGGCAAAGGCCCTGCAGGATCGTGAGGCCATGCGTATCCGTATCCGCAAAATGGAGGCGGATAGGACTGCCTTTGCCGAAGAGGTGGCCCGCCTTGGTGCGCAGGCCGGCGAGCGTGCGAGCGACGAGGCGCCAGAACAGGCGAGCGTCAGGCTGACAGTGCGTCTAGAGCAAGCCGAGCGTGCCCGTGAGGCAAGGGCAAATCTCCTCCTCGACGTTCAAAAACTGCAAGAGATTCGAGAAGCACTGGACGCCGAATTCGCGGCACACGAGATGACAAAGCAGGAAATGCTCGACGCCTTTGGGGTGAACACGCTGCCGGAAGTCATGGAGCGCGATGAACAGCTTCGCGAGCGAGACGGCCTGCAAAGTGCCGTGGCCGAGCTTGAAGAACGACTCACCAGCGGGCTCGCCCTCGACGCCTTCATCCAGGTGCAGTCGTTGCTGGAAAGCCTCGATCTCGATGGGCTCGCAATTGAAAGGGCGGAAATCGAGCGGCGCCTCGCCGACCTCGATGAAGCATTGCAACAGCAGCTCGTCCGGCGTACCCGGGCGACCGACAAGCTCGATGCGATCGGTGGCGATAGCTCAGTTGCCCGGATCGATGCCGAGCGCCGCACAGTTCTTCTCGAAATGGAGGAGAAGGCAGTCCGCTACATCGAGTTGAAGCTCGGTGTGATGTCGGCGGCAAGCGCGCTGCGGGTTTATCGCGAACGTCACCGCTCTGGAATGATGAGCGAGGCCTCCGAGGCCTTCGCGCTGATCACACGCGGCCTGTACACAGGCTTGACGACCCAGCCGGTAAAGGGCGGCGAGGTCGTTATCGCGACGCAGAAGGATGGCCAATCGAAGGTCGCAGACGCTTTGTCGAAAGGCGCGCGTTTTCAGCTCTACCTGGCTCTACGCCTCGCCGGGTATTACGAGTTTGCCAAGCTCAGGCCGGCTGTTCCGTTCATCGCCGACGACATCATGGAGACCTTCGACCATCTCCGGTCGGAGGAAGTTTTCCGCCTGTTCGGCGAGATGGCCAGTGTAGGCCAGGTGATCTATCTCACCCATCATCAGCACTTATGCGAGATCGCGAAGTCGGTCATTCCCGACGTCGCCATCCACGAGCTCGGGTAATTCAAACAGCATTTTGTTGTTGGGGCGTTCTCGAGGTAAGGCGCACCGCCAACGAACCGCTTCGCGCCTTATTTCGGCCGTACAACGACCCTGAGCCAATCCTGAACGCTGCCGTACCTTATCTTTAGCAGATGTTGCGCTCGAAAGCCGACATGGGACTTTCCCGCGCGACAGCTCTGACAAGCTCCGCGTTGATGACTGCCTATCGCGAAGCTCGCCGAGATGATGATTTGCTTGCTATCTACGCCGACATCAAGCCGACCAGGCGAGGATGAGTACCGCAGGGATAAAGCGATCCTCTTACCGACAACAGCAACAAAGTCGTGACCTTGGCCCCAAAGCCCAGCTTGGCTAGAGTTCGAAGATGCTGGACGCTATTCACCACGTCGCGCTCATCTGCACCGACTACGACCGGTCGCGACGGTTCTACGTCGAACTCCTCGGCCTCAAGCTGATCAGGGAGGTCTATCGGGAGGAGCGGCAGTCATGGAAGGCGGATCTGCGGATCGGGGCCGTCCAGCTGGAATTGTTCTCCTTCCCTGCACCAGCGATGCGGCCGTCTCATCCAGAGGCGACAGGCCTGAGACATCTGGCATTTGCCGTAGTGAATCTTGATCCGGTAATTATGCGCCTGGAAGCCGCTGGCGTAGCCGTTGAGCCCATCCGGATCGACCCATATACAGACCAACGGTTTACCTTTTTCAGCGACCCAGATGGATTGCCGCTGGAACTCTACGAAGCCCCATAAGGAACGGTTCGCTTTCGCGACGACGGAGGTGGGAATGGCAGTCGGCAGGTATGACCCGCCAACTCAGGTGCGTGTCGGGCTCTTTGCCACCGGCTAGGAGGCCAACCGCTCTTGCGCCTGGCCACTGCTCAACACCGCACACCGACACCAATTGCCGGTCAATGTTGCCAAGTTGAGTGGATGTGGAAACAGCAGCTCGCCCTTCACCGGTGCTCTTTACGCAGACCAGAACGCCGCTTATATTATTCTCTCAAAGGAGAATGATTATGAGCGCCGCTACCCGGATATATACCCCTGCCGAAGCCGCCGCCGTGAGCCAGATAGGCATCAAGGCAGTTCACAACGCCATCGACAAGAAGATCGTCAATACTGTGAGCGGGGCAGCTGCGCCTGAAAAGAGTGTTCGGCGCCGGGCCCTCACAGGGGACGGCCTACTTCGCCTCAAGCTCTGGTATGGCGTTGGCTCCACCCTGGCGGCAGAACGACGTCAGCGGCTGTTCGAGGCCATCAAGGCGAACCCTGCCGCCAAGACGGTGAAAGCTGACGATCTGCTCATCGTCGACGTCGCCGAAGCCCGAAAGCAGTTGAACGCGCGCATTCGCGATCTCGACGAAGCCGAAACGATTATCGGCAAGGTAAAAGGGGTGATGGGCGGCGAGCCCGTGTTCAAAGGCACCCGCATCCCCGTTCGCACGATCGCGGCCATGCTCGCGCAGGGTGCTGACAAGGCGGATCTTCTCGAGGGGTATCCGAGCCTCACGGCTAGAATGATCGAGCTGGCGAAAATATGGACGGCGGCACATCCGACCCGCGGTCGGCCGAAGAAGCTCTCCGATCAGGGCTTGAAGGTCACATCATCGAAACGCACGACGTTGAAAGGTGACCCTGGTCCCTCAGTGCGGAAGACCGTGCCGGCGTGAAGTTCCTCGTCGATGAATGCCTGCACACGTCCCTTGTTGCGGTCGCAGAGGCGCGCGGTCATGAGGCTAGACACGTAAACTGGCTCGGACTGAGCGGCGAGACCGATTGGGATCTGATGCCTCGCATCATCGAAGAGGACTTCACGTTCGTCACCAACAATGCCCGCGATTTCAGGAAGCTCTATGCCCGGGAAGAGCTTCACGCCGTCTGCTCGTCATCGTTCCCCAGGTAGCGCCCGACAGGCAGCGAGAACTGTTCGATACGCTCCTGGAAGAGCTCGGCGCCGACGCTGCCATCGTCAATGAGGTCATCGAGATTGCGCTCGAAGACGGCGCAGCGGTCATCACCCGCTACGAGTTGCCGACCGCCGAGGCCGGCCAGGCGGAGGGATAGTTTTGATCGAAGCGGCGCAGCGAATACCTGCATGATCGGCTCGATGCCGCAGCGAAACATCCTATCCATCCCGACGCGGGCCACTCTCACCCACGTGCTCCGTTCTATAGTCCGAGCCGTTCATGGGCACGATAGACCTCGGAGTGTCTCCTACGCACCGGCCATCTGCGCTGCAGCCAAGCTCGATGGGGCAGGAGGGGCTATGATCATGACAGCAGTTGTGTCGGCACGCCGAGCACCGGCCCTGCTGTGGCAAGCCGTTGGTCAAGGGTGTACACTGTCGTGCCATGCTCCGACGCAGTCGCCAGATGCAACGCATCGCCGGCACGAAGCCCCAGCGTATGCTGATCGACGAACTTCGCTGCCACTCGAAACTGCCCGCTCGTGACCGAAAGCACGGTGAAGCTCTCGGCAACCAGCTTGTTGAACATTGCCAGCGCTGCGGCACGCTGCTCCAGGTTGATCTGCCCGGTCCGTAGCTTGATCGCCATGGCAGAGGACATCTCGGCGACCGTCCAGTCGCTGATCAGAAGCTGAGCAGGATCCTGTTCAGCGAGCCACATTTGGGCGCGTGAGGTCATCGCTTCGTTGGAGAGCGCCGCAACGATGAGCGACGTGTCCAGATAAAGCATCAGTAGCGATCGCCATCTCGCATCGACCGCACCAGATCGGCGGCACCCTCCGCCTTCGGCGGCATGGTTGCCGTCAGGGATCGGAGAAGGGCGGCGTCGATCCGCTTGCGTGGCCCGACCGCCGCTGTGAGGCGGGCGACCGGCTTGCCGCGCCGGGTGATGTCGATCGAATCACCAGCCTCAACTCGGTCAACGAGTTCGCTTAAGTGTGCCTTGGCGTCCGCCAGATTGATAGCGTCCATGTCACCCTCCTGACCATGTAGATGGTCATGTAGCGTACTGGATTAAAAAAATCCACTGCGAGATTTCACGCGGCCCGTTCTGATAGGCGGATTGGAGCATCGCCGTTCATGCTCCCCGCGAAGCGGCCGATAGAAGTCGACGCGGCGGCTAGCTTTTTGACGGCTTGAATCGCGGCCCGAAGAGCGCGAAACGAAAAAATTGGAATGCGAGCGGGAGAGGTGATGAAAACGGTGGAAACGGCGATCCTCTTCGCGGCCTTATGTAGCAAAGCACCAAAGGTGTCTACGGGAGGACCGCGCCTGACTTGGCGGCAAGCCGGTCCAGCAGCCTGCGGGAGTCCTCGATTATCCGGCGCGTCTCTTCGATATCTGAGCGCAAATCCTCAACATGTGCCACCGCCCGTTGCTGATATAGGCGCGCGCTAATATTGAAGTAATCGTCAGGCTCCCACGGTTCCATGGCTCAGGCCTATGGCGTCGTTTAGGCGCCATCGACAGCGAACGCGAAGGTCCGACGTTTGTTCCGCCGTCGCCCTTATGCGTAGGGTTTGATACCAAGAGACGGGGCGGCTATTCGGCGGGCCAGGAATCGCCCGGAATTGCTTCGTAAACTGCCGGGCCATACCTGAGGCGGCAGTTGCAAGACGTGTCAGCAACATCCTAGTGTTGCGATCATGCGAGGGAGGGCGCGCATGGACCAGCCTTTAAACTTGTATTGAACCCGGATTAGGCCGGATATCTCGGAACGCTTGGCAACAAGCGTGTTGATGGCGTGCTGGTATCGGGTCGAGCGGACAAATGGGCGCTACTCTTGGCATCCCCGGATTTTATGGTAACCCGCCCTTTAAGTCGCGGGAATTTGGTGCGTTTGCTACATAAGACCGCCTTTTCGCTCGCCGTTCTCATTGCGCATCAAGTGTGTCCGACGGTTCTGCATTTCCTTCCAACGGTTTGACTGATCTGACAGATTGCAGCGTCTGAAGTAAATGCCGGACTGTCTCGCGCAGAGCTTGGGTGCGATATTGGTGCAAATCGGCGATCGGAAAGCAATGGCACCGGGCCTGATGCAATCGAACATCAGGCGCCATTGTTGTGGCTGAAGCGATCGACACTGAAATCGTCGAGCGGCGTTTCGCAACCGCCGGTCGTAATCAGTTCGGCCATGGCGTCGCCGACGCCTGGACCAAGCTGGAAGCCATGCCCACTGAAACCGAAGGCATGAAACAGGCCCGGCATCGTCGCCGAGCGTCCCATGACCGGCAGCATGTCGCGCACATAGCCTTCGCATCCGGACCAGGTGCGGATGACTGCGACCCGCGCGATCGCCGGCAGCAGCCGCGCGACAGCGCGCAACTGCGCCGGAAGCCGCATCGGATCGGCGGCAGCATGGCCGGGATCGAGGTCCACTGAAACTCTTTCGGCCGCGCCGCCAAAGACGATGTTGCCCCGCTCGACCTGACGCAGATAGGCGCCATAGTCCTTGTCGCGCGTCCAGATGCCGATAACTGGCAAGATCCGATACGGCAGCGGCTCGGTGACACCCATCTGCGGCCCGCGGGCACTGAGGGGAACCTCTTCCCCGAACTGCGCGGCGATCCGCGCGCCCCAGGCGCCGGCCGTATTGAGCAGGCACTCGGCGGCGAACGCGCCCTTTGCGGTGGCGACAAGGAAACCGGCGCTCGTGTGCTTGATGGTCTCGACGTCAGCTTCCTCGATGATGTCCGCTCCCAGCTTGCGGGCCGCCTCGGCAAAGGCCGGCACGATCAGCCGCGGATTGCCGCTGCCGTCTCGTGGCGAGAAAGATGCCGCGATCGCGTCGGGACCCAGGCCGGGGAAACGAGCGCTAATCTCTCGCGGGCTGATTTCTTCCAGATCGAGGCCGCAGGGCCGCGCCGCCTCGGCATAGGCGCGCATGTCGGCGAGACTGCCTTCATCGAAGATCAGCCGGATATGGCCGGTGGCCCGGAATTCCACGTCTCGGCCGAGCATCTTCTCGGCCTCCCCCCATAGCCTGAGTGAGCGATGGGCCAACGGAAGCTGCGAGAGATACCGCCCGCTGCGCCGGATGTTGCCGAAGGAGGCGACGGTTGCGCCGCTGCCGATCCGTTTGCGCTCGATCAGCGTCACGCGTGCGCCGCGCCTGGCGAGAAAATAGGCCGAGGCCGCCCCCATCAATCCGCCGCCCAGCACGATCACATCCATTAGTCGGTCCTTGCGCGGAGCGGATCATCCTCGAATACGCCGATCTTGTCGGCGCGGCGGCATTGCGTCAAAGATGGGTTTGGACGAGAGCCATAAGCTTTCCCTATGGAGTGGCAAATGCGGGCCCGGCACCTCGAAGTGTTCACAGCCGTGATGCGCGCCGGCACGGTGACCGCCGCGGCGAGGATGCTGAACATCTCCCAGCCCGCGCTCAGCCAAGTGCTGCTCCATACGGAGGACGAACTCGGCTTCACGCTGTTCGAGCGTGTCAAGGGCCGGCTGCGGCCGACGCCTGAGGCGCTCGAAATCTTCCCCGATGCCGAGCGGCTGTTGGCGGGACTCGACGGCTTGCGCCGTAAGACCACGGACCTGCGCCTCGGCCGAGCCGGACTGGTGCGGGTCGCGGCCTCGCCGCCGCCGGCCATCGCGATATTGCCCCGCGCCTTCACCGCATTCCGGGCGCAGCAGCCCAACATATTGCTGCGTGCCCATAGCGCGCCGATCGCCGCGATCGTCGACATGCTGCGCGCGGGCGATGCCAGTCTCGGCGTGGCCATGGACGATCGCCTGCCTCCCGACATTGACGCACAGGTGATGGGCAGCATCGGTTTCGCATGCCTCTTACCCGCTGGGCACGCGCTGCAAAGGAAAACCGAGCTGACGCTCGCCGACCTCGTTGGGGAGGAGCTGATATCTTATCGCGGAAATACCCGTCCCGCCGAAGAACTGGCCCACTCGGCACGCGCGCAAGGCGTGGCGCTTTCGCCGTCGCTGGAGATCGACATCTCCATCTCCGCGGTCGGCTTCGTTCAGGCCGGCTTGGGGATCGGCCTCGTCGATGCGCTTTTGCCCTGGCACCAGTTTGCCGGGCTTGCAGTCAGGCCGCTGGCGGGCGGGCCGGAATTTCCGATCGCGCTGCTCACGTCGCGTGCCCGGGCCCTATCGCGCGCCGACGAGATGATGCGCGATGAAATCCGCGCGGCCTGTTTTGCTGTCCTCGGCGAAGGCTTCAAAGCATAAGCCAGACTTATATCCTTGCCCGTCATCCGTCTTGGACCTTGAGCGTCTGCTCGTGCCAGTTTTGGCCAGCAGACAGGAAGGGACGCATCATGGACGGTGTGATCGCGGCGGATGAGGCGCGGCAAGCGGCCGACTGGAAAGTCGGCGTCGATATCGGCGGGACATTCATCGATTTTTGCGCGCTGGAAGCAAATTCCGGGCGCGTTGCCTCGCTGAAGGTGTTGACCACACCGGAGGACCCGGGCGCCGAATTGATGACCGGCCTCACGCTTCTCGCCCAACGCGAGGGCTTCGATCCGATCCATATGACGCGCTTTGTGCATGGCACGACGGTCGGCATCAACACCATCATCCAGCGCAAGGGCGCGCCACTGGCGCTGTTCACCAATGCCGGCTTCGAGGACGTGATCGAACTGGCGCGGCTTCGCATGCCGGAAATGTATTCGCTGTTCTGCTCGCGGCCGGATCCGCTGATCTCGCGCGACATGGTCTTCGGCATTCCGGCGCGCATGCGTGCCGATGGGAGTGAATCCCAGGCGCCGGACATGGCTGCAGTGGAAAGCGCGGTCGCGGAGGCGAAGGCGAACGGGGCGGAGGGCGTCATCGTCTCCTTCCTCCACGCCTGGCGCAACGCGGCGCAGGAGGCCTCGGTGAAAGCTGCGATCGTAAGCCTCGCGCCCGATCTTTTCGTCTTCACCTCGGCCGAGGTCTGGCCGGTCATCCGCGAATATGAGCGCAGCTCGACCGCCATTCTCAACGGATACGTCCATCCGCGTGTCTCCGGCTATCTGACGGCACTGGAAGAGAGATTGAGGAGCCGCGGCGTGCCGGCCCGTCCAATGCTGACAAAATCGAATGGCGGGCTGATGAACGCCGCCGAAGGCAAGCGCGCCTGCGTGAACATGCTTTTGTCGGGAACCGCTTCCGGCGTCATCGGCGCCTCGTGGCTGGCGCGTCAGGCCGGGGAAGACAAGGTGCTGACCCTCGACATCGGCGGGACGTCGGCCGATTTCGCGCTGATCATCGGCGGCGAGGCACAGTTCGGCACCGGCGAGCTGATCGGCGAGTTTCCGCTTCATATCCCGTCGGTGTCGGTCAGCTCGATCGGCGTCGGCGGCGGCTCCATCGCCAGTGTCGACGCGCAAGGGGTTCTGAGGGTCGGACCAGAGTCGGCCGGCTCGACGCCAGGACCGGCATGCTACGGCCGTGGCGGCGCGCGGGCGACGGTGACAGACGCCATGGTTGTCTGCGGATGGCTCGGCCACAGCGAGATGGCCTATGGCCAGCTTAAGGTCGATAACGGCCTGGCCCAGCGCGCGGTCGGCGATCTTGCCGCCCGGCTCGGCCGCCCGGTCGAGCAGACGGCGCAGGCGATCCTCGATATCGCGGTGTCGGAAATGTTCGTCGAGGTCGAGAAGCTTGCTTCCCGCGCCGGCGTCGACCTTCGCGATTTCACACTGATGCCCTTCGGCGGCGGCGGCCCGATGCTAGGCGCCTTCCTGGCCCGCGAGCTTGGGATGAAGCGGGTGATGGCGCCGCGCCGCCCCGGCGTGGTGTCGGCGCTGGGCGGACTGGTGGCGGACCTGCGCGGCGATTTCATCCGCACGATCTTCAGCCCGTTGTCGGGCACATCGCTCCCCACAATCCGCGAAGCCTTTGAGGCCCTTGCACAAGAGGGCCGCGACTGGCTCGCAGCACAGGGGCACGACACGGCCGCTCAGCTCAATCTCTCCTGCGACATGCGCTATGTCGGGCAGAGTTACGAGATCGAAGTCGTCCTGTCGCCGGAATGGCTGGCGGACGGCGACCGGGAGGCAATCGAGCAAGCTTTCCACCGCACCCATGAGCAGCTCTACGACTTCCACGACCCGGATGGCGCGATCGAGTTGGTCAATGTCCGGCTGTCGGCGATCGGTGCGGGTCCGGCACTCGTCTTTCCTGAGATCGATGGGATCGATGCTCCCGCCAGTCCGGCGCGCCGGCTTCCGGTCTATACCGGCCTGAGCGTCGAGACCGTCGACCTCCACGACCGGCAGACCCTTGTCCCCGGCAGCACCTTTCAAGGGCCCGCCGTGGTGGTGCAGGAAGACACGACCTTCGCCATCCCCGCGGGGGCGCAGGCACGCGTCGACCGCCATCTCAACCTTCTGCTGACCTTCGCGGAGTGACGCTATGTTTGATCAGACAAACCTGCAGGTTTTGGCCAACCACGCCCGCGCGGCCGCCGAGAACATGGCCCACACGCTGCACCGCACCGCGCACTCCGCCTTCGTCAAGGAGACGCAGGATTTTACCGTCATGCTGATGGATCGCTCGGGCGCCACCTTCGCCGTCCCGATGGAACTCGGCGCCACCTGGTATCCGGGGCTTTCTTATCACCGCGCGATCGCGATGGTCGACGACTACCGGCCGGGCGACGTCGCCTTCACCAACGATCCCTATTCCGGCCACGTGGCCACGCATGCGCCCGACACGCATTTGTGGAAGCCGGTCTTCGTCGACGGCGAGATCATCGCCTGGACCGGAGGTCACATCCACAACACCGATATGGGCGGCGCGGTGCCGGCTTCGCTCAGCCGCGCGCTCACCGAGATCCACCAGGAAGGCATCCGCTTTCCGCCGATGAAGCTGGTGAGGGAAGGCGTCTTCGAAGAGATGATCCTGCGGATCATGAGCACCAATGTGCGCAAACCCGACCTCAACATCGGCGATATCAAGGCGCTGGTCGGCGCTCTCAACACCGGCGAGCGCAAGATCCAGGCGATGGTGAAGAAGTTCGGCAAGGCCGGCTTCATCGAGGGCGTTTCCGCTCTCCTTGACCATGCGGAGGCGCAGGCGCGCGACGTGCTGCGTTCCATGCCCGACGGCACCTGGGAATTCGCCGATTATGCCGACGAGGATTCGGTCGAGACCAATCCCTGCCGGCTGAAACTGAGGCTGACGATCAAAGGCGACGAGGCGGTGCTCGATTTCACCGGGTCCGATCCGCAGCTCGGCTCCTCGCTCAACGTGCCTTCGGGTGGTGATCCGCGCCACACCATGCTGCTCGTCGGCGTTTATTATGTGCTCTACACGCTCAACCCGAAGCTCCTGCTCAACACCGGCCTCACGCGTCCCTTCACCTGCATCGCGCCGCAAGGTTCGGTGCTCAACCCAGTCTATCCCGCCGCCGTCGGCATGCGTTCGCTCACCTGCGCGCGACTGCGCTCGGTCATCTTCGGCGCCTTCTCGCAAGCCCTGCCGGAGCGCCTGCCCGCAGCGCCGGCCGGCAACAACTGCATCGTCAACGTCATGACCACCGACGAACGCACCAGCCGGAGCGTCATCGCGGCGGTGAACCCGGTGGTGGGCGGCGGCGGCGCGATGCCGCATCGCGACGGGACCAACGGCTCGGGTGCGGATGCCGCTTATCTAAAGAACACGCCGATCGAGATCACCGAGACGGAGACCCCGGTCGAGTTCGTGAAATACGGGCTCGCCAGGGACAGCGGCGGCGCGGGCCGGTGGCGCGGCGGACTGGCGACCGAGATGGCCTTCCGCGTCTTTGCTCCCGACTCCCGGCTTACGGCGCGCAATCGCGACCGCAGCTTCTTCCGTCCCTGGGGTGTGCTGGGCGGCAAAGCTGCCGGCCTGTCGGACATGGTCGTCAATCCAGCAACCGTGCGCGAACGGCGGCTGGGCAACATCGACACGGCCGTACTGCAGCCCGGCGATGTGCTGGAGATCCGCTCCGCCGGCGGCGGCGGGCGCGGCGATCCGCATGAACGCGAGCCGTGGCGGGTGGCACAGGACGTGCGGCGCGGCTATCTCTCGCCGGCGGCAGCCGAGCGCGACTATGGCGTGGTCCTCCGCGACGGCGAGGTCAACCAGCAGGCGACCGCGCAATTGCGCGCACGGCACAAGTCGGCCGCCAGCCATTTCCACTTCGGCCCCGAGCGCGAAGGCTACGAAGCGCAATGGACGTCTGCCGCCTATGACCGGCTCCACGCGATATTGGATGCTTTGCCGATCCATTGGCGGTTCTTCGTCAAGACGGAGATTTTTCGGCGCATGAGAGGGCGCTCCGGGGCGGATGGCGTCCAGGCCGCCTTCGATGCGGTCTGCGAACGCTTCCCTGAATTGCCACGTCCCAGGCTGGGCCGAGAGGCCGCGGAATGAATACCGGCCGCATCGTCCGGCTGGCCGAGCGCGACCGGCCAAAGGTGCGTTTCGTTCTTGATGGTGAGATGCGCAGCGCGCTTGCGGGCGACACCGTGCTGACCGCAATGCTGGCTTCAGGACACGCGTTGCGGAGTTCCGAGTTCGGACCTGAGCCACGCGCCGGCTTCTGCCTGATGGGCGCCTGCCAGGATTGCTGGGTGTGGCAGGAGGAGGGGCCACGCCTGCGGGCGTGTTCCACGCCTGTCACCGAGGGCATGCGGCTCAGCAGGAAGCCGCCGGAGGGCTGGCCGTGAGCGACGTCTCATCGCCAAAAATCGTGATCGTCGGCGCCGGTCCCGGCGGCATCAGGGCAGCGGCAATGCTGGTTGCGGCCGGACTCCACCCAATGGTCATCGACGAAGGGCATCGCGCCGGCGGGCAGATCTATCGCCGTCCGCCTGACGGTTTCATCCGCAGGCCGGAACAGCTCTACGGATCGGAGGCGGCGAAGGCGCAGGCGCTGCATGCGCTGTTCGATCGGCTGGTGGCAGAGGGGCGGCTTACCCACCACGCAGGCAGCTCGGTCATCGCTGTTCGCGGGGGCCGGCTGCATGTTCTGGCGGAGGGCGGGGTGCAGGTGATCGGCTATGATCGGCTGATCCTTGCCACCGGCGCGTCCGATCGTGTCGCTCCGGTCCCCGGCTGGCAGAGTGCCGGCGTCTACAGCCTCGGCGCGGCGCAGATCGCGCTCAAGGCGCAGGGCGTGACGCTCGGACGGGGTATCGTGCTGATGGGATCGGGGCCTTTGCTGACCCTGGTGGGCGCGCAACTCCTCAAGGCCGGGGCGGATGTGGCGGCAGTGCTGGACACCTCGTCTTGGCGTCAGCAGATGCGGGGTCTTGGAGGGCTCGCGGCCCGCCCGTTGGTCGCACTGCGCGGTCTGGCGCTGAGAACCATGCTCCGCCGTCGCTATCATGCCGGCGTGATGCTGGAACGCATCGAGGCCGATGCTTCAGGTGTCATCGCGATGCGCTGGCGCGACGCCGGCGGACGGCAGCGCCTCACCCCGTGCGATATGATCGGCATGGGCTGGCATCTGCGCGCCGAGACGCATCTTGCCGACTTGACGGGATGCGCCTTCACCTATGACGAGCAATGGCAGCAATGGCTGCCGAAGACCGACGAGATGGGGCGGGCCGGCAACGGAGTCTACCTTGCCGGCGACGGGGCTCGTCTCGTCGGCGCGGACGGAGCGGAGATCGCGGGGCGTCTCGCGGCGGTGGCATGCCTCACCGATATCGGGCACGTGGCGCCTTCCGCCGCCGCCGATCTGCGCAAGCTCACGCGACTCGAGCGCTTTGCCCGCGGTCTGGCTACCGCTTTTCCTTGGCCGTCCAATATGGTGCGAACACTTCCCGATGATGCGATCGTCTGCCGGTGCGAGGACGTGACGACTGCAGGCGTGCGCGAGGGCACGGATTTCGGCGGTGGCGAGGCCAACCGGGTGAAGTCGCTTTCACGCGCCGGGATGGGGCGCTGTCAGGGGCGCTATTGCCAGCTGGCAACCGTCGAAATCGTCGCGGCGCGGGCCGGGTGCGCGGCAAAGGATGTCGGCCGGTTCCGCGGCCAGGCGCCCGTGCGGCCCGCGCCTATCGGCGCTTTTCTCCAAGAGGGCTGGGGGTCTGGGTAGCAACGGAACAGAAAACCTACATAAGGATTTCAAGGCTCTTCGTCCGGATCGGCGTTTTTTGGATCGCGTAGCGGCCTGAGTTCGCCTCGGGCCACGAATTCGGGAAGCGTGAAGGCGTATCGGCCGAGCATGTTGACATGTCTGAAGCCGAGCGGCGACAAGCGCGCGACATCCTCCGGCCTGACATCATACCCTTCGGCCACGAGTTGGTTGAGGGCGGCATCCGTGTAGATCGTGTTCCAGAGTACGACGAGATTGACGACCAGGCCGAGCGCTCCGAGCTGGTCTTCCTGACCTTCACGATAGCGCTGGCGCAATTCGCCGCGCTTTCCATGGAAGATGACGCGGGCGAGCTGATGGCGTCCTTCACCGCGATTGAGCTGGATGAGAATACGGCGTCTGTTGCTTTCATTGTCGATGAATCGCAGGAGATAGAGGGTCGTGATTAGGCGGCGAGTTCCTGCAGGGCGCGAGCAAGACGGGTTGGCCGGTCATTGGTCTGAAGGGTCCGAGTGAGGCCTGCAGCGTCACATCAAACCGGGGTTTATTGCAAAGCCGGGACGACAGAATCGACGCTATTGCGGTCGCTCGCAGCCGTTTGGCAAGATCGCAAAACGGTCACGACATAGTTTCTATGGTCCACCGGTGTGTTATCGGACATTGCCCATTGGCCCAATCAGATTACCGGCCTGCGAATCGACTTCTGGCTTCTTCAGTAGCCGGCATGAAGAGAGATACCGCATTGCCTTCCGGATCGCGGAACTGGAAAGTCTTGTTGCCCCACGGCATCGTCTTAAGCTCGTGTACGAGTAGTACGCTCTCTTTAAGACGCGCGTATTCCGCATCGATATCGTTGACTTGAAACTCGATGAAGACCGTGCGGTTGGCGCCTGGCTCGGCGCTGTTTTCTTGCCACAGTGGCACTGTCGCCTCAGAACCGATCGCGAGCACGGCGCCAGGCATGACGATTTCTGCGAATACAGGTGCAAGCCATTCTGCCGACACCCCCGTGACCATTTCGTAGAAGGCAACCATCTGCTTGATGTTGCCAGTGATGATGCGAATGGATGCAAATTTCATGACTATTTCCTGCGGCAGCGCGGCACCATTGCCGCGCATTTCAGAGCTTGTGTCATAGCGCTGCTGCCAGCATTATGGCAGCAGGAGTCAGCATATGCGTAGAGCCGATCGACTTTTTCAACTGATACAGATCCTTCGGCGTAACAGCCGACCGGTGACCGCTGCTGCAATCGCGCAGGAACTGGAAGTGTCCAAGCGCACGGTCTATCGGGACGTTGCGGACCTGATGGGGCAACGTGTGCCAATCAGTGGCGAAGCTGGTTTTGGCTATATGCTTCAGCCTGGCTTCGACATGCCGCCCCTGATGTTTACGCCAGACGAGGTTGAATCCATCGTTCTCGGCGCCCAATGGGTCGCGTTGCACTCGGATGCGGTGATCGCAAACGCCGCCCGTGATGTTGTCAGTAAGATCGCGGCGGTAGTTCCCGAGACACTGCGCCCGTTTATTGCGGAACCAAGCATGGGCATACGGTCGACGCGGTCGACGCCGAACGAGAGCATCGATGTTGCTCCTATCCGCCAGGCCATTCGAGAAGGGCGGAAGCTGCAACTTGAATATCGCTCGGAAGCAGGCGAGATCACGATCCGAACCGTCTGGCCTGTTATTCTTGGGTATTCCGAAACCAGCCGATTACTAGTGGCATGGTGCGAACTGCGGCAGGATTTTCGACATTTTCGCACTGATCGAATGTTGGCTGCGGACGTTTGTCCGGGCGCTATCGCCCTTCGCGATGGTGAACTGCGTCGGCGATGGCACACATGGCGCGAGAACCAGCTCGCCCTCCACTCACACGCCAGATGAGCGGCCTGACGCTTACGGTGTAATACTATTCTCTACAAGAAGAGAGAACGAGCCTGAGCCTTACAAGGCCGAACTCACATAACGGGAAATCGAGGCATGGAGGCTAATGTGCCCCAGCAGATCGAGAAGAGGACTGTCCGCAATCCACCCCGATGCCGTCCAGGCGGCCCCGCCTGTCTCTCTACGGCGCCCTATGTAGGTTTTCTGTTCCGTTGCTACTCAAACCCCAGCTGATGCGATTGCGAAAGTCGCGGCCGGCTCTAGAAGTCGGCGACCTTGCCCCAGGCCGATGTATCGAAGCGCCGCGGATCGTAGGATTTCGGGTCGACGATCGGTTCCGACCCGGTCACCAGATCGGCGAGCAGATGTCCGGCGCCGGATCCGATGCCGAAGCCATGTCCCGAAAATCCGGCAGCCAGGAAGAAGCCTGGAACGGGGTCAATCTCGCCTATGGCCGGCACGCCGTCCGGCGTGCTGTCGATATAACCTGCCCAGGCAGAGCTTATCCTGGTCTTTGCGAGGTCGGGCAGCAGTTCGAGCGCCCGCGCGTGTGTCAGGCGGATCGTCGCCTGATCCGGGACCGGATCGAGGATGCGCATGCGCTCCATCGGCGTCGGCCGGTCGAGCCGCCAGCGTTTCAGCGTCTCGTGGCCCGAAAGCACGCCTTGCAGCCCACCGGGCGCGAGGTTTCGCCACCGCTTCAGGAACATGGGGATGAAATGCGAGGAGAAGCGCAGCTGCTGCGGCGTCACGTCGACGCGTCCGCGCCCGCTGATGGCAAGGGTGTAGCCGCCGTCGCCGCGGCGCGTCGCCGATATCTTCGCCGTGTGCAGCGCGTCCGGCAGGCCTTCGGCGCCGGGCGAGACCGACAAAATGGAGGAGCGGATCGATGTCTGCGGAAAGCGGAAGCCGAGCTGCCGGCAGAAAGAGGACGCCCAGGCGCCGCCGGCCATCACCGCCAATTTCGTCCGGATCGTCCCGCCTTCAGTGACTACGCCGCTCAAACGCCCGGCGGCGGTCTCGATACCGCGCGCGGCGCAATTCTGCAGCACCGTGCCGCCAAGCCTAAGGACGGCGCGGGCGACCGCCGGAGCGGCCCGCGACGGATCAGCGGTGCCGTCTGTCGGCGAGAAGACGCCACCCTTCCAGGTCCGGCCAGTGGCAATGCCCCGTTCACTGGCCTCTCGAGCGTCAAGCATATGCGTGGTGACGCCGGCAGTCTTGGCGAAGTCGCACCAGCGCACCCAGCCGGCCAATTCCGCGTCGTCATTGCTGAGATAAAGCAGGCCGCAGCGGCGGAAGCCGGTATCCTCGCCGCTTTCGGCCGCAAAGCGCTCCAGGAGATCGAGGCTGCGGGTCGCCATCGGCAGTTCGCGGGCGTCGCGGTTTTGCTGGCGGCACCAGCCCCAGTTGCGGGAGGACTGCTCTGCGCCGATGCGTCCCTTTTCGACGAGCGCCACCTTCATGCCGCGCCGCGCCAGGTAGTAGGCTGCGAAGACGCCGACGATGCCGCCGCCGATGACCACCGCATCGGCGGATCGCGGCAGTTCGCTGGATGTCTCGATTTGCTGCAGTGGCGCGCGCATGATCCTCTCTTTCCTGACGCGCCAGTTTATCGGGTTGCGCAGGCAGCCGCTGCCGCAGTTGAGGCACAAGCAGAATTTTCTTCCGGCAATCCCACTGAAATCGCTAGTCCCTGCGTTTCAAAGCGGTATCCGCTCGGATGGACAGCGCAGCGGGGTATGGTAATTTGGACGTTCACCGGGGCGACGGCATTTTGTGCTGTGGGCCATCTTCCGTGGAGACGGCCGTGAAACTGGATCGAATCGATATCAAGATTCTGCACGAACTGCAGAAGAACGGCCGTATTACCAATGTTGAATTGGCCGACCTGGTGCATCTGTCGCCGAGCCCATGCCTGATGCGGGTCAAGAAGCTGCAGTCCGAAGGCTACATCGAGGGCTATTCGGCGCAGGTCAATATCGGCAAGCTCGGTCAGACGCTGACGGTGTTCACCGAGATCACGCTGAAGAACCACCGCCAGGTCGACTTCGCCCGCTTTCTTGCCGTGGTGGAGAAGATCGACCAGGTCATCGAATGCCACCTCGTCTCTGGCGGCTACGACTATCTGATGAAATTCATGACCGCCGGCATCGGCGAATATCAGACGATCATGGAGCGGCTGACCGACATGGATATCGGCATCGACAAGTATTTCAGCTTCGTGGTGCTGAAATCGCCCATCGTCAAGGCGCACATGCCGCTGCCCAGCCTGTTTCCGATGTAGTCGGCGACGGCCGCGCGTGGACTGTGGTTATCGCACAGGCACTTTACACGCCCGGCCGCAACATCGGATGCAGCGCCTTCAATTCGACTTGCATCTCGGCGATCATCCAGGCGCAAATGTCGGATACGATCGGTCGTAGCGGCCGTGAGCGTGGCGCAATCAGCTGATGGGTCCGGCCGGTGTTGACCTGCCTGTCCGAGGCCGGAACAAGCGTTCCCTGAAGCAATGCCCTCGAGACATTGCTGAGCCAGCCGAGCGCCACGCCTTCGCCGTTCATCGCCGCCTGGAGCACGACCGCGTAGTCCGAAAACTCCAGCCACTTTGCCCTGCCGGTCTTGCGGTCGGCCACTTTGCCCCAGGCGTCGAGCCACTGCTCCCTGTCGTCGCTCAGATGAAGCAGGACATGACCTTCCCCGGTTCCGACATGTATCAACCGGCCGTGCGCCGACAGGTAGGAGGGGCTGCACACCGGCACGATGATTTCCGGCGAGAATGGCCAGTGATGATAGTGCGTATCGTCATTGGCCAGGATTCGCGTGGCAAGGTCGACAGTCTCGGCCGGTCCCCGCAAAACGCCGGCGATGAGCTCGAACCTCAGCTCCACATCGGGAAATCTCGTGTTGAACGCCCCTAATCTCGGAACGAACCAGTGCGTTGCGAGAGAGCTCGAAAGCGAAAGGGTAACCACCGGCTTTGCGGCCCCGTTCCGCTTGATTCTCCGGATCACCTCCTCGATGCCGTCGAATCCCTCCCGCACGGCCGAATAGAGGTCACGCCCTTCTGCAGTCGGGGCCAACCGGGTTGGGCCCCGGGTGAAAAGAGCGACACCAAGATCGGTCTCCAGCTGGGCGATACTGCGGCTGATCGATGGTTGCGTGACGTTGAACTCCCGAGCGGCGGCCGTGAAACTTCCCGACCGGACAGCCGCCTCGAAGACAAGCAGCCCGCGCGCGGAGGGAACGAGTTTTGCAAAACAAGCCATACGCCCAGCGTATAGGCACCCCAATAATTTTCAAGCTTTCTCAAGCCCCACAAATGACGGACTATAACCTTCATGAATGGGATGGGGCACGACGTGAACATAGCGGCATCTCCAGCAGGCGGCCCATCCGGCGATCCTCTGCTTCAGCCGTTTCGGCTCAAGGGCCTGACGCTGCGCAATCGCGTCGTCAGCACCAGCCATGCCTCGATGCTCGACGAAGGTGGCCTGCCGCTCGAACGCTACCAGCGCTACCACGAGGAGAAAGCGCGCGGCGGCCTGGCGATGACCATGGCGGGCGGCTCAGCCATGACGTCGCCCGATTCGAGCTGGGGCGGCGGCCAGCTGGATCTTTCGAGCGATCGCATCATCCCGCATCTCCAGTCGCTCTCGCAGCGAATTCATCGCCACGGCGCGGCCGTCATGTGCCAAGTCTCGCATCTTGGCCGGCGCGCCACCGCCTATGCCGGTAACTGGCTGCCGCCGGTGGCACCGTCGCGTGTGCGCGAGACACGAAACCGGAATTTTCCGAAAGAGATGGATGCCGCGGACATCGACAGGATCGTCAAGGATTACGCCAGTGCCGCCAAGCGTTGCCGTGACGGAGGTCTGGACGGCATCGAGAGCGTCACTGGCGGCCATCTGATCGGCCAATTCCTGTCTGGCAGAACCAATAGGCGCATGGACGCCTTTGGCGGCTCGCTGGAAAACCGGGCGCGTTTCGGCCTGATGGTCCACGAGGCGATCCGCCGCGCGGTGGGTGACGACTTCGCTGTCGGCATCCGCTTCGTGATCGACGAGGCGGTCGAGGAGGGATCGGATTTCGAGGAATGCCTTGCCTTCGCCCGGCTGTTCGAGCGGCAAGGCCATATCGATTTCTTCAACTGCATCTTCGGCCGCATGGACACCGACCTGTCCCTGGCCGAGCAGAACATGCCCGGCATGTTCACCAAGAGCGCGCCTTTCCTGCCGCTGGTCGGACAGTTCAAACGGGAAACCAGGCTGCCCGTCATCCACGCCGCGGCCATCAGGGATATAGCCACGGCCCGCCATGCGATCCGCGAAAATCTTGTCGATCTGGTTGGCATGACCAGGGCGCATATCGCCGACCCGCACATCGTCAACAAGCTGACGCGCGGAGAGGAAGAACGCATCCGCCCCTGTGTCGGCGCATCCTACTGCCTGTACAAGAAGGTGCACTGTATTCACAATCCGGCCAGCGGCCATGAAACCACCATCAGCCACATCATTGACCGAGCTGAAACGTCGAAACGTGTGGTCGTGGTGGGCGGTGGTCCGGGTGGGATGGAAGCGGCAAGGGTCGCCGCCGAGCGCGGACACACTGTCAGCCTGCTTGAAGCCGGTGCAAGGCTTGGCGGACAGGTGCTCGTCGCGGCCTCCGCCTTGGACCGCAGGGACCTCATTGGCATCGTCGACTGGCGCGCGGACGAGCTTGTTCGCCTTGGCGTGCAAGTCCATCTCAACACCTATGCGGACGCAGAGGCCGTCCTCGCCGAGAAGCCGGACGCGGTCATCGTCGCCACCGGCGGCATTCCGGACATGGAACGGCTGGATGGTGCCGAACATTGCGATAGCGTCTGGGACGTCTTGACCGGGGTCGTGCCGTCAAAGGGCGATGTGCTGATCTACGACGAGACCGGACGTCAGGCCGCCAGTTCCTGCGCCCTGCATCTTGCTCGGCTGGGGCGCGTGGTGAGCCTGGCCATGGTCGACGACACCCTGGCGCTCGAGACCCCTTATCCGGAGCGGGTGAGTTTGCGCAAACTTGCCTCGGAGCTCGCAATCCGGGTCGTCGGCGACCAGCGCCTCGTCAAGGTGGCGCGCCAAGGCAACGGGATCGCCGCCAGGTTCCGGCACGAGCTCACCGGCGCGGAAACGGAAATGACGGCGGCCCAACTCATTGTCGAGCGAGGCACCGTGCCGATGGAAGACACCTACCAGGAATTGCGCGCGCGCTCCGCCAACAATGGCGTCACCGACATTGCGCTCATGACGGGAACGAGGACCAAGAAGGGGGATAATGCCCAAGCGCCTGGATCATTCGTCCTGCATCGCATTGGGGACGCGGTCGCCAGCAGGGACATCTACTCGTCGATCTACGAAGCCTACCGACTCTGCTCGCGATTGTAGACGCGTGCGTCCATGAAACTCGACCGGATTGACATCAAATCCTTTACGAGCTGCAGAAGAACGGCCGTATCGCGAATGTGGAGCTGGCAGAGCTGGGCGGTCTCTCCCCTAACCCCCAGCCTGTGCCGGTGAAGAAGCTGCAGGCTCAAGGCCATATCGTGCGCTATCCGGCGCAGATCGAGGGCCGGACGCTCACCGTCTTCACTGAAATCACGCTGGCCAACCGTCGCCAGATCAACTTCGCGCGGCGCCATCGACAAGGTCGATGGCGGCGTCGAATGGCCACCGCGTCTGCGCGCGTTATGACTATCTCTTGAAATTCGTCAGTGGCGCAATTGCTGAATCTCAGGCGATGATCGAGCGGCTTGCCGACATGAATATCGGTATCTACAAGTGTTTCGGTTTCATGGTGCTGAAGTCTCCCATCGTCAAGGCGCATATGCCGCTGCCCAGCCTTTCGATACAGTCACCGGTGGCCGTACTGGCTGACGAGCTCGGGGTCGCGCACGAGGCCGTCGAGCCAGGTCGGATCGAGCTTCGGCACGGAGGAGAACAGAAGCTTTGAATAAGGATGGGTGGCCGCCTTCACCTTATCGGGCGTGATCTGCTCCACTTGCTGCCCGTTGTACATGACCATGATTTCGTCGCAGATCGCCTCGACGACGGAAAGGTCGTGGCTGATGAAGATGTAGGACAGCCCCAGCTCGCGCTGCAGTTCCTTGAGCAGCTCGATCACAGCCGAGGCCACTACCGTGTCGAGTGCCGAGGTGATCTCGTCGCAGATGATCAGCTTGGGGTTGGCTGCCAGCGCGCGCGCGAAATTCACACGCTGCTTCTGGCCACCCGAGAGCTCCGATGGGTGCCGGTAGCGCAGGCCCCTCGGCAGGCGCACCATGTCGAGCAGTTCGTCGACCTGCTTCGAGCGCGCCTGCCTGTCGAGCCGGTGGTAGAAGGCCAACGGGCGGCCGATGATGTCTTCCACCGGCTTGGCCGGGTTGAGCGCGGTATCGGCATACTGGAACACGATCTGCATCTCGCGCAGCTGATCCTGGCTGCGTTTCCTGGCAGCCGGCTGCAGCGGCTTACCGTCGAAGACGATATTGCCCGCCGCCGCCGGATGGATACCGGCGATGACGCGCGCCAGCGTCGATTTCCCGCAGCCGGATTCGCCGATAACGCCGAGATTGCGCCCCTTCTCCACGACCAGGCTGACGGAATCGACGGCGCGGATGATCGGCAGTCCGTCATCCCGCATCGCACCGTAGCCGGCCGTCACATTGTCGATACGCAGCAGATGCTTTGTCCTGGCATCCGCGTGCGCTTGCCGCGGCTTCGGTTCGAACGCGGCCAGCAGTTCGCGCGTGTAGGGATGTTGGGGGCCCGAAAGGATTGTCGCCGTGGTGCCGGTCTCCTGCACCTCGCCGCCCTTCAGCACCACGATGCGGTCGGCGATCTGGGCGACGACCGCGAGGTCGTGAGAGACATAGACACCTGCTATCCCGCCTGCCCGCATGACCGATTTGAATGCCTTCAGCACGTCGATCTGCGTCGTGACGTCGAGTGCCGTCGTCGGCTCGTCGAAGATGACCAGCTTGGGATCGCCGATGAGCGCCATGGCCGCCGACAGCCGCTGCAATTGCCCGCCGGAAACCTGATGCGGATAACGGGCGCCGATCCTTTCCGGATCCGGCAGCGACAGGGCCTTGAACAGCTCGACCGCACGCTTTCGCGCCTGTTCGGGTGGCATCAGCTTGTGGATGCGCGTGACCTCGATGACCTGCTCCATGATCGTGGAGGAGGGGTTGAACGAGGCGGCGGCACTTTGCGGAACATAGGCGATGTCGGTGCCGCGCAACCTGGCGCGTTCCTTTTCGGAAAGAGCAGCCATGTTCTTCCCGTTGACGTTGATCTCGCCGCCGGTGATCCGGCAGCCGGGCCGCGCATGGCCCATCAGCGAGAGCGCCACCGTCGTCTTGCCGGAGCCGCTTTCGCCGATCAGCGCGACGATCTCGCCATCGGCGATCTCCAGGCTGACGCCCTTGATAATGTCCACAAGCCGTCCGGCGTCGGTCTTGGCCTCGATCCGCAGGTTCCTGACCTCGACGAGATTGCTCATGCGTCGCGGTCCCTGATCTTCTGCGGCAGGTTGTCGATCAGCAGGTTGACGCTGATGGTGAGGCTGGCGATCGCCAGCGACGGCACGATGACGGCGGGGGCCGCGAAAGGCAGGCCGCCGATGTTCTCGCGCACCAATGCGCCCCAGTCGGCGAGTGGCGGCTGAAGACCGAGCCCGAGGAAGGACAAACCAGAGAGCAAAAGCACGATGAAGACAAAGCGCAGGCCGAAGTCGGCCAGCACCGGGCGAATGATGTTGGGCAGGATCTCGGACCCGATGAGGTAGGCGGTGCTCTCGCCACGGACACGGGCGACGGTGATGAAGTCCATGGTGTTGATGTTGACGGCGAGCGCGCGGGCAAAACGGTAGGCGCCGGGGATATAGATGACCGCAAGCGTCAGGATCAGCACCGGGATGGACGAGCCGACCGCGGCAACGACCACGAGGCCAAACAGCTTGCTGGGGATGGAGTTCATGGCGTCGAGGAAGCGGCTGAGGCAGGTGTCGAGCCAGCCCCCGGTGACAGCCGCGATCATGCCGAGCACGACACCCGAAAAGCAGGCGATGCAGACGGCCGCGAGCGATATGCCGACGGTGTAGCGGGCGCCCATCAGAACGCGCGAAAGCATGTCGCGCCCCAGATAGTCCGAGCCGAGCCACAGTCCCTGGCGCATTGGGCCGAAATAGTCGTCGTCAACGATGTCGCCGATCGAATGGGGAATGATGTAGGGCGCGAGGATCGCGACGAGCGTCCAAGCCACGATGACCAGCGCCGCCACGACGCCCACGAGGCTGTAGCTGTGGCCCAGGAAGGACCGTCGGGAGGTTGTCGCGTGCGCTATCGTCATCTGAGCCTCGGGTTGGACATGATGGCGACGACGTCGGCGGCGGTGATGAGGAAGAGGTAGCCGAGGCAGAAGATCATCGCGCAACTCTGGATCAGCGGCAGGTCGCGGGTGGCGACGGCGTCGACCATCAGCTTGGCGATGCCGGGATAGTTGAAGATCGTCTCGACGATGATGACGCCGCCGACCAGATAGGAAAGCGACAGCGCAACCGCATTGACGATCGGCCCGAGCGCATTGGGAAGCGCGTGCTTGAACACCATGCGGCTGCGCGAGGCGCCCTTGAGCAGCGCCATCTCCACATATGGCGTGGAGAGCGTTTCGATCACCGCGGCGCGGGTCATGCGGATCATCTGCGCGGAGATGACGAAGGTGAGCGTGATCACGGGCATGGCATAGATGCGCACCAGGTCGGTCAGCGAATGCGCCTCGTTGACCGAGGACAGTGCCGGCAGCCATTTCAGATAAACCGCGAAGAGCAGGACCGCCAGCGTCGCGACCATGAATTCCGGCACGGAGATGACGCCGATCGAAACAATGGTGACGGTGCGGTCATAGACAGAGCCGCGCAGCATGGCGGCGGTGATGCCGAGCGTCAGCGCCAGTGGCACGGAGAGCAGCGTGGTGATGCCGGCGAGCTTCATGGTGTTGACCAGGCGCCCGCCGATCAGCGCTGCCACCGGCATGTCGTTGGCGTAGGAGGTGCCGAGGTCGCCGTGGAGCAGGCCGACAAGCCAGCGCAGGAAGCGCAGGATCGCCGGATCGTTGAGATGCATGGCCTCGCGCAGGCCGGCGACCGCTTCCGGCGTCGCCGCCTGGCCGAGCAGGATGGACGCGGTGTCGCCAGGCAGCATGCTGGTGGCGAAAAACACGGCGAACAGCACGATCAGAAGGGTGACGAACGCGATCCCCAGCCGCTTCACCACGAGGTTCAAAACCCCAGACGTCATGGAAGCGCTCCTGCGGTTGCGTTCGGCCGACAATCTTGCACAAGGCGGTGCCGGGAGCCGGCTGACCGGCCCCCGGCAGGCGCCTTTCAGGCTTCGAGCCAGAGATATTCGGCCATTGCGTAGCCCATCATGCCACCAAGCGGGTTCGCTTCCAAACCCTTCACCTTGCTGGAGAGGGCATCGACGTTGGAGATATAGGCCGGGATAATGGTGCCGGCCTCTTCGGACACCATGGTCTGCATCTGGCCGTAGATCTCCTTGCGCTTGACCTGGTCAAGCGAGCCGCGCGCCTCGATGAGCATCTTGTCGAATTTCTCGGACTTGTACTGGCTTTCGTTCCACGGCGCGTTGGAAGCGTAAAGCAGCGAGAACAGGATGTCCGGCGTCGGGCGCGGATTGATGTTGCCGAAATGGACTGGCGCCTTGAGCCAGTAATTGTCCCAGTAGCCGTCGGCCGGGACACGCTGGACATCGAGCTTCATGCCGATATCCGCGCCGGCGGCCTGGATGATCACAGCCATGTCGATCGAGGAGGTGGCGGCGTCGGACGCGATCACCGGGATGGACTGGCCGAGCACGCCTGCCTTCTTGAAGTGGAACTTCGCCTTATCCGGATCGAAAGCCTTCGGCTTGAGGTCGGCGTTGTGGAAGATGTTCGCCGGCGGCACCGGCTGGTCGTTACCGATTTCGCCGAGACCGCGCAATGCCGATTTGACGATCTGCTCGCGGTTGACGAGATATTTCATGCCGGCCACGAAGTCGGCCTTGCTGCCCGGATCCATGTCGAGCCGGATGTTAAGGTCGGTGTAATTGCCCGAGGTCGTCTTCGACAGTTCGAAGCCCTGCTGGCTCTCCAGCAGCTTCATCGAGCGCGGATTGATTGAGGCCGCAAAATTGATGTCGCCGGAAATCAGGGCGTTGACGCGGGCGCTGTCGTCGCTGATGGCGATGAACTCGAAGGAGTCGAGATAGGGCTTGCCCGACTTCCAGTAGTTCTTGTTCTTGGTGACCACCGAACGAACGCCCGGCTCGAACGTCTCAAGCACGAAGGCGCCGGTGCCGTTGCCTTTGGAGAAGTCCGTGGTGCCGTCCTGGACGATCATGAAGTGATGCAGTGCCAGGATGGTCGGAAGGTCGGCATTCGGGTCGGCGAGCGTGATTTCGACGGTCGACTTGTCGAGCGCCTTGAAGCCGGTCATCTGCGCCGCGATCTTGGCGACCTTGGAACCAACCGACTTGTCGAGATGGCGCTTCAGCGAGAAGACGACGTCGTCGGCGGTGAGATCCTTGCCGTCATGGAAGGTGACGCCCTTGCGCAGCTTCACGGTCCAGGTCTTGGCGTCCTTGCTGTCGAAGCTTTCGGCCAGCTCCATCTGCGTCTTGCCGTCCTTGTCGAGGAAAGTCAGGCGGTTGTAGAGCGAGCAGCAGCGGACATAGTCGGTGGAGAGCGAGGCCTTTGCCGGATCGAGCGTGTCGGCGGTCGAGGACGACCATCCGGCGGCTTTGAAATTTCCGCCCGAAACCGGCGTGGCGGCGACGGCATTGGTGGCGCGGCCGAGCACCAGGCTGCCTGCGGCAAACGCGGCGCCGCCGGCCAACAGCATCTTGAGAAGTTCGCGGCGGCTCGCGCCCCGCCGGATGGCGTTTTCGACCATCGCATCATCTGCTCCGGTCCAGTTGGTGATCTTGTCGGTCATGTCATTCCCCTTTCTGTTGTTTGGCCGGATGCGCGTCTTGATGCGGCTTGCCGGGTTTTAAGCTCAGGTCCGTTCCTTCAGGCTTTCCCGCACAGCCGCGGCGAAAGCGGCCATCGAGGTGAAGTGGTAGTCCGGCGCGGTGAAGCGCCCGGGCTCGATCGTGCCGCCATAGCCCTTCTGGGCATAGCGGCGCTCGATCCAGCAGTTGGTCATGCCGAGCGACCTTGAAATGCCGATGTCATGGTATTGGCTTTGCGCGACATGCAGGATGTCGTCCTTGCTATCGCCCCTTGAGGCGACGAAATCGAAGACCTTCTGGAAAAAGGCCGGATCCGGTTTCTCCGTGCCGGTATCGTCGGCGGTGAAGGTAGCGAAAAAGGGCGATCCGAGCTGTTTGTCGAAATGATCGAGCGCCCAGCGCCGGGCATTGGTCATGGCAATCAGCTTATGGGACTTCGCAAGGTCGGCCAAGGCCGCCGCGCTGTCGGGGAAGCCCTGCCAGATGCTGGCGGAATCCCACAGGCGGACGCCGTATTTCTCCTCGGCCGGCAGGCCGAGCTGTGGCGCGATGACCATGTAGACACGCACGAGATCGTCGGGAAACAGGCCCGCATCGGGCATGTAGCGGGCCTGCCGGTAAAGGCTCAGTGCGGCTTCGCCGTCTATAGAAACGCCGGCCTCGGCGGCAATTGCGGCCAGGCATGTCGTTATGCCGCCTTCGAAGTCGATCAGCGTGCCGACAACGTCAAAGGTCATGTATTTGAACTCGCTAAAGCCCCTGGCCAAGACTGCCTCTCCTCTGCGCGCGGGCGAATTGCATGGTGTTGAACAGAACAAAATTCGTGCTGTCCGGGGCGTCGGCCTTCTCAAAAGCCTTGAAATGCGGGCCTTTCTGGCCTTGTCTTGAGAGCAGTCTGGCACTTCCCCCGCGCTGGATTCGCTGAAAACGCGCAGGGCTGCGGCACAAAATTGCGAAATCGTCCGCCCCGGCGCTATTTCGAGACACGACACATTCATCGCCCGTCATGGCAAGGCCCGGCGGACATCCGGATCGTCGAGTGTCTGGTCGAGCGTTCGACGCGTGCGCTCGACGATCGCATCTATATCGCCGTCGGTGCAGCAGAGCGGCGGGGCGTAACCGATGACGCCATGCGCGAAAGCACGCACGATAAGGCCGTTGTCCCAGGCCCTGTCGAAGACGCGCCGCGCCGGCATGGCCGAAGCGGGAAGCGGCGTCTTCTTCCTTTTGTCGACTACCAGCTCGATCGCGGCCAGCATGCCGCGGCCACGCACCTCGCCGACGAGCGGATGATCGCTCAGGCCTGCCAGTCCCGCCATCAGGCGGGCGCCGGCCTTGATGCCGTTCGCAAGAATTCCGTTTTCATAGAGCTTCAACACTTCGAGCGCCACGGCGGCGCTGACGGGATGGGCGGAATAGGTATAGCCGTGGCCGACCGCCGAAGCACCCGCACTATCGGCGATGACGTCATAGACATGATCGGCCATGAACACCGCGCCCATTGGGACATAGCCCGAGGTCAGGCCCTTCGCGGTCGTCATGAAATCGGGAACGATGTCCTCGTCGGTGCAGGCAAACAGGGGCCCGGTGCGCCCGAAGCCGGTGATCACCTCGTCGGCGATGAACAGGACGCCATATTCGCGGCAGAGCTCGCGCACGGCCTTGATCCAGCCCTTCGGCGGGACGATAACGCCGCCCGAGCCCTGGATCGGCTCGGCATAGAAGGCGGCGACACGCTCCGGCCCGATCTCCTCGATCCTGGCCTTCAGCGCCGCAAGCGATGCTGAGATGATGGCGTTCTGGTCATCGCCAACCGGATTGCGATAGGGATAGGGCGAGGGGATCTTGTGCTGCCATTCGAAAGGAATGCCGAAGCCGGCATGGAAAGCGGGCAGGGCGGTCAGGCCCGCGCCGACCACCGACGATCCGTGATAACCCTGCTCGATCGAAATGAACTGATCGCGTTTCGGCTCGCCCTTGGCATTCCAGTAGTAGCGGACGAAACGGATCGTGCTGTCGACCGCGTCAGACCCGCCCAGCGTGAAGTAGACGTGATTGAGATCGCCGGGCGCGCGCTCGGCCAACTCCGAGGCGAGGCGGATGGCGGGCTCGGAGCCAAGGTCAAAATAGGCGGTGGCGTAGGGAAGATCGCGCATCTGACGTGCCGCCGCCTCGACGATGCTGTCGTGGCCGTATCCGGCATTGACGCACCACAGCCCGGCGAAACCGTCGATAAGCTGCCGGCCGGAGGCATCGGTCACGGTCGCGCCCTTCGCCGATTTCAGCACGCGCACGCCGAGCGCCTCATGGCCGCGATAGGAGGAGACCGGGTGGATGAGATGGGCGCGGTCGAGTTCGATCAGGGAATTGGCGAGCATTTTTGTCCTCCTGACTAGCCGAGCGCCTGGTTGGCGAGGGCGTAAACTTTCGGTCTGGCCGGGACGGCGTCCGTTCTGGATGGGCGGTACATGGCCACGCCGCCGCCGACATGCAGGAGGCCGATTTCGGTCAGCCAGCCGGCGAGGCCGCTGCGGCTGTCGGTATCCACGCGCAGGAAGGCGCCGGGGCGCGGCGCGGCGAAGTAGCTGATCAGCACCTTGGCGTCCGCAACGCTGCCCGCAATGACCGGGCCGATCACTTCACCGCGTCCGAACGGGCGGATCGCGGCATAGGCCTCTATGGCGCCATCACGGCGGATGACGGCGAATTGGCCGCGCTCGGCGAGCGCGTCGATCAAAGCTTCGCGATCGGCTCCATAAGCGTCACGGTCCATCGCCTTGATCCAAGGCCGGTCACTGGCGCTTGCTGCTTCCACGCCATCGGGTGCGCAAAGCTTAGCAACGTTGCCCTGATGCTGCAGGATCGTGCCCGAGGGGGCGAAGCCGAGCTTCCGATAGAGCGGCATGCCGTCGGTTGTCGCGACAAGTCGCAGTGGACGATCGCCGGCAAGGGCAAAGGCCCGTTCCATGAGCCGGCGCCCGAGCCCCTTGCCCCGCGCGTTCCTGTCGACGATCACCATGTTGATCATGGCGCAATCGGCGCCGTAGGGCGTTACCAGGATTGTCCCGGTGACCCGGCCCTCGTCGTCGAGCGCCACCGCGCCGCTGGAGAGCTGCAGCGCCATCTGCCAGTCCTGCGGGCGATGCGGCCAGTTCTCCTGGCGAGAAAGCGCGACTGCGCCCTCGATATGGTCCGGCCCAAAGGCCTGGATTGCAATTTCGCCCTGCTGCATGAGGCATCCTTCCATGTGCCACAAGTCTCGGTCATCGGCGCGCCGCAGATCGTCTGAAGGTTTCGGCTTCGGCGGTATCATTCGCCGTTGCGCAGGGAGTGCGCCGCATCTTGTGCTGGCGGCTATCGAACTGGACGCGCTTCACGCCTCGACCCGCGGCAGCCATTGACGCTCAAGATGCTACAGCGTGCCAAACCGGATGGCGGATACAGAACTTTCTGCTCTCGGGAGGCGCTTTTCGGTCAGGCGGGTCGTTGCCTGCCGGCCTATGATGAAAGACGTCCCAAAGCGGATGTGCTTCACCGGAGATCGACGGACATGGCTTCTTTCAGGCCCAAATACATCACCTTCGACTGCTACGGCACGTTGACCAATTTCCAGATGGCGGAGGCGGCGCGCGACCTCTACGGCAGTCGACTTGACGAGGCGCGCATGCAGGAGTTCATCAACAACTTCGCGGCCTACCGGCTGGACGAGATCCTGGGCGACTGGAAACCCTATGCCGACGTCATCCACAACGCGCTCGAGCGTGCCTGCAAGCGCAACGGTGTCGCCTTCAGTCCCGACCACGCCAGAATGGTGTATGAACGTGTCCCGACCTGGGGGCCCCACGCGGATGTTCCAGCCGGGCTGGCGAAGGTCGCCAGGGAAATCCCGCTGGTGGTCCTGTCCAACGCCATGAACGCGCAGATCATGTCCAATGTCGAGAAGCTCGGCGCGCCATTCCATGCCGTCTACACCGCCGAGCAGGCACAGGCCTACAAGCCCCGCTTCAGGGCGTTCGAGTACATGTTCGACAGGCTGGGCTGCGGTCCGGAGGATATCCTTCACTGCTCGTCGTCGTTCCGCTACGACCTGATGTCGGCACACGATCTCGGCATCAAGAACAAGGTCTGGATCAATCGCGGTCACGAGCCGGCGAACCCTTATTACGGTTATGTCGAGATCGCCGACATTGCGGGCCTTCCGGGCGTAGTCGGTCTCTGAAACAGGCGGGTTGTCGATGAAGTTGGTCTCCTACTGGCACGACACCGCTCCAGTCTTTTCCGGCGGGGCGCAAGGCCCGGTCGATGGGCATTACGATGCAGCCATCGTCGGCGGCGGCTTCACCGGTCTTGCCGCCGCTTACCAACTGGCGAAAGCTGGCGCGAAGGTGGCAGTGCTGGAAGCGGAGCGGGTGGGCTGGGGCGCATCCGGGCGCAATGGCGGGCACCTGAACAACGGCCTCGCCCACAGCTACCTTTCGGCCAAGGCGGAACTCGGCAAGGAACGCGCCGTCGCGCTCTACCGGGCGCTGGACGGTTCCGTCGACACGATCGAAGCGCTGATCGCCGCGGAAGGGATCGACTGCAACTTCCGCCGCGCCGGCAAGCTGAAGCTCGCCTCCAAGCCGCAGCATTTCGAGGCGATCGCCCGTAACTTCGAAGCCGTCCATGCCGAGGTGGATCCGGATACGGCGCTGCTGTCGGCGGCCGATCTCAAATCCGAGATCGGCTCGCCGTTTCACGGCGCGATGCTGTCGAAGAAAAGCGCCATGATGCATATGGGCCGCTATGTCGCCGGCCTCGCCACGGCCGCCGCCCGCTACGGTGCCGTCATCCACGAGAACGCGACGGTAAGCGACCGCAAGCAGGCCGGCAACAGGCACGAGCTGACTACATCCCGTGGCCGCATCAGCGCCGACAATGTGCTGGTGGCGACGGGCGCCTACACCACGCCGAATTTCGATTATTTCCGCCGCAGGATTATTTCCGTCGGCAGCTTCATCATCGCCACGCGACCGTTGAGCCAGGCCGAGATCGCCGCGACGATGCCGGGCAACCGGACATGCGTGACCTCGATGAACATCGGCAACTATTTCCGGCTTTCGCCGGACAACCGCCTCATCTTCGGCGGCCGCGCACGTTTTTCGGCGACATCGGACCAGCGCTCCGATGCCAAGAGCGGACAGATTTTGCGAGCGAGCCTGGCCGCCATCTTTCCGCAGCTCGCCAAAGTCGAGATCGACTATTGCTGGGGCGGGTTGGTCGACATGACCAAGGATCGCTTCCCCCGCGCCGGCTACCATGACGGGGTCTGGTACGCGATGGGCTATTCCGGCCACGGCGCCCAGCTTTCCACCCATCTCGGCATGATCCTGGCCGATGCCATGCTCGGCCGTGAGGACCGCAATCCGATGAAGGGCCTCGATTGGCCTTCCATCCCCGGCTATTCCGGCAAGCCCTGGTTCTTGCCGATGGTCGGCCTCTACTACAAGGCGCTCGACCGAGTTCAGTGATCGTTTCGGCGCGGTCGGGCTGCAGCCAAGGTGCTCAGCCCAGCCCGCCGATGTGGAAGCTCTTCATCTCCAGATATTCCTCGATGCCGGCCTGTGCCCCCTCGCGCCCGAGGCCGGATTGCTTGACGCCGCCGAACGGGGCCACCTCCATCGACACCGAGCCGGTGTTGAGGCCCACCATGCCGAACTCCAGTGCCTCGCCGACACGCCAGGCGCGCTTCAGGTTCTCCGTGTAGAAGTAGGAGGCAAGCCCGTAGGGTGTGCCGTTGGCGAGCGTGATCGCCTCCGCTTCTGTCTCGAACCGGAAAAGCGGCGCGACCGGGCCGAACGTCTCTTCGCTGGCGAGTTCCATTTCCTTTGTGGCGCCCGTCAGCACCAGCGGCGCGACATATTGCGGACCTTTGGGCAATGCTGGCTTCTGCGTGATGATCGCGGCACCTTTGGCGAGCGCATCCTCGACGTGGCGGTTGATCTTCTCAACCGCCGCCATATTGATCATCGGTCCGATGGCGACGCCGGCTTGAGTGCCCGGCCCAACCGTCATGGCGTTAACGCGGGCGCTGAGCTTCTGGGCGAAGGCGTCATAGACTCCCGCCTGAACCAGGATGCGGTTGGCGCACACGCAGGTCTGGCCGCCATTGCGGAATTTCGAGGCGAGCGCGCCCTCGACCGCAAGGTCGAGATCGGCGTCGTCGAAGACGATGAAGGGCGCGTTGCCGCCGAGCTCTAAGCTGAGCCGCTTCACGCTGTCGGCCGCCCCGCGCATCAGCAGCGAGCCGACCCGCGTCGAACCGGTGAAGGAGATCTTGCGAACGGCCTCATTGGCCATAATCTCGTTGCCGATCTCGGCCGGCATGCCGGTGACGATGTTGATGACTCCGGCGGGGACGCCCGCGCGTTCGGCTAGCACGCAGAGCGCCAGCGCCGAATAAGGCGTGAATTCGGACGGCTTGATGACCACCGTGCAGCCCGCGGCCAGCGCCGGCGCGACCTTGCGGGTGATCATCGCGTTCGGGAAATTCCACGGCGTGATGATGCCGCACACCCCGACCGGCTCCTTCAGCACGATGATACGGCGATCGGAGGTCGGCGAGGGGATGGTGTGGCCGCTGATGCGGCGCGCTTCCTCCGCGAACCATTTGAGGAAGGACGCGCCATAGCGGATCTCGCCTTTGGCTTCGTCCAGCGGCTTGCCCTGTTCGGTCGTCAGGATCAGCGCCAGATCGTCCAGATGCGCAAGCAGCAGGCCATGCCAGGCCTCCAGCAGGGCAGCGCGTTCGGCGTTGGTCTTTCCCTTCCAATCCCGATAAGCGAAAGTCGCAGCGTCTATGGCCGCGCGGGTCTCCGCACCGCCCATGTCGGGCACGGTGCCGATCGCTGTCTGTGTCGCCGGATCGGCGACATCGACCGTTTTGCCGGAAGCGGCGGCCACCCATTTGCCGCCGATCAGGCCGGCCTCGCGGAACAGACTATTGTCTTTCAGGTTTTTCATCGAAAACGACCTTGCAATCAGGTAAGCGCCGCGACGACGGCGGCAGTAATCGCTTCCGAGCGATCCTTGCCGGGGGTGGTTCCAATGCCTCCGGCAGTTGTCGTCTCGAGCGCCTTCATGACGCGAACGGCGGCAGCCTTTGCACCGAGATGATCGAGCATCATGGCGCCGGACCAGATGGTGGCGATCGGATTGGCGATGCCGAGATGGGCGATGTCGGGCGCGGAACCGTGCACTGGCTCGAACATGGACGGCGCCGAGCGGTCGGGGTTGATATTGGCGGAGGCGGCATAGCCGAGCCCGCCCTGAATCGCCGCGCCAATGTCGGTGAGGATGTCGCCGAAGAGATTGGAGGCGACGACCACGTCGAGGCTCTCCGGCGCCATGATCATGCGCGCGGCGAGCGCGTCGACATGGTAGCTGGTCACTTCGACGTCCGCATAATCCGCCGCCAGCTTTCGCGTGATCTCATCCCAGAACACCATCGAATATTTCTGCGCGTTGGACTTGGTGACGGAGGCCAGCTTGCGCCGGCGCGACCGCGCCTGCTCGAAGCCGAAGCGCAGGATGCGCTCGACGCCGGCGCGCGTGAAGATCGAGGTTTCCACCGCGACCTCGTCCGCGGTGCCCTGGTGCACGCGTCCGCCGGCGCCTGAATATTCGCCTTCGGTGTTTTCGCGGATGCACAGGATGTCGAAACTTTCCGCCCGCAGCGGTCCGGTGACGCCAGGCAACAGGCGATGCGGCCGGATATTGGCATATTGCACGAACGCCTTGCGGATCGGCAGCAGCAGCCCGTGCAGTGAGACTGAATCCGGCACCTCCGCCGGCCAGCCGACCGCCCCCAGAAGGATGGCATCGAAACCGCGCAAGGTCTCGATGCCGTCCTCGGGCATCATGCGGCCGGTTTCCTTGAAGAAGCGGCAGGACCAGGGGAACTCGGTTCCCGTCAGGGTAAAGCCGAAGTTTTTGGCCGCGGTTTCCAGCACCGTCCAGGCGGCGGCGGTCACGTCGCGGCCGATGCCGTCACCGGGGATCAGAGCGATTGAATAGGACTTCATCGGCATCTCTCTAGAGGCTGATCAGGACGCTCTTGGTCCTGCGGTTGGCGAGATAGGCCTCGCGGCCGAGGTCTTTGCCGATGCCCGAGCGCTTGTAGCCGCCGGTCGGCAGGATGTGGTCGCGTGAGCGGCTGTAGCGGTTGACCCAGACGGTGCCCGCTTCGAGCTTGCGCGCGAAACGGATCGTGCGGGAAAGGTCGGACGTGAACAGGCCGGATGCCAGCCCGTAGGTCGGATGACTGGACAGTGCCAGCGCCTCGTCCTCGGTCTCGAAGGTCTGGACGGTCAGGACGGGGCCGAAGATTTCCTCGACGATCGCCGGATTGTCTTGGCCGACATTGGCGATCAGCGTCGGTTTGTAGAAATAACCGGGGTTGTCCATGACAGCGCCGCCGGTGAGGCACTCGCCGCCAGCCTCCACGGCGGCCCGCACGATGCCGTCCACACGCGCCCGCTGCCGTTCCGAGATAATAGGCGAATACTGCGTCGCCTCGTCCCAGGTTGCGCCGGACCGCACTGCCTTCATCTTCTCCATGATGACAGATGTCAGCCTGTCGGCCACGCTCCTCTCGACGATCAGACGCGTGCCGGCCACGCAGGCCTGGCCGGCATTGAAGGTGGCGCTGCCGGCGATTGCCGTCGCCGCCTTGTCGAGATCGGCATCGGCAAAGACGAGCTGCGGGCTCTTGCCGCCGAGCTCCAGCGTCATCGGCTTGACGCCTGTGCGGGCGACGTTCTCCATGATGGCCGAGCCGGCGCGGGTCGAACCGGTGAAGGAGACCTTGGCTATCTCGGGATGGCCGGTGAGCGCCGTGCCGGTCGTCGGACCGTCACCCAGCACCACGTTGACAAGCCCCGCCGGCAAGCCGGCCCTGACGGCGAGCTCTGCTATGTAGACAGCCGAGAAAGGCGTCATTTCCGACGGCTTCAGCACGACTGCATTGCCCGCGGCCAGCGCCGGGCCGAGTTTCCATCCGGCCATCGAGATCGGAAAATTCCACGGAGTGATCGCGCCGACCACGCCATAGGGCTCGCTTATGATCATGCCGAGGCTGGCGTCGTCGGTCGGTGCCAGCTCGCTGCCTTCCTTGTCGGCGAACTCGGCAAAGAAGCGGATCTGCTCGGCGGTGACGGCGATGTCGCCGGCGACGAGCTGGCCCACGGGCCGGGTCGAGCACAAGGCCTCGATCCGGGCGAGCGTTTCGGCTTCCGCCTCGATCAGGTCGGCCCACGCCTGCAGCGCCCTGGTGCGTTCGCGCGGCCGAACACCGCCCCAGTTGCTTGCCTTCAGCGCCGCCTTGGCACTTTCCACCGCGCGGTCGACCATATCGGCGCCGGCCACCGGGCAGGCGGTGTATGGCCTACCATCCGAAGGTCGGCGCATCTCGATCGCGCCCTCGGCCGCGATCAGTTCGCCGCCGACAAAATGGCCGACGGGAAGGGAGACGGTATCCGGATCGAAGCTCAAGCCCATGGGCGCCCACTCTCAGCTGTTCTGGAGAGCCTAGCGCGGGCAGGAGCGCAGCAGGCGCCGTTCACCGACCGGCCGCGGACGATTGTTGCGTGCTGGCGATGAGGGACGGCAAAATCTGTTGCGGCGTCGCCGGCCCGGGCAGACCCCATTACCCTACCGTCACGTAGATCTTGCGCACCGTTTCGATGGTCTTCCAAACGCCGGTGAAGCCAGGCTTCATCACGAAGCTGTCGCCAGCCCGGTAGGTCATTGTCTCGCCGCCGTCGGGCGTGACTTCAATCACGCCGGTGAGGATGTGGCAGAACTCGAAAGTCTCACCCTTGATCGAGCGCGTCTCGCCCGGTGTCGCTTCCCAGACGCCGGTGTGCACGAGATCGTCCTTGGCGACATCCTGCGCCCAGGTCTTGAAGGCAGGGTCGCCGGCAATCAGCCGCTCGGGCAGCGCCTTGGACTCGCGCGGCGGGAAAACCGGGTCGGTATCGACGGTCTTGAGCAGGGACAAGGGATGGCCTTTCCAGTTGAAGCTTCAATAGCCGCGCGACCGGTCGACGAGACCGACGGGATCGAGGCCGGCACGGTGGCGTTTGATGTTGTCGATGACGGCGCACGCGGCTGTCGCGGGTTGGGTGACGCTGGCGATATGCGGAGTCAGGATGATCTTCGGATGCGACCAGAACGGATGTCGCGCGGGCAGCGGTTCGGGATCAGTCACGTCGATCATTGCGGCCGAGAGGTGATCGCTGTCGAGCGCGGCGACAAGCGCCTCGTGGTCGAGCTGGGGTCCGCGACCGGTGTGAACGAGCGCCGCGCCTTTGGGCAGTTTCGCGAACAGCCTGGCGTTCAGAAATCCGCGCGTCTCCTCGATGAGTGGCAGCAGGCAGACCAATATGTCACTGGCCGCCAGCATCTGCACCAGCCCAAGATCGCCACGATAACAGGTCACGCCCTCGACTCGCCACGGGGAGCGGCTCCATCCGGCGAGCGGGAAGCCGAAGGGTTTCAGCCGGTCGAGGACGGCTTGGCCGAGCTGCCCGAGGCCGAGCACACCGATCCGGCGCGACCCGGCCTGAGCCTGCGGGATATCGCACCACTCGCCGGCGCGCTGCTGCGCCAGATAGGCCGGCAGGTTGCGGTGAAGCGCAAGCACGGCAAGCGTCACATATTCCTGCATCATGCGCACGATGCCTTCCTCGATCATGCGCACGACCTTCACGTTCGCAGGCACCGCATCGAAGCGGAACTGATCGACGCCGGCGCCTAGCGAGAACAGGATTTCCAGGTTCCCGTAGCGGGCAAGGTTTTCCGGCACGGCCCAGGTGATCAGATAGCGCACCCTATCGGGATCAACTGTCGCGGCGTCCATGGCGAACGGGAGATCCGGCAGTTCTTTGGCGAACGCCTCCGCGAAAACTGCGCCGCGGCGCGCATCGGAATTGAACAGGAAGGTCATTCTGGCCGCTCCGTCAAACCGCGCAGTGCGCGCCCAGCGCTTCGATCATCCGTTGGCAGGCGGTGAGCTCGCTGGCGAGGATGTATTCGTTCGGCTTGTGGGCGCGGCCGATGTCGCCGGGGCCGCAGATGATCGCGTCCAGCCCCGCGGCCTGGTAAAGCCCGGCCTCCGTGCCGTAGCTGACGGCGGCCAGCGGCGTTTCGCCGGTCAGCTCGCTGAGCAGCGCTGCCAGTGGCGCGTCCTGTGGCAGCGACAGCGCTGGGTAGGCACTGAGCGGCGTCCATTCGACCCGAAAGCCGTCGGCCCCACAGGCCTCCGCCTTCGCCCTGACCGGAGCAAGCAGGCTGGCCGGGTCGACGCCGGGTATTGCGCGCGCCTCCAGGTCCAGCGTGCAGGTGTCGGGAATGATGTTGACCGATTGCCCGCCCCCGATCACGCCAGCCTGCAGCGAGGAGTAGGGCGGCTCGAAGGCAGCGTCGAACGGCCCGCGCGTCAGCCTCTCAGCCTCGCGCACGATCGCACTCAGCGTTTCGGCCATGGCGTGGACGGCATTGCGCCCGAGATCGGGTCGCGAGGAATGGCCGGAACATCCATAGATGGTTACACGTGCCGCCGCCTTCCCCTTGTGGCCGCGCACTGGGCGCATGCCGCTCGGCTCGCCAACGATGACGCCGAGCGGCTTGGCGCAAAGTTCGGGAAGGCGGGCGATCAGATGCGGCACGCCGCGGCATCCAATTTCCTCGTCGTAGGAGAAAGCGACATGGATCGGCTTGGCCAGGCGCAGTTTCGTCAGCACGGGCAAAGCCGCGAGCACTGCCGCAAGAAACCCCTTCATGTCGGTGGCGCCGCGTCCGTAGAGCCGCTCGCCCTCGCGGCGCAAGGCGAACGGGTCCGAACTCCATTGCGGCTCGCCGGCGGGGACGACATCCATGTGGCCGGACAGGACATAGCCCGGGACATCGGCGGGACCGACCGTCGCGAACAGATTGGAGCGGTCGCCTTCTGGCCCGGGAAGCAGCGTGACCTTTGCTCCATGTTCGCGAAGATACGTCTCGATCCAGCCGGCGACGTCGCCGTTCGGCTTGCCGGCGACGGAGGGAAAGGCGACGAGACGGTCGAGGATGTCGAAGACGTCCATTCCAGCCCTCAACGTATTTTCGGGTTCGCCGGGTTCGGCGCCGGCCATAACTGCAGAATTGCCGCAGAGGATGCGCGCTTTCCTTCGCGATTGCGTGCCGAAAGCGGAAGTGTTTCAGTTGAATCTTGCGTTGGCACGCGTCATTCGAGCAAATCGTATCGGTCTGGTTGTTTAGCGTTGGCGGGCAGGGACGTTGTATGTCACCCGTTACGCAATCTTTCAGAGGCAAGGAATTGAAGCCGTCCGAAAGCTTGAAAATCGATGCCTTCTCGGTGCGGATCGCCGACATCAAAGGTGTTGAACTGGACCGATTGCATGCGCTCTCCTTGTCTGTGGGCTGGCCGCATCGGGCAGAAGACTGGCAATTCCTGCGCGAAACGGGACAAGGCTTGGTGGCTCTCGATGAGATCGGCCGGGTTCTGGGATCCGCGATGTGGTTCGGGCACGGTCCCAGCTTCGCGACCGTTGGCATGGTCATCACCTCGCCACGGCTTCAGACGCTCGGGGCGGCGCAGTGGCTCATGAAGCGGGTTTTCGACAACATTCCCGGGCGCGACCTTCGCCTCAATGCAACCCGCGCCGCACGGCGGCTCTATCTCTCGCTCGACTTCCATCCGGAGAGGACTGTCTATCAATGCCAGGGCATCGCCCGCGTCCCAACGGCAGGTAGCCCCACGGAAGAGCGCGGCGACGTCCGGACTTTGGACGCAAGCGATGTTCCGGCAGCGGTCGCCCTCGACGCGGCGGGGTTTGGCGTGAGGCGGACAGCGCTTATTGAAAAGCTCTTCGCGCACTCGACCGGCTATGGTCTTTTCAGGGGCGATAAGCTTAGCGCTTTCGCGCTCTGCCGCCCGTTCGGGCGCGGCCACGTCCTGGGACCGGTCGTGGCTGAAAACGATGCTGATGCGGTGGCAGTTGCCCGGCCGCACGTGGCCGAGCATTCGGGGTCTTTCCTCAGAGTCGACACGCACATGGACAGTGGCGACTTCGCAGCCTTTTTGTCGTACGCTGAAATGCCGGTGTTCGACACGGTGCTGACCATGTCGTTGGGCAAACGCATGGCCGATTTTGCCGCTGGCGGCTCGCTGAGGACCTATGCCTTAGCAAGTCAAACCCTCGGGTAGTTGTCTTCGGTCGCGCCGTGGTTACCAGCCTAAGGCACAGGTGGTCCGCATGCCATCCTATCTATCCACCTTGGCCATCCGGAAAGCGGACCTACGCTCGCGACCAACCCAGCCGTTCAAGTCTCGCCGGGTTGGGGTAGATCCGACGTCAGAGCTTTGAAGATCGCAAATAGAGCAATCTGTAGCCCCCAAAGGGGCCCCAGCCGTCACGCGGGAGCAGGCTTCGGGGATCGCATCGAATCCAGCCCGAAGTAAGCGGCGGTATTTCTTGGCTTGGTCGGGAGACCACTTCCGGGCCGTTTCGCGGATTGCAAATTTTTGGCTGCCCCACTCTTACGCGGCTTTGTTGGCAGTCAGCCCCATCTTCTTGATGAGCCATGGCATCGTAAGACCCTGGACAAAAATCGAGAAAGCCACAACGGCAAACGCAGTGACGATGATAACCCCGCGCTCTGCTATGTGTTGAGGGAGTGCCAACGCCAAGGCAAGGGCAAGCGAGCCGCGCAGGCCTCCCCAGACAAGAACATGCTGATATCTGGGATCGACCTTCAACGAGGTGGGGTAGAGCAGGGCACAGAGCGGGTAAATAGCTAAAACCCTGCTAAGCAGGACGAGCGCCACCGCGATCGCCGAGCTGGCTGCGAAAATGCCGAGAGATTGGTGCGCTTCATGGCCGCCTATCAGGATAAATACGATCGAGTTGGCAAGAAAGGCCGCATAACCCCAGAAAGCCAGGACGTGGCTCCGTGCGTTGGCCGATATCGCACCTTTCCAGCCCACATTTCCGACCAGCAGGCCCGCGGTGAGCGTCGCGAGTACGCCCGACATCCCAAATTTCTCGGCAATCAAAAAAGATCCATAGGCCGCGATCGTGGTGAGAGTGATCTCCACGAGGTGATCCTCGGTCCGCCCCGCAATGAGAAGGAGCACCGCTGCGACGGCCGCTCCGATGGCGATGCCGCCCGCGACGATCCAGACAAAGGAAGAGGCGATGGCCAGGGGCGTGGCGCTGGCGCCTGACGCCACCGCCACCAGGATGGCGAAACCGACTGCCGCCGCTCCATCGTTGAGCAGGCTTTCGGATTCGACCAGCAGCCCGAGGCGCGGCTGCACTTTCATCTCCTTGAAGGCGGCTAATACCGAGACCGGATCCGTCGCCGCGATCAGCACGCCGAAGAGGGTTGCGCCAGTCCAACTCCATCCGAGCAGCCAATGCATGCCGAGTGCTACAACCGCAGCGGCGATCGCCACGCCCGGAAAGGCAAGCAAAGCAGTTACCGGAAGGTTGACGCGGAAATGGCGCCATTCGATCTCAAGCGCCGCCTGGAAAATCAGCGGCGGCAGAAACACCGTGAAGATCAGGTCCCGGCTCAGTGGCAGCTCGGTTCCGCCCGGGACAAAGCCGAGCGCTATCCCGGCCGCTACCAGACCGACGCTATAGGGAAGGCGCAGCCGCCTTGATATCATGGCGACAAGCGAGGCCGTCAGGAGAATGAGCCCGAGCGTGGGAATCGAGAGTTCGTCCATTCCGGATTATGGCTAGCTAGGATGGGATCCGGCAAGCACAAGCCGCTATGGCTACCCTGCACGGTCGCGGACGGCGCCATTGTGGGCACCAGAGGTTGAACGGGCAAGGAAAGGTCTCAGCCACTTTGCCGTCGAGTACGGATAAACCGGCAGCCTGACCACGCGAAATCGATACAGGCTAAAACCGGCGGATACCGGCGCCTTCGCATGCGCGGCACCGGACGGAGCGTCCAGGGCAGCCCTGGCGCTGAGTGCGTTCAGGACAGCAAGTGCCCCCGGACCTTTCCAACGACTGCAGGAGAACACGTTGCCGCCGCCCAGACAACGCGCCTAGCGGCAGTTTGAGGTCCGCCATGCTCCGCCAGCCGGCGCTTAGGTTCGAAGCGCCCAAGACGGACCAAGCTAAAAGTTATCCCACGGCGGGGGTCGAATACCCACGCCACAACGAGGAGACCCGTCATACCGCAGCTCGAGGCTCTTTGGCGTTACGGTCGCGTCCTCACCGGCAACGACTCTGAGGCGTATGATTTGGTTCAGGAGGTTTGGCCGCGCCCTGACAATGGCCGCCAGCTACGACACTTCTCGTCCCTTGCTGCCCTGGCTCGTCACTCTCGTTCGCAACATGTTCCTCACGCATGCCAGCCGGCGATACCACTTCGGCAACACATAGCGTCATTCGTTCGGCGGAACACGGCAGCCGATGGAACATTCCGTCTCGTCGCCGGTTCGACCTCGTCACCCCACACCTGATCCCCAAGGAGACGAGAATGCCACGCAAAGCCACACCGGCCGATATCAAATCGGCTGCCGCGATCCACGATCAAACGCTTATCCGCGGCAATGGCGGCGAATTGCATCAGGTGACCGAAGGCGAGACCGAAGTGTTGACCACGGCGCTTGGGACTCCGGTCTCGGACGACCAGAATACTCTGAAGATCGGCGAACGGGGCCCCACGCTGATCGAGGACTTTCATTTCCGCGAGAAGATCTTTCACTTCGACCACGAACGCATCCCCGAACGGGTGGTCCATGCCCGCGGCTACGGGGCGCACGGCTTCTTCGAGACTTATGAGTCGCTTGCCAAATACACGAGGGCCGACATCTTCCAACGGCCGGGCGAAAAGACGCCCGCCTTCGTACGCTTCTCGACGGTCGCCGGTAGCAAGGGATCCTTTGATCTGGCGCGTGACGTGCGCGGCTTTGCGGTGAAACTGTATACCAAGGAAGGCAACTGGGATCTGGTCGGCAACAACATCCCGGTGTTCTTTATCCAGGACGCGATAAAATTCCCGGACGTCATCCATTCCGTCAAACCCGAACCCGACCGCAACTTTCCGCAGGCCCAATCAGCGCACGACAATTTCTGGGATTTCATAAGCCTGACGCCGGAAAGCATGCACATGATCATGTGGATCATGTCGGACAGGGCGATCCCGCGTTCCTTCCGATTCATGCAGGGATTTGGCGTCCACACCTTCCGTTTCGTGAATGCCGACGATGAATCGATATTCGTGAAATTCATCTGGAAGCCGAAGCTGGGCATGCAGTCGGTGGTTTGGAACGAGGCCGTCAAAATCAACGGCGCCGACCCGGATTTTCATCGTCGAGACCTTTGGAACGCGATCAAGTCAGGCGATTTTCCCGAATGGGAGCTTTGCGTGCAGCTGTTCGATCAGGACTTCGCCGACGATTTCGATTTCGACATCCTGGACCCCACCAAGATCATCCCCGAGGAGATCATCGAGCCGATGCCGGTGGGTCGCCTTGTGCTCGACCGGATGCCCGACAATTTCTTCGCTGAGACCGAGCAGGTCGCTTTCATGACGCAGAACGTACCGCCGGGCATCGACTTCTCCAACGACCCGCTGCTCCAGGGGCGGAATTTTTCCTATCTCGATACGCAGCTTAAGCGTCTCGGCAGTCCGAATTTCACGCATATTCCAATCAACGCGCCGAAATGTCCGTTCCATCACTTCCAGCAGGACGGACATATGGCTATGCGCAACCCGGTCGGGCGCGCCAACTACGAGCCGAATTCCTGGGGGCAGGGCCCGCGGGAATCGCCGCAGCGCGGCTTTCGTTCGTTCGCCGATGCCGAAGGGGGCCAAAAGGTTCGGCTGCGAGCCGAAAGCTTTGCCGATCATTACAGCCAGGCGCGCCAGTTCTACGACAGTCAGACCGAGCCCGAGCAGCGCCACATCGCCATGGCTTTGACCTTTGAATTAAGCAAAGTCGAGACGCCGGTAATCCGCGAGCGCATGGTCGCCCATCTTCTCAACATCGACGATACGCTGGCGCAAACCGTGGCCGATAAGCTCGGCATCAGGACGATGCCGAATCCAGCCGACGCTGCCATGCCGCCTCGGGACGACCTTGAACCATCGCCGGCGCTCAGCATCATCAACAACGGCCCCAACAGCTTCAAGGGCCGAAAGATCGGCGTGCTCGTCGGCGAAGGCGCCGATGCCGGCCTGCTCAAGAAACTGCGACAGGCGGCGAAGGCGGAAGGCACGACCGTCGAGATCATCGCGCGGCGCGTTGGCGGCGTGAAAGGCAGCGACGGCGATCATATCGAGGCCAATCACATGATCGATGGCGGGCCTTCGGTGCTCTTCGATGCGGTCGTGCTGCTTGTCTCGGAAGAGAGCGCCGAGGTGCTTGCCAAGGAGACGGCAGCGAAGGACTTCGTGTCGGATGCCTTTGCGCATCTGAAGTTCATCGGTTTCGTGGCCGGCGCCGAGCCGCTTCTTGCGAGCGCCGGTGTGGCAGCCGATGCGGATGAGGGTCTCATCGCACTTGAGTCGGCCGGTTCGGTTCAGCCGTTCATCGAAGCCTGTCGCAAGCTCCGTCTCTGGACCAGGGAAAGCGCCGTCAAATTGTGAGCGGGCTCGCCGTCTGCGGCGAAGTTTAAGGGCGAGATATCAGCCCTTCTGCACCCCCTCCAGTGCAGCCAGCCATTCACTGGTTGCCCGGCATTTTGTTGCTGTCTTGCGCATTCTTGTGGACGCCCGCCGCCGGCGATGTGTCCTGAGGTGCGTTGCCGCCCTGGTTCTGTTCCGGTGCCCGCTTCACTGGCGATGTGGGCCAGCCTTTGTCAATATAGAGGAAGGCCGCGTAACAGGCCAAGAGAACCGCAGCAGTTAACAGCAGTGGCAGCAGCACTCGCTTCATCCGGGGCGCCTTCCTGGCAGTTCAGGCGGCAGCCGGCCGCACGGCGGCCAAGCTGCCGGAATCACAGGTCGCTGCGCCGCACGGTGTCGCGCTTGATGTCCTCGATATAGTCGCCAGCAGTCGGGTTGAAGGCGGCCCATCCGCCGGCTTCATATTCGCCGCGCCGTTCAGCGATGTCGACGGAATTGGGGCGGTGGAGGATTTCCCGCGCCTTGGAAGCGAGGTCATCCTCGACGCGCGCGGTGACCAGCGTGCCGCCGCGCCGCACACCTTCGGCGTAGACATGGGCGTCTTTCTCGGGCACACCGGCCTCGGTCAGTGCACCGACGATACCGCCGGCCACGCCGCCGACGACCGCCCCGGCAACTGCTCCTGCCGCCGTTGCTGCCAGCCATCCGGCCGCCACGATTGGGCCGAGACCTGGAATCGCTATCGTACCCAATCCAGTCATCAAGCCGCCGGCTCCGCCCACGACGGCACCGATGCCGGCGCCGGCTGCGGCGTTCTCGCCAGCCGGCGAAAGCGTGTTTTCGTGCCGATCATTTGCATTGCCGGCAACGACGCTGATGTCGGACGTCGGCACGCCCATGGATTCGAGCTCGCCGACGGCATCGGAGGCGTCGTCACGGTCGTCGAACAGTGCGGTGATCGTTTGCATCCCGGTGACTCCTTGGATCTGAGTTATTGCTGGCCGGAAAAGATATTGCCTTGGTAGTCGAGCGAGACGGAGGTGTTCTTCCCGTCCCTCTTCGCCTGGCCGCGCCAGATGCCCTGGTCGTCCTTGGAGAGAGAGGATACGTCCGTATAGCCGGCATCCTCGATACGGCTCTTGGCCTGGCCTTCGGTAAAACTGTTGGCACCCGGAACCGGGGCAGGCGGTTTGGGCGTCGACGCCGTTTTCACGGCGGGCATGCCTGTGTCAGCCGCTGCCGGCTTGGCACCCCTCGCCGCGGCAATCCTCTCGATCATGTCCCGATGCATCTTGAGCGTCGGCAGGGTCTGCGCCGCGAACGCCTTCAAGCTCGCATTGTCGCCCTCCTTGGCGTAAGACTGGAAGAGGTTCACCGCATCGGCATGCGCCCTGCGCTGCATCTCGACATAGGGCTGGTCGAAGTCCTGCGTTGTCGTGCGTAGCTTGTCCAGTTCCGCCTTGTGCGCGGCATCGGGTTCAGCCGGCACCTTCAGTTTCTGCTCCCCGGCAATGGTCTCCAGCTTGGCATTTGCCGCGCCGTGATCGGCGATCATCTTCTGGGCAAAATCCCGGACCTGCTGGTCCTTGGCGTTGTCCTGGGCGATCTTGCTCGAATCGACTTCAAACAATCCACCGACGGCGGCTTTGTCGACAAAACTTTGCGCGTCGTCGGCGCCGAAGGCGGGCAAACCGAGCCCCAGGATCGTCGCGACGGCCAGCGGTGCACAAAGTATCCGCATGTTCATGGTCCCATGCTCCTTGCTGGATAAGTGCGACCGAACAAACCCAACCAGGCATTGTTCCCGTTCGAAATGACGATTCCGCATTTTGGCAGAATGCACCGGGCGCCAAGTTCCCGCCGCGCCTTTTGACCCGCACAGGCCGTTCAGTTCGGGCCGCGGTTGCTTTCGGTCTATTGCCGATCATCAGCTGGATCGCGCCTTTTCCTTTCCTCAGGCTGCACCTCCCGTATCAACGAAAACCATTCGCGGGTGACCTCTTCCTCGCTGACCTCCGGCTTGCCCGAAGGGGTTGTAGTCAGCCGGCCGACGAAGGGGTAGCAGGCAAGAGGCTGGGACAAAGACTCGGCCATCTGGTTTGAAGGCCGTGAGCATTGCAGACCGCTGCTCTCGCCATGAGCGGCTGCTGGGCACGCCGCGTGGAAAGCACAGGATGAAAACCGATGAGCCTGAAACGAACCGATCCCGACAAAATGCAGTCAGGCGGAAACAATACCGAAGGTTAGGCGGAATTTCGGCGCGACAGTCATGCCGACCAAGATCCTGTTGAGGGGGCGCGCGAGAGCGTGGAGCACCAGCTCGAGCAAGAGAGCGAGCCGGTCGGGACCGAAGAAAGAGGCACGATAGCAAAATCAGGCCAGGGAGGAGGCCATGCTGCCTCGCAGAGGCTCACCTTTAAGGCCCTGGCCGGACCGGGACGCGGCTAGTCAGTGGCTACATCACCGGGCTTGCCCGAGTCGCCGGCTACTGTGGGGGTAAACCCTGCTGGAGACGCGAGTCAAAAATCAAAGCCTCACGATTCGAAAGGATCGTGGGGCTTTGTGATTCACCATTCATTCACGATATTAGAGCAGTCTCATAAACGGACATGCTGGTGTAGCTCGTACATGCCTTAAGGCCCCGGTGCAGACCCAAGCACTGGGGCCTTTTAACATCAAACGGCATCGGCCAGGTTTGGATCGTTGGTCGTTTCTGGCATGCCAAATGCAATTCTGATCTGCATGAGCTGATTGCCGTCCACATCGCGGACTGTGCACCCCAGATCGCAGTGTTCCGTGCGAAGCGGCCCTGTCATGAGTTTGCGAACGATATCGAATGCCCGTTCCTTTGCCGATGCGCTGCCCGGAAGCGTGGCCCCGCGTGCGTCGTGATAGACTTCACCTGTATCCGTAATGTCGAAGAAAAAGCGTCGCATGGGCGCCCTATACCCGGTCGTACTTTTCCAGCCCTAGCCGAAGGCGTTGGCGCTCCGCGTAGGCCATTGCGTGCAGCATGAGGGAAAACGTTCGGGCGGTCTCGTTGCCATCCTCGATGATGAGGACGTGCCAATTCTCGCCATCATCCACAACGCAGATGTTGTCGGGCTCTCGGTAGATAGGCAGGATTTGCACCAAACAATTTATAGGCCGTGACTGCGAAAGGCGAAATTACATGTGTGAATCTGTTGGGCGGTCGTGGCCTTCACTCCGCACAATCCACTCCACCAGTTTGGGATGGATGGTCGGACAGCCGGTGTATGTCGCTATCAGCTGCGCGGCAAATTCTCGCCACTGACGCTTTGGAATGTTCTCTTCTATGACTGCCTTATGGAAGGTCGTCCGCAGAATGTCGGCGTCGAACGCAGATAGTCCATTTTTCGCCATTGTTGCCCCGCGCAAGGCGGGGGCGAAAACCATTCCCCGCACAAGGGTGAATCATACCCGCGTATAGCGTACTTCGCCAGTCCTTTGAGGCCCGGCCCGTCGGCACCTGTTCCTAATTCACTTTGGGTTGGTCAACCAGGTAATCGCCTCTACCGGAAGGGAACAAAAGGGGACCAACACATTTCCTGTGCTGCAAAGGGAGCGTGCGCCATGAAAGAGCCAGGCATTGCGAAGGCGAGTGGAAATGACAACGTCGGCAAAGACCCCGACGAATGGGTCAGTGGTGACGACCCGATGACGCCCTCTCAAGCTTCGTATTTGAAAACCCTGAGCGAACAAGCCGGCGACGCGCAACAATTCCAGGAAGATCTCAGCAAGGCAGAGGCTTCCAAGCGCATCGACGCGTTGCGAGCAAAGCTCAAGCTTTAGAACTCCACCGAGGCTCCGAGTAGCAGCCAAGGAACAAAGCCTCTTCGGCCTTGTTGGGTGCTATTTTAGTGGAGTCTGATATGCGGCTTAGGGTCGTGCAACGCTCGCCTTGCATTTCCAATTATCCTGCATGGGACCACGGGGGGAATGAAGACGAGCCCAGGACAGTTTGCCTGCAGGGGAGGGCAAGGTGGCGCCGCGCGGCAGCTTAAGCCGGAGCCCGGTTGTTATTGATGCGGCCGATGAGTGAAGAGGCAATGGCTTCTGTGCTGGCGTCGCGAGATCAAGAGGCGCGAATTTTCGGGGTGTTTGATCAAGTGAACAAGCAGGACACGGCCATCGATGTTGGGCGGCTGGGAGAGGCAATCCATTTTATCGCGAATGCATCGATCTTGGGCTACGATGTTCGTTCCGCAGTCGTCATCTATGGCGAGCCCCAATCGACAAGCCTGAGATTGGGGCAATGCGAACAGCTTTGGGCCCGCTACGGACAATCGTTGATGGTGCCGGTTTGCGAGAGCAGTCGGCCTGGTCGCGAGTGATGCCGGGCCAAAGCACAAATGCCCTCAGCGCAAACCGCTCCACGCAAGTGGCGTCTTGGTCAGGTAATCGGCAACGACCGATCTTAAGGGAGTATCGGCTGCACTGTCAGGCGCGCGCCAACTGCGACCGCGTCGCCAACCTAAATGCAGCCACGAAATATGGCGGCCGCTCTGAGGCGTATGAACTTCATTTTCGCCCTTGCGAACGGCGTTGTCGAGAAACAAGTGCGCGAACTGCTCAAAAAGCACAGTCACAACATTTCGGTGCTGGTCGGAAATCGCGAAAGGTCAAGAGGCGGGAATGACGAAGTGACGGGTCCAGCTACGCGGAGACTGAGCCCGTGGGTGAGGCGTGCGCATGCGGTTGTGCTGGAGCGCGGGTTCGGGGGGCCCTGTGAAGGAGCCTTTTTGCCGCGCATCGGCGCACAGTGTCTATCGCGTTCTGTCAGCCGGCGAGGGCTGGGTGATCGGCAGATGGCTTTCGCTTACCCATCGCGGGTCCGCCGTCCTGCTTTCGCCTGTAGCTGAACCGACAGGGTATTCTGCAAGCACCTTTTCCAAAAGAGCCAAGCGCGCTTTGTGAGCACTCAACTCGTAGCCGAGGCGCAAAGCGCCGACAGCGGACTTGGGTATCGCCAGTAGTTCCCCGTGGAGGATGCTGATCCTGGTTCGCATATCAGCAACCTCGGCGCAAAGCGCCGCCTTAACCGAAGCTCGACCCCGCACGATGACCTCTTCTCGCGAAAAGCTGTGCCAAACTCCCGAGCGGTGCAACGGTTCCTTACCATATGCTAAAATACCCGGCTTTCCGGCGAGTGCCGTGCCGAAGCGGCTGATCGGTGTCGCCGATCAGCCTGTTTGTCCATTGGCCAGTCCCGTTTCAGCAGCAGGGCGCTGGGCAGGACAGCGGCAGGCCAACACAACACGGCCGACGGCGAAACCACGGCCGCCGCCGAAATCATAGCGCCGAGCCGACGCGCTCAGTTGCAGTTCTTGGCTTCCTGCTTGGTGGTCGCGGGATCTGTGGTCGTAGTCTTGCCATTCGCACCGGTTTTGCACTTGTCGACGGCACCCGACTGATCGCCGGTGGTGACTGTTCCTGCCGTATTGGCAGAATTGGAGCCGTTGTTGGAGTTGCCCGCATTTGCGTTGCTGTTGTTTCCACTCCCTCCCGAAGTTTGAGCCATTGCGCCGGTGGCCAGGCCCAGCGATAGAATTGCTACTGCAAGAACTTTGATCATGATGCCTTCTCCTGCCGCATGATTGCGACTAGGCCGCCCGAACCACGGGCCGAGTTGATTGTTCCGACCATGGAACAAGGTCTTCAGCGCAGATCCAAACCATGACTGGTGGTAAGTAGCAGTAGTGGGCGGTGGTCCGGCCGGCCCTTTGTGCCCGGCTGTATATCTGGGGCGCTTCTTGCGTTCTGCTTGCGACCGGGGCGATCGACAAGGCCCCTGTTATCTCCGGCTTCTTGGAGCCATTGCCGCCCGGTTCGGTGCGCCTAGGCCCCGTTTGCAATGCATATGAAGCAAAGGGTCGGCTCACAGTCGATCGAGTTCGATCCAGGCCGGCGCATGGTCGCTCGGCTTCTCCCACCCACGTGTCTCGACATCGACGCCGGCGTTGCGGAGCCGGCCCGAAACCACCGGGCTTATCAGCAGGTGATCCATTCGAAGACCGGAAGTCCGGTCGTAACCGCCCCTGAAAGAGAAGTTCCAGTAGGTATAGACGCCCTTTTGCGGATGGACCTGCCGCACTGCATCGATCCAGCCGTCATCGAGCATGGCGGCGTAGGTCCGCCGGCTTTCAGGGAAATAAACCGCGTCACCCAACCAGCGTCCAGGGACGGCAGCGTCGATCGGGGTGGGAACTACATTGTAGTCGCCGCAGAGGACGATCGGCGCTTTGGCCTCGAGCAAGGTCCGGCCGTAGCTGATCAGACGATCGAACCACCGCAGCTTGTAGTCGAATTTTGGCCCCGGCGCGGGGTTTCCATTGGGAAGATAGAGGCAGCCGATGACAAGTCCGTTCACGTCGGCCTCTATATAGCGGCTGTGGGTATCGTCGGGATCGCCCGGCAAACCGCGTCGACGTTCCCTTGGCTCTCCTCCTCGGGCGAGGATCGCCACGCCGTTGTAGGACTTCTGACCGTGCCATATCGCGCCGTAGCCGGCGTCTCTGAGCGCATCGGCGGGGAACTTGTCGTCCGACGTCTTCAGTTCCTGCAGGCAGACAACGTCATAGCTGGTTTCCCGCAGCCATCTGATAAGCACCGGCAGACGGCCATTGACGCCATTGACGTTGAAGGTAGCGACCCGGATCATCTAAACCCACCAGCCTTCGCGAACAGATCCTAGCAATCAAGTCCCCTGCGCCTGCCCCATTGTCCGTCTGCTGCTGGCCGAGCGCCTCTGTTTCGATCTCCTTCGCTTCCTCCTCGTCCATCCGGGCAATGCCATTTCGCACATTTCTTGCTACAGGTCAGCTCGTCCAATTGGCTTGCAAAGCCTGCGTGTCGCAATGCTCCGCGCGTTGGATCAAGCAATCCGGTCAGTTGAGCAGATGCGCGCCCCCATGGAAGAGCCGCTTGAGCAGCAAATTCAGCCATTGCTCCGTGGATAGATCGTCGCAACGATCCGAAATTTCGGTGATGGCTATTTCAAGCGTCTTCTCGACAAGCCGGTCGGCCGCCCCGGCGTCCGTCAGCATCAGGCGCGCAGCTAGCCGGAGCTTAGGCAGCAGGTCCACCACACCGAGCGCATCATCGCTGGACCGGTCCTGCTTGCTCGCGTCGGGAAAGAGAGCGACCTTGATCTCCTCGCGGCCCGCGGGCTTCAAAAGGCTGGCAATGTGCTCGAGCCGAGGCGGGATAATATTTCTCTCATATCCACTGAAGAAGACAAAAGGAATGCCTCGCTCAACCAGGCGGTCGGCGATCGCAAACACGTAGGTGCCATTCAAATTGATGTCGAGCACGGCCGCATCGGCGCGCTCGGCAAATGGCCGTGCCCCGGCCACACTGGAGACCGGACCGAGAATCTCGGCCCCAAGCCCGGCAAAGTAACGCGCGATATCGTCGGCGATGAAGAATTCGTCTTCAACTATGAGAATCCTGGCTCCCTCGAGGGATCTCACCTCATCCTCCTGTCCGATCTGATCTTGCGCGCTTTGCGGCGTGGGATTGCGGCGATCGCCGCTCGCAACGGCGCGGCGGGGCCATGCCGCCATATCCCTTCCGTGCTGCTGAGTGTCTGCTGTGCAAAGGCGCGAGATTCAATTATTCAGGCAAATCAATGCGCTGTGACGAGGTAAGTTCCAATCCACGGGATCCGGCGTCTCATGCCTGGCGCGGCGCGCAGGGCGGACCGTCGCAAGCAGCAAACGCTGGCCTGATCGGCCCCCCTGCGTCTTTGGGCACTTGCAGGCCGACCGTCCCGCTTGATCTGTCCGGGCTGATGCCTCGCAAACAGGCAAAAAATACTGCAGGACGCAATCGTCAGCTGAAGTTATCGACGTGGCAACGCCGCTCAGCGCTCGCGAGAGAAATCCAGTAGCAACAGATGCCAGCCATCAAATGGCATTTTTGGCTGCGGGCGGCGCCAACTTTCCTGTCATGCGCAGCCAGGGCTGGAACCTTTTGTGAAGCAGCCGGTTAGTGGCAAGAGTTTAACACATGTTAAGGGCGCGATCGTTGGCCAGAAGAACCCCGGAAGGGCTGCGTTCGAAGGAGCTGGAGGCGGCAGCGATTGCTCGCGCCATGCGTTCCGCGTTGCTCGCACTGAAAGAAGAGGCTGTGCCTGCCCGCATGCTCGAGTTGGCGAAACGGCTGGACAGGGCCATCGAACGCCGCAAGGCTTCGAACTGAGCCGAACCTGTCTGTGCGCTCTCACCAGGCCATGATGGCGCAAAAGCGGTAAAGACGGCGCGCTTCGAGCGGCGGCCAGAGCTCTGTCGAGCTCCGGCTCTCCTTCACAGGAAGGCGCCGTGCGCTCCAGCATGCTCGTTGGCGCCGCTGCTCTGTCAGTGCGCTGCCCCTCCTCTAGCGCTCCTGTAGCGGGTATGTGATCGCATCGAGCACGCGATGAGCGCCGCACATTGGCGAGGGGCTCGACGTGCCAGAGAATTTTGCCGGCCAACGGGTCGAAGTTTCGTGGTCGACCGCACAGCGCGAGGTTTGCCAGGCGGGCCGTCATATTTGGCTTCGTTGTCCGTTCGCGGTCGACAGCATGCTCCGGCAGCTTTCGCGCGGCTTGCCAGCAGCCAAGACGTTGCCCTTTGCTTCCTCCCTTCTTCTTCGCGCTCACGCTCCATGTGTCCTCTTCGGTGGAGATCTGGCTGGAGGACGGCTGCGCCTCGATCGCCTATGACGCAACAGCGCCGTCAAGACTTTCTTCCCCTGCCGGCTTCGCCGCCATTCCTCGCGGAGCCAAGAAAGTCTCTCCTTTGCTGTCCAAGCCCTGCGGGTGCGTCGGCGATCGCCACCAGCTGGCCGATCACCGTCGAGGCCGCAATGGTGCGGGTCGAAAGAAAGATGAAGGAGACTTTCAATGGCAACCATCGGTAGCTTCAAGAAGACCGGCGCAAACGAGTTCACCGGCGAGATACTCACCCTCAGCGTTCAGACCAAAAATGTCCGGATCGTCCCGGATGCGCGAACCAGCGGCGAGAACGCGCCGAGCCATCGGGTTCTTGTCGGCCGGGCAGAAATCGGGGCCGCCTGGTCCAAGCGCTCGAACGAAGGCCGCGACTATCTCGGCCTCAAGCTGGATGACCCGAGCTTCAACGCACCCATCTACGCCAACCTCTTCGACGACGAGGAAGGCGACGGATACAGCCTCATCTGGTCACGGCCCAATCGCCGCAACGGTGACTAAGCAGCCTGCGAGTGCCCCGCCCGGCCAAGCCCGGGCGGGGTTCTAACAGCCGGCAGAAAGCGCGCCGTGCCTGCGGCGAAAATTGGCGGGCGCCATTGGCGCCTTATCGGTCCGCTCGGGCGTAGCCGCGCCTGGTTTTTCGCGTTGCAAGCCGGGCCAGCGCCAAGGAGGCCAATTTATCGTCGTCAAAAACATCCACCTTCTGGCGGCCGCGCGTGCCAATGCGACCCCAATGCCGCACAAGCGACACCTCGCCGAACAGCGTCGGCTGCAATGACAAGGCATAATAGCGCGCCATATTGCGAGAGGGGTCAATGCGGCGCAGGAACTGGGGGCAGGCAGTCTGTGTCATGCGGTGCATAATCCGCGTGCAGCCCGCAGCGTCCAACGCGTTTTTTGAATCAATGGAGCGCCATCGATTCACGAACCTGATGCATCCGCGTCGAGCTTGCGGGGCTGGCCGGCGTGCCGCCGCAGCCGGCCAGCCCCGTGCAGCGAGGCGTTACCGGGCAGCCGACGCTAAAGTTCGACCAGACCAGGCTAGAGGCCGTCTTGGCGCTCGCCGATCAGCCCGTTCACCAGAGTCAAAAGACTGGCTGCCGACGATGCAGGCATATCCAGCACGCGCAGGATCAGCTTCAGCTTGTCGTCCGCCTCCTTGCGGCTTTCCCCGAAAAAATGCGGCGCCGCAGCGTGGATCATTTCGATCGGTGAACAATCCAGTATTTCGCAGATGTGAATCAGGCGCGTGGCGTGAAGCTTCGAAAAGGCCCGTTCATAGCGCGCAAAGATCGTCTCATGGAGTCCAACCATGGTTCCCATCTGGGCCCGATTGAGGCGCCTTTCATCGCGGCGTTCGCGGATGAAGTGACTGAAAGCCAGTTCCATTTCGCCAAAACTTCGAATGCCTTCGAACCCCGGCTTTCTGTAGACCGGCTTTTCGGATTCAGCATCTTCGGTTTCGACGAGCCCGTGCTCGGCAATGTATTTGTGAACATCCTTGAGTGCCATCGGCTACGGCTTGTGGCCCACTCCCAATCCCCCGGGCACATCGACGTGACATGCCTTCTGTCCCTCATTTGCGCCAAATCTGCCAAATCAGGATCAATTCGACACCTAACAGGCGAAGTGGCTTCCGATCAAACGTCTAATCCAGCCATCGGTTGGAAGGTGGCGTTTTGAGGATCACAGGCCGAGCTCATCCAGATATTTCACAATTGCGTTTTCCATGATCACCTGCATGGACGTATCAGTGTTGAAGGAGGCGAGCTTAAGGCGGCGTTTGGTCGGTCGATCGAGATGCACGTTGACAAAGCAAGTCTCTCCCTTCACCCGCGCTCGCTTCGTGCGCCTCAAAGCCTTGCGGGCCTCAAGCGCCTGGTCATAGCCGCCCTTGGTTTCATCCGCGCCCCCATCATCAATGCCGCCGGCGGCCCGGGGCGACGGTTCCCCTGCGGGAACCGCCGGAGCCTTGCGAGGAGCCGTGGCGAATTCTTCTAGCGAAAGAGCTTCCTTGCGGCTCATCGGCGCGTCTCCCCGGCGCCCAGACCGAACAGGGCGTCGATTTCGGCCACGATTTCCCGTGTCTCGCGCCTTGCCTTGGCAACCGCCTCGGTCACTTCCTGCATCTGCAGAGTACCCGTCCCGTTTTGAATATCCTTGTAGACATTCCTCTCCATCACCTCGGTCCTGAACAGGTAGGTCCCGACCTTGTCCTCAACGATCGGGCGAATCTTGCGGTAGAGTTCCGTTTGCCGGACAGTCAGCGATATGCGGGTCTTCAAGACCCCGTGACGACACGCGTGAGCACGGTCCTCGTTGACCCTGACGACCGACTCGAAACACTCGATGGCGCCAAGGACCTCGCGCTTGGACGGCTGTATCGGAGAGATCACCAGATCCGACCAGCCAATCACGGGGTCGAAGCTCGCGCTATCCTGTCCGGGCGTATCAACAAGCACATAGTCAAAGCGATGCGCATGCCGCTCCATGAATTGAGCGAGCGACCTGGTTGTCTTGTGGCCAAACACGCTAATCCCCTCGGGCTGTGATCGCTTCTCATGGCAGTCGCTCCACCACTTGGTCAGGTTGCTGCGGGCATCCATATCGATCATCGCGACCGTTAGGCCGCGCAAGGCGTATTCGCCGCCGATATTCATCAGCGCTGTTGTCTTGCCCGCACCGCCCTTGCCGTTGATGGCCGAAATCACGATGGGCATAGCTGTGCCTTTCTTCAGAAATGTGTCTCAACGCACACACGACTCCATCTCTGTAGCGGCATGGAGCGGTGTGAAAACAGAACTCCACGATCCTATAAAATCATAGCTTTTATGACTAGACAAAAATCGACAACAGGGCGCTATTGGCGATATTGACGGTCAAATTGACTTGGCAGGATACGGAAAAATGTGGTACATTTTTCCAGCGATCGAGGGACAGGCCCTCGATCCGCCGCCTGCGGCGGCGGGAAGTCCCGGGATCAGCAATGGACGGCGGACAAACTCGAGCGCGGCGCTCGGCGTCGGGAAAGCACAAGGTGGTGCGGACCCGCATGTCGGGCGAGGAACATGCGGCTGTCGCCGCGGCGGCCAACGCGGCCGGAATGACGGTTTCGGCGTTTCTGCGATCGCTGGCGCTCGAGGGCGCCGGGGTGCGGCCGTTCCTGAGCGAGACCGATCGCGCGATCTTGCAGCTGCTTGCCAGGGATCTTGTCGACATAGGCAAAAACCTCAGTCATGCCGTTCGCGCGCTCAACGCGGGAGGATCGGACGTGGGCTTGCATCTGGCCGCTTCCGTCGACGATGCTCGCGCGGTTGCCATGACGGTAGCGGGCGAACTCGCCCAGATGACCAAGAGGGCAGGGGCAGCAAGGCGGGGCGAAAGCAGCTGATGGAGTTCTTTCTGGGCGCCTTTGAGCGGGATTGGGAAAGGCGCCGAGCAGCGCTGCTCCACGACCTGCAGCGGGGAGGGCATGAAGAGCCGGCCTGGGAATGGCCGCGGAGGGCAGGGGCATCGCTGCTCGAAGACAGCCAGGCTGACGAGCGACAGCCTGCTCGTGGTGGATTTGTTCGCGGCCCGCATCGCAACAGCGTCGGCGATGCGGGCCGGCCGATGCCCACTCGTTTTGCAGCGCTCGCGCGCGGAAGTCAGGCGGCGGTCGTCAAGCTCGCCTCTTATGGCGGCGCTGCGCGCGCGGGGGCGATGATGAACTATGTCTCACGCAACGGCGAGCTGCCGGTGGAGAACGAGAAAGGTGAGCGGATTTCGGGAAAAATACCGCTCTCGAAAGTGCCGGCCGCATGGGACCATCTCCTCGACAATCGCGCGCCGAGCCGGGACGTTGCCACGTTCAGCGTCAGGCTGACCGGTGCTCTTTCGGAAGCCGGGAGCACCGAGGAGGTCTGCCGCGGGGTGTTGCGGGCCGGGTTCGCAGAGCGCCGGTTCGTGTATGCGGTGGAGCGCAAGGGTGATGACGAAGCCGAGATTCGCGGAGTGCTGGTGCTGCGAGACCCACAGGGAGAGCGTCTGACCGGCGATGCCAAGGCAGCGTCGATCGTCCAAAGCAGGTTCGAGGAAAGTCAGGCCGGGAACGGGATGGCGGCGCGTTTCCAGTTCCATTCGCATGGCAATGGCGTCGAGTTTGCTGCGGCCCGCATTCGCGCATTGGTGCAAGATCACCCAGGTAAAGTGCATGACGAAGGAGGTCGCGCGATCGGCACCGTCGAGCAGGCCGGCGATCTCGTCCACAAGCAATGGCGCAGCCAACTCCACAGCCGCAGGGGCAGGGATGTGATGCATCTGCTGGTTTCGGCGCGCGCAGGCACAGATGTGGCGTCGTTCAATGCGGCTGTGCGGGACTTCCTCGGCGAGCAATTTACGTCGCATCGCTATATTTTTGTCCTGCACGATCCGGCCGATGATCCGAAAGATGTGCGGCAGGGCGGCAAGCGCCCGCACGTCCATGTCCATGCAATCGTCACCATGCGCTCCGAAACGGGAGCGCGCATCGAGACCAGTCCGCAGGTATTCCGGCAGTGGCGTTCATCCATGGCCGAAAAAGCCCGAATGCGCGGAATTGCCATGGAGCTCACCGACCGTCGAGAGTTTGCCAGCGCTCCTTCATACTCGCGCGCGCAGGTCAGGCCGGTCGGCTATTCGGGCAGGACCGAGCATGAGGGTACAAGCGAAGCCGCCCAGCGCCGCTACGCCGCCAAGCGCATGAACCAGTGGCACGCTGCCAGGACCGGGCGCAGTGCACGCTATGTCGCGCAAGCGGTCAAGACGTGGCGAACGATCTCTCTGAGCAGTGGCGACAGCAGGGTCGCTGCCTTTGCCAAGCATCAGATCCGGCGGATAGAGAGAGCCGCAAACGAATGTCAAATTGACCCGGGCCGGCTTGATCTCGTCGGTGGAAGCGTAGACCTTAGAGCCAATATGACTGCCCTGAGAGAACTGATCGGAGGTCACGATACTCCCATGCACACAATGACACGTCCTGAATTCGAGGCCTACCGCAGCCGCGTCGAGGCGATGCTGGTCGACGTAGCCGCTTCCATCCAGCCCGGGGAACGAAAAGACTTCCTCGCGATCGCCGCGGCCGCGCGCGAGGTGATAGACATCCGACGCGAGTACCTTGAGCTTTCAGAGCGCCAGCATGCTGGCGGCGCCTACCCGGCACCAGAACCCACCCGCGGATCGGCGGTCCACGACCGCGATGCCGCGGAGGCGACGCGGGCGCAGGAGCGATCAGGTAAGCAGACTCGCGACCGGGACGCCAAGGGCAGTGGCTTGGAACCAGCCGGACCGGCGACGCCCGCTTCCAGAGCCGGAGAGAGACCGGTCAGCAAGTCCGCGCAGGCTGCATCGACTGCGCCGGGCGCAACGGCCGAGCAGGGCGGCAGAGCCAAGCGCGGAGACCGACCCGAAAGCGAAGGCGAGCCGGCACCCGGTATTTTGCCCGCGATGCAGACGCGGGCCGCAAGGAATGTCACGGAGCGGCCAAATCGGGCAGGCGAGCCTGTGAGGGGCGAGCAGAAAACTTCTCAGCCCGATCCCTCCGCACAACGGGTTGCGCGCCTGCAGGACCTGCAACGGGAGCTCGAACAAAAGGCCGACCGGGAAGGCAGCGAGCGTGAGCGCTAGGCTGTCATTTTGGTGGGTAGTGCAGGGCAGGTCAGCTGGCTGCCCGCAGATGCCTGATGGGCTTTCCCGGAGACATTGCCTGGGCGGCGCGGACTATGCTTTGGGCGTCGATGCCATAGTGCCGGTAAAGATCCGCTATGGTGCCGGTCTGGCCGAAATGTTGCACCCCAAGAGAGCGCGTCCTGTGACCTTGGACCGAGCCCAGCCAGGCAAGCGTCGCCGGATGCCCATCCAGAACCGTGACCAGGGCACAGTGAGAGGAAATGTCTGCCAGCAGTCGCTCGACATGGCTTTGCGCGTGAGCGAGACCATGCTCCCTTGCCCGTTGCGCCGCGATCCAGCCTGAGTTCAAGCGGTCAGCGGAGGTAACGGCCAGCAGGCCAACGTCGCGCCGATCCTCTGCAATCAGTCCGACTGCCTGGAACGCTTCAGGCGCCACGGCTCCGGTGTAAGCAACGACCACTTCGGCGTTTGGCCCTGGCTTGCGCATCCAATAGCCCCCACTCAGCATGGCGTCGGCCAAGGCTTGGTCGACGGCGCGTCCGGGCTGCTCGATCGGACGTGTCGATAGCCTCAAATAGACCGATCCGCCCTGGGCGTCGCTGAGCCATGTCTCTGGATCGGGGTGGCTGTCGCCATGACGCTGCAAATGCTCGAATGAAAAGCGCAAGATGGTTGCAAGTTCATCGACAAAGGCTGGCTCGAAACTGGCAAGCCCATCCTGTGCCATGCCTATCAATGGCGTGGCGATCGATTGATGGGCGCCGCCTTCCGGCGCGAGACTTATGCCTGAAGGAGTGGCAGCGATAATGAAGCGTGCATCCTGGTAGCAGGCATAGTTCAGCGCATCCAGCCCGCGCTCGATGAACGGATCGTACAGGGTCCCGATCGGCAACAGCCTTTCCCCGAACAGAGAATGGGAAAGTCCGAACGCCGATAACGTAAGGAACAGGTTCATCTCGGCAATGCCGAGTTCCAGGTGCTGGCCCTTAGGGGAGAAGTCCCAACTGAAGGTCGACGGTATGCGTTCTTTCCTGAACAGATCGACGGCTTCCTGCCTGGCGAAAAGACCGCGGCGGTTAACCCAAGGGCCAAGATTGGTGGAGACCGTAACGTCGGGCGAGGTGGTCACGATCCTTTGCGCGAGTTCGGTATCGTGCCTGGCAATCTCATTGAGGAGCAGTCCGAATCCCTGCTGCGTCGAAATAACCGACTGGGAGGGCGCTGCAAGCGCCGCGGGCACACGGACCTTTGCCGCGTCATAGCGGCGGGGACCCTCGGCGTTGAAAGGGGCAGCCGCGACGAATTCCTTCAACTGCCGGGCCGGAACGGCAAGGCCTTCAAAGGCGTCCCATTCCCGTCCGGGGCGTACCCCCAGCCTGGCGCGCAACTCCTCGATCTGCGCCGACGTCATCAATCCGGCATGGTTGTCCTTGTGGCCGGCCAGGGGCAGACCGAAGCCCTTGATCGTGTAGGCCAAAAAGCAGACTGGCCGATCGTGCTTGCCTGCTTCATCGAAGGCCTTAAGCAGCGATGGAAGGTCATGTCCTCCAAGATTGGTCATCAAGCGGGCCAGCTCCTCATCCGTGCGGCTTTCCAGCAGCTTGGAAACGGGACCCTGGTCGCCGAGGTCATCGAGCAATCGCCTGCGCCAGGCGGGTCCGCCCTGGAACGCCAATGCGGAATAAAGCTGATTGGGGCAGGCATCGATCCAGTGACGCAGCGCCTCGCCCCCGGGCTCTTTGAATGCCGTTTCGAGAAGCGTTCCGTATTTGAGGATTACCACGTCCCAGCCGAAATTGCGGAACAGTGAGACAAAGCGCTCCCAGAGCCCCTCCCTGACGACGGCGTCCAGGCTCTGGCGATTGTAGTCGACAATCCACCATGTGTTGCGCAGGCCGTGTTTCCAGCCTTCCAGCAGCGCTTCGAAGATGTTGCCTTCATCCAATTCGGCGTCGCCGACAAGCGCAACCATGCGGCCTTCCGGTCGGTTTTTGGCCATGCCTTTCGCGCGAAGGTAATCTTGCACCAGAGCGGCGAAAAGCGTTTGCGCGACGCCCAGGCCCACGGATCCGGTGGAGAAATCGACATCGTCGACATCCTTCGTGCGCGAAGGATAGGATTGGGCGCCCTGATAAGCCCTGAAGGCCTCCAGCTTGTGGCGCGTCTGATTGCCGAAAAGATACTGAATGGCGTGGAATATCGGACTGGCATGCGGCTTCACCGCGATCCTGTCCTGGGGACGCAGGACAGCGAAGTAGAGAGCCGTCATCACCGTGGCAAGCGATGCCGAGGACGCCTGGTGTCCGCCAACCTTCAGGCCATCGTCATTCTGGCGAACATGGTTGGCATGGTGGATCATCCAGGTGGACAGCCACAGCACCTTGCGCTCCAGGGCTTCCAGGCAGGAAAGTTTCAGATCGTCCATTTCCTGCTCCACTGCTTGAGACCCGCAGCATAGGAAGAACTCGCGATCGGTTGCAGCCAAACTGGTAACAATCCGACCCGCGTTTTGCTATTCTCAGCCAATCAATGTGTCAGGAACGGTGATTCATGCTAAAAGACGGGATCGACCATATCGATCGCAAGCTGCTGGCAGCACTGCAGGCGGATGCCCATGCGACGACCGAAAGCCTTGGCGAGATCGCCGGGCTTTCTCCGTCTCCCTGTGCTCGCCGCGTGCGGATGCTCGAGAAGTCAGGCGTGATCAAGGCCTATGTAGCGGTCGTGGACCAGGTCAAGGTCGGTCTCCCCGTCAGCGCCTTTGCCTCGGTCAAGCTGGAACGCCAGCGAGAGGAGGAACTGGATCGTTTCTCAAGCACCGTTTCGCGCTGGCCGGAGGTGGTTGAGTGCTATCTGATGACGGGGAAGATGGATTTTCTGCTGCGCATTGTCGCCAAGGATCTGGCTGCTTATGAAGCGTTCCTCAAGCAGAAGCTTACCAGACTCGACGGGGTCGCTTCGATCGAAACCAGTTTTGCTCTCGGCCAGGTCAAGCATGCGCTTGGCCTGCCGATTCTAGCTTGATTGCGGAATGGCGCTTACGCGAGCGCGGCGGCCTCAGTCCGGGGCTGACCGGTGTTCGGCGTAGACCTGACATCGGCGCCTTAGAGATGCGCCGTTTATCCGGTGGAACGGGACAGGGCCGGTAAGGTCAACATAAGCGCAACGTCGCCAGGAACTCGGAAATGTGCTATGTTGCTGCCATTATGGACGTCGGCAGCAGCTCAAAGCTTGTCATCGCCGCTTCACGGGACCAGACCCAAGCGACGTATGGTGAGATTGACGACATCGACTACCATCTCCGCGAGACACACCGGACGATTGAGCAGTCCCGCATTCTATTGCGCGTTGTGAAAGCGCCTTTCATCCAGTGGAACGGGACAGGGGCTGGTGATGCCAACGAAAAGCCCGCCTACCCGGCCTGCGATAATTCCGGTGGCGAGCCTTGCTGACGGAGAGGACGGCTGCATCCCTGAGGAATCGACCGTCTTGGACGGTTAATCCGCTAGTGGCGGAAACGTTCCAGATCGGGACAGGGCGTAGCGGGGCGGACTACTTTTTCAGCAAGAGCGCTTCACGCACCAGCGACGACAGATTGCCCACACCGAGCAAGTCGATAAGCTCATGGGCCTGTGTATGGGTGATGCCGGTTCTGTCCACAAGCCAGTTGGCGTGCTTTTCCTTAGCAGTCTGAGGCTCGCGGCCGCTCTCTCTGGACATGGCTTTTCTCCCGTTGGGGCGAAAGCGTGATCGTCTCTTCCAAGCGTCCGTTGCCAAAGATTTATGCGCGGGCGACCAGATAAGCCTACGCCCTAACCAGACGAATGGCTAGGTCTATGAAGCCGGTTGGGTCTGTTCAACTATGTAACCGTCCGGCGTAACCGTCCGGCGTTCGAAAGAACAAAAAGAGAATAGAATGAGTGATCCCCGACCACCAACGGGCCGGCGCTGCTGGAGTCTTGAACAGCCGCTGGATCTGACGAACTGATACGTCGAGCAGGCTTGCCGCTGCAACAGTCGTCATGCGCCGCTCCAAAACCTTCGACAGAACCTCGATGCGTTGCAGCTCGCGCTCGCACATCAAAATCAATCCCAATCTGCAATCTCCCGCGCTCTCGAACGCGGGCAGATTGGCAAGGCAGGAGCGACATTCCTACTTTGCCAGATCCGGACATTTTAACTTAGCTGCTACATGCGCCAGCAAGTTAGAAATGCGACACTCATAGGGCGGGGGCGTTCGGTTCCTAGCAAAGTAGAAATGTCGCATCGACGGTAAAGCCGCGCCTTCTTGGCGCCGACGAGAGCGCCCGATCGGGCGTCAGCTGGTCAGGGTTGCGCAGCCCGATCGGGTGCGTTCCAGTGAAACTCCTCCGGCTTTAGCTTTGAGAGCTGGCTTCATTCTGCAGCAGCCAACCCCGCCAGGGCCTGTTCTCGCCGCGCAATGACCGCCGGATCCTTCGTGAAATCCGTCTTCTTGCCGGGCTTGCGGCCACGCTTCACGTAGCCGTTGCTCTGACTGCCGTCGGGGATGCCGAACATGTGGTTTGTCTGCCCGGTGCGCCGCGGCCCGTGCTGGCTGCGTTGAAGCTCTCGGCCAGCCTGCATTGCAGCAACCAGGTCCAAGGCGGCATCCAGCCGCTTGTTCTCAACAATCTCCGATCTGTGAACCGAGCGCAGCTTGTCGAATGTCTTGTAGGGTAGGGAGGTGCTGTCTTCCATGATCTCAAGCCGACCGTCAGGATAGTCGCAGACGACTACCTTCTTGCCGGCCAGACTCTTCGCAAAGGCGCTCGGCTCGAGGATGAACAGCACCTTGTCGTAGCGTAGCGTCAGGGCCTGCGACAGCGTGCGGAACTCTTTGCGGCACATGGCGCCGTCCAGATTCTCATGCTTGGCCAGGGGACGGTGCATGTTCTTCGGATTGCGGGGCTCCTTGCCGAAGCGGGCGTTGAAATCGGCGGCAAACTCCGCCGCAAAGGCGTTGGCCGCCTCGATCGTGCTGATGCCGCGCAGGCGCAGCTCCTTCACAAGCCGGTCCTGCAGCGTCTGATTGGCGCGCTCGACACGGCCTTTGGCCTGGGGGGTGTTGGCGCAGATGATATCGATGTTCAGTTCGTATAACGCTCGACCGAACTGCGTCAGGCCGGTCGTTCGATCCTTCTCGGATCCATGCGTTGTACGAAAAACCCCATGCTTGTCGCTGTAGAACGAGACAGGCTTGCCCCATTCCTGCAAATACGTCTTTGTGGCGATCAGGTAGTCGAACGTGTTCTCGGAACCGGCAAAGCGCAGATGCAGCAGCTTGCCGGTGGCGTCGTCGATATAGACGAGCAGGGCGCATTTGGGGCCGCGGTTCTCGAACCACCAATGACGTGAGCCGTCGATCTGCACCAACTCGCCGAAGCAATCGCGCCGGCCGCGCGGCTGGTGAAGTTGCTTCTTACGCTCCCGACGCGACGTCCAGATGCCGGCTTCCGTCATCCATTGGCGTAGCGTCTCTTTGCTGACAGCGATTTGATGTCGTTCGAGTAGCTTCTCTGTTGCGAGTGTTGGCCCGAAATCCCTGTAGTAATCACGCACCAGGTCCAACACTGCATTGCGGAACTCCTCGGCGTGTCGCCGGTTGCTCGGTCGGCTGCGTCTCTTCGAAGCCAGAGCGCTCGCACCATCCTGATCATAGGCCCGCAAGAGCCGATGCACCTGACTTCGACTGAGGTTCAGAACCTCAGCTGCCTGAACGACGCTAAGCCGACGATCGCGGATCTTCTGGATGGCTTCAAGACGATTGAGCTCGTTTTGCGACAACGTGATCAAAGGCATGGCGGCTCCGCAATACGCTCGGTCCCACGCCGGCGTTGTGAAGTCGTCAGCCTTCCTTTCCAGCTTCGTGTTGGCGAGCCGTCAGAGCTGTGAAAGTCGGGGACTGTCGCATCTCTAAATTGCTCAAGTGTCGCATCTCTATATAGCCCCTACATCGGATGTTGCAACCAAGTTCGGATGTCGCGTCGCCGGCAAAGTAGAAATGTCGCAACACGGGGCCGCCGGCTGCGACGTCAGCGCCCGATCGGGCGACAGCTGGTCGGGGTTGCGCAGCCCGATCGGGTGCGATCCAATAGATCTCCGTCGGCTTTAGCTTTGAGAGCCGCGTGCCCCCCTTCGAGCTAAAAGCCGGCTTCCGTTGTCGGTTGAGCCTTCCGGTTGATTGGAAACTCCTCCAGCACTGCGAGGACATCCGCAATACGATGCCTATCGCTCTGTGTGAGTGTCAGATCGACTTTGACGGCCTGGCTCTCGACCTTCGCTGCGGGCATTCTGGCAAGTGCCTGCTCACGCCGCACGACGACCGCGGGGTCCTTTGTGAAATCCGTCTTCTTGCCGGGCTTGCGGCCACGCTTCATATAGCCATTGCTCTGGCTGCCGTCGGGAATGCCGAACATGTGGTTCGTCTGCCCGGTGCGCCGCGGCCCGCGCTGGCTGCGATGAAGCTCCCGGCCAGCCTGCATCTGGGCGACCAGGTCCAGGGCGGCATCAAGTCGCTTGTTCTCAACCACTTCAGATCGGTGAACCGAGCGCAGCTTGTCGAAGGTCCTGTAGGGCAGGGCAATGCCCTCGTGGGTGACCTCGAGACGACCATCGGGGTAGTCGCACACGACCACCTTCTTGCCGGCGAGGCGCTTCGCTGTATCGGTCGGATCGAGGATGAACAGCACTTTGTCGTAGCGCAGCGTCAAAGCCTGCGACAGCGTGCGGACCTCCTTGCGGCACATGGCGCCGTCCAAGTTCTCATGCTCGGCGAGGGGCCGATGCATATCCTTCGGATTGCGTGGTTCCTTGCCAAAGCGAGCGTTGAAGTCGGCCATGAACTCCGGCGCAAAAGTGTTGGCCGCCTCGATCGTGCTGATGCCACGCAAGCGCAGTTCCTTCACAAGCCGGTCCTGCAGCGTCTGATTGGCGCGCTCGACCCGACCCTTGGCCTGTGGGGTGTTGGCGCAGATGATGTCGATGTTGAGCTCATAGAGCGCGCGGCCAAACTGCGTGAGGCCGCTGGTGCGATCCTTCTCCGAACCATGGGTCGTCCGAAAGATGCCGTGCTTGTCGCTATAGAAGGCCAACGGCTTGCCCCATTCCCGCATATACGCCTTGGCCGCGTGAAAGTAGTCGAACGTGTTCTCGGAGCCGGCAAAGCGCAGATGCAGAAGCTTGCCGGTCGCATCGTCGATGAAGACGAGCAGGGCGCACTTTGGGCCACGACTCTCGAACCACCAGTGATGCGAGCCGTCGATCTGCACCATCTCGCCCAAGCAGTCGCGCCGCCCGCGCGGCTGATGCAGCCGCCGCTTCCGCTCACGGCGCGACGTCCAGATTCCAGCCTCCGTCATCCATTTGCGCAGCGTCTCCTTGCTGACCGCGAACTGATGCCGTTCAATCAGCTTCTCGCGAGCAAACGTTGGGCCGAAGTCGACGTAGTGTTCACGGATCAGCTCCAGCGCGAAGTCGCGAACGCCATCAACGATGCGACTGTTGGAACGCCGGCCACGCGCCTTGTGCCGGAGAGCCGCACCGCCATCCGCCTGGAACGTCTTCAACAGCCGTTGGACCTGACGAACTGACACGTCGAGCAGGCTTGCCGCTGCAACAGTCGTCATTCGCCGCTCAATGACCTTCGACAGGACCTCGATGCGGTGCAGCTCGCGTTCGCTCATCAAAACCAGTCCCAATCTGCAATCTCCCGCGCTCTCGAACGCGGGCAGATTGGCAAGGCAGGAGCGACATTCCTACTTTGCCAGATCCGGACATTTTAACTTAGCTGCTACATCGGAAAGTCGCATAATATCAGTTATGGAACTGTCTTTTATACAATAATATCAGAACGTTAGCTTCCCGAAGGATCCCTGGCCGTCGAGACCAGATAATGCGCGTCGCGCCCGGTCCGCTGTGCTTGGTCGCAAAGGTAAACAGTCAGGTGCGCGAGAACACCGCGCCCCCCGATTCCCGCGAGATTAACTTTTAGGACAGGCGGCCCCGTCTGCGGCCCAGCGACGGATGAGTTCGCCGAAAACCGCTTGGGTGCCCGGAACAGGTTGTCGCCCCGCGCCAGGCACCGCAGTGTCCCAAGTTGCGCGCCCGCATCTCTTTCGGCCTATCCACCAAGCTCGCGAGAAACGGGAACAAATAATCAAAAGCACGCGGAATTTTAGCCGGAACGCACATGGTTCTTCCTCGTTTTTGGCTCTGAGGGAACCATGAAACGGAGAGAGAGAGAACGATGAAAAGGCTTTTGTTACCCGCTATAACAGGCGCTCTTGTTGCCCTGTCTGGCGCAGCTTTTGCCGACACTCCCGTATCCGCCGCTACAAACCTTAACGTTCGCGCCGGTCCGGGGTCGCAGTATCCGGTCATCGGCGTGCTGCGGGCGGGCCAGACGGCCACACTGAACGGCTGCCTGCAAAACTCGAAATGGTGCACCATCGCCGAGGCCGGTGGTCAAGGCTGGATCGATTCCGACTACGTCACCGCAGAATTCGGGGGCAATCGGATGGTCTTAACCGAGCGGCCGGCCGATTCCGGCATCGCGGTTGTGAAACCTCCTCGCAATCAAGGCGGTAATGCCGGAGCCGTCGCCGGCGGCGCTACCGGAGCAATCGCCGGCGCTCTCATCGGAGGACCAGTTGGCGCTGCTGTGGGCGGCGCGGCGGGGATCGTCGGAGGCGGCGCAGCCGGTACCATGATCAATCCGCCGGAACAGGTGCGCACTTACATCAGTGCGCATCGGGTCAAGCCTGTTTACCTTAAAGGCAAGGTTGTGACCGGCGCGACCCTGCCTGAGACGGTAGCCCTACAGAAGATCCCGAACTACCGGTACCGATATGTCTATGTGAACAACCGACCGGTGCTGGTTGAGCCATCGACGCGCCGCATCGTTTACGTGGAACGTTGAAAGTGCCAATCGGCAATGAATACCGACCGTCGGGCGAGTTGTCCGGCGGTCAAGCCGAAGCGGGCTGTTGACCGCAACACAATTGGCCGGCTGTAGATCTTGACGGCACTGGACGCAGCGCTCAGCGAGGAGCCGCGCTCCGGGCGGAGCGCGCAGCGGGCCACCGCCTGCTCCAGCCCGCCGCTGGCCGCAGTCGCTGGACGCTGGACGACGACAGTTCTCCACAGACCCAGCTCTTGCATGTCAGAAAAAGATACTATATTTTCTGACGCATGAAAATGGTCACCGCCTCTGTTCCCGACCGGGTGATGAAGCGTGTCCGCGCCAGCGGACGCGGCAGCATCTTCACGCCCAGCGACTTCCTCACCGTCGCGGCACGCCCGGCTGTCGATCAAGCCCTCTCCCGGCTGGTTAAAGGCGGGCAGCTCCGCCGGCTCGCGCGCGGGCTTTACGATTTCCCTAAGCTGCATCCGAAGCTCGGGCCGTTGTCGCCTTCTCCGGACGATGTCGCCCACGCTCTTGCTCGGGAGACCGGTTCGCAGGTGCAGATTGCCGGGGCACGGGCAGCCAACGCGCTCGGTCTCTCGACGCAGCTTCCTGCTCAAAGCATCTATCTCACCGACGGCCCGTCGCGGCGTGTCGTCCTGGGCAAGCGTGTCGTCGATGTTCGCCACGCCTCGCCCAAGCATCTGATCGCACCGGGCAGCCCCGCCGGTACGGTGGTGCAGGCGCTTCGTCATGTCGGCCCCGTTCGGGCGGCTGACGTCGCGCACGTCGCCGCGCGTCGGCTTTCCGCCAACGACAAGAAGACGCTGGCCTCAACCGCCGTTCAGGCGCCTGCCTGGATGCGGCCTACGCTCGTCTCGATCGCCAACGCTGCAGCGGCCGATATCGATGGATAAGGTCGCTCTTCTCCCCGCTGACGATCGCGCTGCCCTCTTCGGGGAGACGGGCGCCGGACGGGGCGTCGCCGAGACTATCATCGAAAAAGACTTCTGGGTCTGCTGGAGCCTGCGGCGCCTGTTCGGTCTGCCAAAAGGAGCGACGGCGAGCCTCGTCTTCAAGGGCGGCACCTCGCTCTCCAAGGCGTTCGGCGCTATCCGCCGCTTCTCCGAGGACATCGACCTTTCGTTCGATCGCGCCGAACTTGGATACACCGGCGATCGCGATCCCGAGAAGGAAGGGATCAGCAGGAAGCAGGCGGCGCGGCTGATCGACGATCTGGTCGGCGACGTCGAGCGCCACGTCGCCAAGCAATTGCTCCCGGCGCTCCACGCCGCGATCGTCGAACAACTTGGCGAACCGGCCAGCGGCGAATGGTCCTGGAGATCGACGCTAGCGACGCCCAAACGGTCAACTTCCATTATCCGACCGCGCTGCCTGCCGCAGAATATGAGGGCATGGCCTACATCACGCCGCGCGTGAAGTTCGAACTCGGCGCGCGCGGCGATCCCTGGCCGACCGAGGAGAAGATCATCCGCCCCTATGCGGCCGACGACTATCCCGCCTTCTTCGAAGAGCCCGATACCAGCGTGACTGTCCTGTCAGCTCGGCGCACCTTCTGGGAGAAGGCGACGGCGCTCCACGCGGAAGCGCATCGCCCAGCCGAGTCGCCGACGCCACAATACTTCTCGCGGCATTATTACGACCTCGCCATGCTCCTCGATACGCATGAGGGCCAAGCCGCCGCCGCCGACTTCGATCTGCTGGCTCAGGTCGCCAAACATAAGGCGACCTTCTTCCGTTCAGGCTGGGCCAGCTACGACACCGCTCGGCCAGGAACGCTGCGGCTCATGCCGGCCGATGAGCGTCTCAAAGACCTTCGCACCGACTACCGCGACATGGCTCCCATGATGTTCGACGACAAACCTTTACCGTTCGATGATGTGCTGGTCCGCATCAAAAAAGTGCAGGACGAGATCAACGCCTCGACTACATGAACAGGAACGAATAGCCGACACTGGCGCGTTTGGCCTTGCGGCGTATGCCGTGGCTCAGCAGGCGCAGGACCAGTTTCAGGACTAAGTCGATTGCCGCCATTCTGAAACGCACATCCGAATAGGCGAGCCTTCAGCCGCGCTGCCGCCATCCAGCTTTCTCATCCGGGAAGGGCTGCCGTAGATCTCGAATGGCCCGCGCTCGGAAGAGCCCTAGCGCGCCGCATGGCCGGCGGCTCTGCGCGTGGCCTGCTGTGGAGCTGCCCTGAATGGATGGCCGATGTCGAACGCATCCGGACGAATACCGCGTTCAATTTGGGTCCAGCTGACAGGATGGGCAATCGGAAAGCCCGGCCGCGCCCGTGGTGAGAAAGCACCGACGGCGGTGTTGCCGCGACCATTGCGAAGGTAGTCGACGAATATTCGGCCTTTTCGCGCCGACGGAGCGGCGGACAAAAGGTAGCGGTCGGGATCCGCATCGACAAGACATTGGGCGAGCGATCTCGCCAGGTGCCGAGCCTTGTCATGCGTCATCCTTGTCTCGAGCGGCGCCATCAAGTGAATGCCCTTCCCGCCTGTGACCTTGGGCCAGCTCTCCAGACCCGCGGCTCGCAAGATGTCGCGGAGCGCAAGGGCTGTATCGATCACCTCATCCCATTCGACCGCTTGGCCTGGGTCAAGGTCCAAAACAATGCGGTCGCAATGCTCAATGTCCTCCACCGTGGCGTTCCACGGATGCAACTCGACCGCGTCCATCTCGACCAGGCCCAGCAAACCGGCAAGGTCATCTACCCACACTCGCACGCCCTCGCCGCCTTCTCTCTTTTGCACGCGCAACTGGTGCACGGCGCAGGGGATATCGGGCAATGGTCCCTTATGGAAGAAGGTGGCGCCAAGGGTGTGGCGAACGAGCTTGAGCGGACGGCGAGCAAGATGCGGAAGCGCCTGATCGGCTACCGTCTCCCAATATCGGGCAAGCTCTTCCTTGGAGGGCGAGACAGCATCGGGCAGCAGCTGCAGAATGTTTTCGCGCGGGACGCCGTGGCCGACCGCGCTCTCCCGACGTCTTGAAGCCGCTGGCGGCTTGGCCGGGATGGTTGCGAGGTCTTCGCGCAATCCCTTGAACACGGCCTCGCGCAGTATGCCGCGATCCGTAACCCCGCTGAATTGCACTTCAGCCAAGGCGTCCGGCTTGACCCATGTCGCCTTCGGCTTCTTTATCGGCTCTGACAAAGGTGATTTGCTGATGATCAGCGGATCAAGGCGCTCTCGAAGCTCTTGTGCAGCCCGAGTGGTGTAGCCGCTCTGAGCCTTTCCGGCATAGAGCAGCCGGTCGCCCTCCCGGCGCCCAATGTAGAGTGATGCGACCCGGCGCGGGTGAGCGCCCAGTTTTTCGACGAAGGCGACGATGGGAAAAGTATCGCTCTTGATGCACTTGACCTTGAGCCAGGTCGTCTGGACCCCCGAGCGATAAGGAGCGTCGGCGCGCTTGCAGACGATCCCCTCGAGACCCATGCGGCAGGCATGTTCAAAAACATCCCTGCCGCTGGCCTCCAGATGCTCGGCATAGGTCAGTGTCGGCGCGGTGCCCTTCAGTAGCTTCTCGAGCCCAGCCTTGCGTTCGGCCAGCGGCAGGGCCCTAAAGTCCCGTCCGTTGAGGTATAGCAGATCGAACGCGTAGAGAATGAGCCTTGATGAGTTCGGGTTGCCCAACTCGCGTTCCAGGGCCTGGTAATCGGGCAGGCCGGTGTCTCCAAGCACGACAGCCTCCCCGTCGATGATCGCGTTCTTGACCGGCAGGGCCGCAGCCGCCTCGACAATCCTCCTGTAGCGGCGCGACCAGTCGTAGCCACGCCGGGTAAAGGCTCGCGCTGCGCCGCCCTCAATTATGAGTTCTGTGCGGTAGCCGTCATACTTTATCTCATGCAGCCACTCACGACCCTCGGGAGCCTTGTCGACCAGGGTTGGCGACTGAAATTCGACGAATGAAAGCGGCTGCGCGAGGTTCCCCATGCATTGATGCTCCGAACCGCGACTCAAGCCACGGCCCGGCAATGAGTTCCTCATATTTTAGTAAAATTGAATATTTTTCGCTGAAGCCCGGTCTCGCTGGGCGTGAGCAACTTGCGGGCCGAAATCAAACCAGACATGGGCGGCCGCGGCGGCATCGCTTTCAGGCTTGATCTGTCTGACGGCCCTTGGCGGCCAGATGCCTGTGCCGATCAAAAATTGCCAGTTTGGCCCCATAGGTCATGCGTATTCGCTCATGGCACCACTCGCACTCGAATGTTGTGATGCTCTTGACCCAGGAGCCCTTCCTGATCATCGAATTAAGGCACCGCAGGCATTGAAACGTCAAATCCTGGTCGAGCAGGCCGTGGGTTAAAGCCATTCCATCTCCTCCGAGATGAAAGGCCCTGCAAGACGAATGCCATCATTTTGTCCGCAAACGAGACAAGTCTCCAAGGTTGCATCCTGGGGGTCAGGTATTTGCAAAGCAAAAGGGCTGGACGATTGGCCCGGGTTCTTGTCGGCTTCTGCGGATCAAGAATCGGAGAAGCTTGGCGCCGGCCCAGGCGAATGGTCCGCCAGGCCATAGTTATGTTCGGTGGAACTAAAGAGACACGCTGGTGTTCATCGTGAAAGAACGGCGGGTTCGATCAAATGACTGGCGAAGACACGAGCTTTGGTTCGCTGAGCGAACTGACAGCACAGATCGTGGCTGCATATGTCAGCAGAAACCCGGTCCCTTCCTCCGCTTTGCCGGACCTGATCATCAGCGTCAACCTGTCGCTGTCGACCGCTCGAGAGTCGGCCACAAAAAACAAGGCGAAGCCCGTGCCGGCGGTCAACCCGAGAAAGTCGGTGACACCGGAATTCATCGTCTGCCTCGAAGATGGCAAGAAGTTCAAATCGTTGCGGCGCCATTTAGGCACAAGCCATGGCTTGTCACCCGATCAGTATAGAGCCAAATGGGGACTGGCGCGGGACTATCCCATGAGCGCCACAAACTACTCCGCGGCGCGCTCGGCCCTGGCAAAGTCAATGGGTCTCGGCAAAGCCGGGAACCCTAAGCGGGGCAAAGGCCAGGCTCGGCCGGGCGCAGAAAAAAACCGCTAGTCACCTGTCGGATCCGCGCCGACAACGAGCCACATCCTGCCTGCTGGTCGCGCCATCCACCAGCGTGTCGAGCCACAACAGCCGGGTCAGAGCTGTTTGTGTGAGCTCTCGCAGCTTGCGATGATCGGCAAGCAGCACCTGGCACGCGCCATGATTACAATCCCATCCATTTTTCGAAGCATGAAAGCATGAAAGGTCGTCGAAGTCAGTGAATGGTCGCCCGCCATGTTCCAAGACCTTGTAGCTAGCTTCAACGATCAAAGTGCCGTAGCCGGGCCGAGAACCCTGCCGAGACCAGATCCTGGCCTCTGGCGAACTCTCTTGCCGAGCCGAATAACCTACAGCAACGCCCTCTGCTTTCGGAGATGTCGTCGTGTTCACCGAGTTGCAGATAAAGAGCCTGTAGCATGTGCACGTCGAAACAGGCCTCACCAGGCGCGGCGACGGAAGAGCAAAGCTATCGTAATTGTCGGGCGCTGCGGTTGCAGATCAAAGGAAATCCGCTCGGGGGCGCTCCTCCGTGCCGAAAAAACCCGCTGGCAGAGCCAGCGGGCGAGTTGAGTCGGCAACCTGACTGCGCAGCAGAATGCTGGTGCGCAAGCAGATGCTAATGGAACCCATGCACAGATCTAATGTTCCACACCGTGCGGCGCGGCAATTGGCTTTGTGGCCGTAAGTTGCCATTCATGACCATTTTTTCCAGGCGTTCTGGTGGTCCGATCGCGATGCGCCCAGGGCCCGAAGCACCGACTCGACAGTCTGTTGTGTCACGTCGGGCCTAGCACCACGATCAAGGATGCCGCGCGTCACCTGCAGCCATATGCCCATCACGATGTCGACTGCCAGCTCAGCGTCCGGTATGGTCACGCGCTCTTGGATTATCGCGTGAGCGATATCCGCCTTGAGGTTCGTGCGGATACCCCGCGCGTACTCGGTGCGCGACTGAGAACTCTGGATAACCAGACGTGCCCAGTTCGAATCCGAGATCGCCTTTTCCAAGAACTTGGTGAAGGCGAAGGATAAGCGCTTGACGGGATCTTCTAGTGCGAGGCGCGCATCCTTCAGCACCGCGTCGAAGCTGTCCCCGAGTTTCTCTCCTACAGCCGCGGCCAGTTCGTCGATGCTCTGGAAGTGGTAGTAGAAGGTACCCTTCGCGACGCCGGCTGCCTCCACGACTGCATCGACCGTAACCGCCTCGCGAGGCCGTTCCGCCATCAGCATCGTCCCGGCATCCAAGATCAGCGTACGTGTTCTTTCTCGCTTCTCCCGTCCGATCTCCGCCCTGCGCGCCAAATCAACCTTTGCCATCCGTCCTGCCTTTTTTGCATTGCACCATTACGCAAATGTCATATTGACCAAATAGTCGATTTGACCTAATTGTGCAATATGAAAGTTGCTCAGCCAACCAAACCGGCCCCGGCTCCAGTTTTCGCAACACAAGCGTATCCGAACAATAAGGAATGGCATCAATGAATGTTCAGTCCCAGCACTTCAAGTCAGGGAGCCGGCCGCTGCCGTTCGAATGTATTGCCCTGGTGCTGCAAGGTGGCGGCGCGCTCGGCGCCTACCAAGCGGGAGTCTATGAAGCTCTTGCGGAAGCCGGCATTCATCCGGACTGGGTCGCCGGCGTGTCCATCGGTTCCATCAACGCGGCAATCATTGCCGGTAACGAGCCTTCCGAACGGGTCTCAAAGCTGCGTGCGTTCTGGCACGAGATTACGGCCAACCCCCTGCTCGACTGGGCTACCGCTGCAGGCACGCTCGCTCCCAAAGGCGACCTGCCCCGCGCGATCTTCAATCAGTTCAGTGCAGCCTGTGCGGCCATTGCTGGCGCGCCGGGTTTTTTCAGTCTCCGGCAACCTGCTCCCTGGCTCCGCCCAGGTGGAGCAATCGAGGGCACAAGTTTTTACGAAACCACTCACCTGAAGAGCACGCTTGAACGACTTGTCGACTTCGACCGGATCAACGCAGGCGGCATGCGTTTCAGCGCAGGCGCCGTAAACGTGTGCACGGGTAATTTCGTCTACTTCGACAATCAAACCCATACGATCCGTCCAGAGCACGTGATGGCCAGCGGCTCGCTTCCGCCAGGCTTCCCGGCCATTGAGATCGAGGGGGAATTCTACTGGGACGGCGGCCTCATCTCGAACACCCCGTTGCAATGGGTGGCCGAGAACGGGCCTCGGCAGGACACGCTCGCCTTCCAGGTGGACCTCTGGAGCGCCCAGGGTGATTTTCCTCGTAATCTTGCCGACGTGGCGACCAGGCAGAAGGAAATCCAGTATTCCAGCCGCACCCGCGCCAACACCGAGCAGTTCAAGCAGCACCAGCGGTCCCGGCACGCGCTTGCAGGCTTACTCGCAAAGCTTCCCGCCCACCTGCTCGGCAGCGATGAAGCCACCATGCTGAGCTCTCTTGCGGACCACAAGGTCTACAAATTGGTTCACCTGATCTACCGGTCCAGACAGTACGAGACGCACTCAAAGGATTTCGAGTTTTCGCGGCTGTCGATGGAGGACCATTGGCAAGCCGGCTACTTCGACGCGGCGCGCACGCTGCGTCAGCCAGAGGCACTAAGCAGACCGAACAATCTGGAGGGAGTCAGCACTTACGATCTCGCCCAGGACGGGCAGGAGTAGCCGCCGCGATGCGGCCGCACGACCGAGATCGCACTTCAATTCCCACCTAACTGGCTTCTCCTGAGGCAACCAGACCGCTTCATCAAGGAACTCCAACTATGAATCAAGACACTGTCCGGGAAACGGCGTTCGCCATGCCTCTGACCAATCCCGCCTATCCCCTCGGCCCATATCGTTTCCGAAATCGCGAGTATCTGATCATTACCTATCGGACGGATCCGAGGAAGTTGCGCGAGCTTGTGCCGGAACCGCTTGATGTGCCCGATCCGTTGGTGAAGTTCGAGTTCATACGCATGCCCGACTCGTCGGGGTTCGGCGACTACACGGAAAGTGGCCAGGTCATTCCTATTTCTTTTCGCGGCCGCCATGGCAGCTACACCCATTGCATGTTTCTTGACGATCACCCGCCGATCGCAGGTGGACGCGAACTGTGGGGTTTCCCAAAGAAGCTAGCCAGTCCCACGCTCCGCGTAGAGACCGACACTCTTGTGGGCACACTCGACTACGGCCCGGTCCGGGTCGCCACCGCAACCATGGGCTACAAGCACCGGGCTGCCGAACTCGCATCCGTAAGGGCCTCACTCAGCGAACCGAATTTCCTGCTCAAGATCATCCCCCATGTCGACGGCAGGCCACGTATCTGTGAACTGGTCGAATACCGCTTGGAAGATATCGATCTCAAAGAAGCCTGGCACGGCCCGGCATCGCTCGACCTTTGGCCGCACGCGCTGGCCCCCGTGGCAGAATTACCGGTCCTGGAGGTGGTATCGGCGATGCACATCATTGCCGATCTGACTCTGCCGCTCGGGACGGTCGTCCATGACTATCTGGCCGAGACGAAGCCCACCTATAACAAAGGAAAAACCCATGCGTTCGCTAAGTGAAACATCGTCGGTCAAGCAGGCCGGCGGCCGGCTTATGGACAAGGTCGCAATGATCACTGGAGCTGCGAGCGGCATCGGCAGGGAAATTGCACTCACCTTTGCCCGTGAGGGGGCAAAGGTGGTCATCGCAGATCTCGATCAGCAGGCGGCTCGAAGAACCGCGGCCGAGATCGATCCGACGGGCAAACGTGCGCTCGGAGTCGCGATGGACGTCGGCAATGAGGAGCAGGTCGAAATTGGCATGGGCCAAGCGATCCAGGCCTTCGGCCGATTGGACGTCCTAGTCAGCAACGCCGGTGTCCAGATTGTCGGCCCTCTCGTCGAATTCGAATTCGCAAAATGGAAGAAACTCCTTTCCATCCACCTCGATGGTGCCTTCCTGACCACCCGCGCCGCCTTACGGCAGATGTACAAGCAGAACAGCGGCAGCATCATCTACATGGGATCGGTACATTCCAAGGAAGCATCGCCGCTCAAAGCGCCTTATGTGACAGCCAAGCATGGCTTGATCGGCCTGGCTAAGGTCGTAGCGAAGGAGGGTGCCGACCGCGGCGTTCGTGCCAATGTGATTTGCCCCGGTTTCGTTCGCACCCCGCTGGTGGAAAAGCAGATACCGGAACAGGCCCGCGAGTTCGGGATATCTGAAGCGGAGGTCGTCAAAAACATCATGCTGAAGGAAACCGTCGACGGCCAGTTCACGACTGTGCAGGATGTGGCGGAGACGGCGTTGTTTCTCGCGGCCTTCCCCTCTAACGCTCTGACTGGCCAGTCGCTAGTGGTCAGCCATGGGTGGTCTATGCAGTAGCCTTGCAGGACACCGGCAAGCCAGGGGTCTACCGGGGCGGGTTGCGCAAAAGCGGGAGCACGCGCTTCGAATCGACCAATATGGCGCGCCGCGTATCGAGGGGCACCCGGCCACGCATGTAGTGAAGTTCTGGCCTGTAGCGCGGTGCTATGAAGTTCCTAACTGCCGAGAAACAGTTTTTGAGGAGGGATCGCGCTTTCATGGTCTATTTCCTTCTCTAAGCTGGTTTAGTTTCCGAATGGGTTGGCAGAGCCGGCAGCCATAGGTCGACCGAGGTACCCTGTCGGGGCGCGCTGGTAATCGAGAGTTCCCCCTGCAGACTTTTGATAAGCTGCCCGATCATCGCCAGAGAGAGGCCGTTTTCGTTGCTCTCCAGCGGGAGACTGGCGTCTTCCGATATCTTCGCTGCTGCTTCACTCCCACCGAGGCCGGTTTCAGTTACGGAAAGGTGGATCATCCGCTCTGACAAACCGATGTGGCTCGAGGGCGGAAACCCTAGTCCGGCAGCAATAGTGACATTGCCGCCATCTGGCATGGCATCATGTGCACCGAGAACGAGATTGAGGAGAGCAAGATCCACGAGTTGCCGATCGACAAATGCCAGCGGAAGATTGTCCGCGACCTCTATGGCTCGACAGATGTCGGTCGAGAGGACGCTGGCGAACGCGGTCTTGAACAGCTCGAGCGACCGGCGAATGTCTACTGGTTCGGGCATTACCGGCCGAGGGTGCGCAGGTCGAGAAGTTGCCGGGCAAGAGTCTTGGCACGAAACGCGCAAAAAATGGCGCCGTCGATCTTCCTGATCTGCCTGGAAGTGCCGGCGCGGCGCTCTTGCAACTCTTGAAGAATGGTGAGCACCGGTGTCAGAAGTTTGTCGAAGTCGTGGACAATAGACCAGAGAAGTCTGCGTGGTTCTTTTGCCCCGGTGGGTGCGCCTGACTCGTCGGGCCGGCAGTAACCGTACTGAGATGAGCTGTATTCCATCATACTTCTCTCTCTTGAACCCGTTCGGGATACTCTTCGGTGATGAGCGTTTTTATCCCGCGGGTAATTCAGCCTGCTATTGTTCTGACGTATAGGCGCCTTGCCTTTTCGGCATATTTGCCGGGGCAATTCCACGATTCCGGCAACTCTGGACGGCGAGTGGAGGTCGATTGAGGAGATGAAGACTTGGGCCGGCTCTTGGGCGGCTCGTCAGCGGGCCGCTGACGACTTAAGCAACAATGGCGAGCTCGGGAAACATACGCCTTCGACAGCCGTAGCGTCATGAAGGGCTGTGCGAGCCCGGCTTTGGATCTGGCAACGACGGAAAAGCCTAGCCGGCCGATCTGGCTGGCCGAGCATTCAGGCGCGGTTCACCCGTCAATACGAAAGTATGTGAGTGACTATCAACGCGGCGCGCTCACGAGGCGACCGTATAATAGAATTTGGTTGATTATTCTGTCATTCGTTTCACGTTCGAAGTCGGATTTTTCCTTGGTGAATACCCCAGCCCCACATCGGCTTTGGAAGATACCGCCATGACATGTATAGTCTGCCAAAAAAATTTCCTTGAGCGTCCTTTCCACTACTACTTCTGTTCGAAGGTTTGCTGGGATGCCGCGACGACAAAGACCGCTTGGAAGATTCTATCGGACAAAGACTTCGGTCCGCTTACGCCTGTTAAGCTCACCACTCCCATTCGCTATCCTCAGCTAGGGACCAGATGACGATTGAGCGGCAGTTCGGCTGTGTTTGTAAAACAGATGGCATTCGAGGGCGCTGGACCACGTAACTGGTCGGCACTCTGCCGAAAGGGTTAAGAACGTATACGCCGGCATAATACCCGGAGTGCTCAATGCCGGGCTAAGGTTGCGTCGGTCCTGAGTTTCAGCTCCTCCCAACAGGGCCAACCCTGCCGCGCCGGGAAGCCCGATGACGCACCCCCCTCGTCCTCCCGGCGCGGCCCCTCTTCGAAAGGCAGGCGCTTTCGCGGCGATGCGAGGGCGGTGCGAACAGGATGCAGGCAGGAAAAGATCGGCGACAGATGTGAGCAGCCCTGCTGCGTACCAAAAGCCGGGCGCGTTGACACGACAAAGAAGTGGGTGAAACTGCGATGCCCGCGCTGCAACAATGATGCGGGCGGCATGGAGTCGAGCGGTGTGAAGATGGGCGGCACCGTCCAAGGCGGGCTGAAAAGGACCGCCAGAAAAGTGAAAGGCAAGCAGGAGCGGTCAGACTCTCCTGGTCGGCGGACAATCTCGACTCTGGTTGGCGAAAATGCCTCCCACGCTGCCTGGAATGACGGCGATCGAATCCTCACACCTCAAATACGCCAGAACGAGAAGGGCGGACCGCAGTTGGTCCTTATCGTGCGGCTTGCGTCCGCGCATCCCAGCCGCGCCAGCATCGACAGGCTGACACACGAATATGGCCTGAAAGACGAGCTGGACAGCGCCTGGGCGGCAAAGCCGCTGGAACTTATCAACGACAACGGCCGCAGCGCACTCATCCTCGAGAACTTTGGCGGTGTGCCACTCCACCAGATTATCGGAGACCGAACAGATCTCAGAACGCGCGATCTCCCGAACTTCCTGCGCGTGGCCATCAGTATTGCCGTGACGGTGGGCAAGCTCCACGAGCGCGGCCTCATTCACAGGGACATCAAGCCGGCGAACATCCTGGTGAACGAGGTTGAAGGACAGGTTCGGCTCACGGGGTTCGGAGTGGCATCATGCCTCCTTCGGGAGCGCCAGGTGCCCGAAGCCCCCGAGATCATTGCCGGCACCCTTGCATACATGGCGCCCGAACAGACTGGCCGCATGAACCGGTCAGTGGACTCGCGTTGTGATCTCTACGCGGTCGGGGTCACGTATTACGAAATGCTCACCGGCAGGCTACCCTTCACTGCATCCGAACCGATGGAATGGGTTCACTGCCATATTGCCAGGCGCCCTGTGCCACCGTCCGAGCGCGTCATGGAGGTGCCACCCACCATGTCGGCAATCGTGATGAGGCTGCTCGCCAAGAATGCCGAGGAACGTTACCAGACAGCTGCCGGGCTGGAAGCGGATCTGCGTCGGGCCCTGCTCGATATGGAAAGCTACGGCCGTATCGGGGAATTCGCACTCGGGGCTCACGACGTGTCGGACAGGCTGCTGATCTCTGAGCGGCCCTATGGGCGCGAGCCCGAAATCACTGCCTTACGTGCCGCTTTCGACCGAGTTGTTTGCTTGGGCCGAACCGAACTGGTGTTAATTTCAGGCCCGGCCGGGACTGGCAAGTCGATGGCGGCGAACGAGCTTCATCGCGCGCTCGTTCCGCAAGGACTTTTTGCATCAGGGAAATTCGACCAGGATCAACGCGACGTCCCCTATGCGAGCTTGGCGCAGGCCTTGCAGGGTCTGGTGAAGACTCTGCTGGGCAAGAGCGAAGCCGAGCTCGAGCCGTGGCGCGCCTGGCTAGCTGAAGCTTTGGGCGCAAGTGGACAATTGATGACAACGCTCGTGCCAGAGCTCGAAACCTTGACTGGTCCGCAGCCGCCCGCGACCGAATTATCGCCACAGGATGCCAAGCGCCGCTTCCATTTGATCGTAAGGCGACTGCTTGCAGTGTTCGCCCGCGCGGAGCATCCGCTGGTGCTATTTTTTGATGACCTCCAATGGCTGGATGCGGCGACACTCGACCTGCTTGAGGATCTTTGTACGCACCGGGATTTGAGCTATCTGCTGCTGATCGGCGCTTATCGCGACAATGAGGTCACGGCTAGCCACCCGCTGATCCGGCGCCTGGCTGCAATTCGCGAGGCAGGAGAATTGGTCCGGGAAATCCGGCTGATGCCGCTCAAGCTGGAAGACGTTGGCGAGATGCTCGCCGATGCCCTTCATTGCGGGAGCAAACGTGTCCAGCCGCTTGCAAGGCTGGTGCACCAGAAAAGCGCGGGCAATCCATTCTTTGCCCTTCAGTTTCTCAGCACGCTGCCTGACGAAGGGCTCCTTGAGTTTGATCGTGCGGAGGCCCGCTGGAAGTGGAACCTCGAGCGCATACGGGCCAAAGGCTATACTGACAACGTCGCGGACCTCATGCTGGCCAAGCTGCGGCGCTTACCCGCTGCGACCCAGGCCGCCCTGAGCATGCTGGCCTGTATCGGCAATCGAGCGACAGTTGGTACGCTGACCTTGATCAGGGACGAAAGCGAAGAAGCAGTCCACGCGGTATTCTGGGCTGCGGCGCGGGCCGGCCTCGTGCTGAGGCAACAGAAGACCTACCGGTTCCTGCATGACAGGGTGCAAGAGGCCGCCTACGGGCTGATGCCCCAAAGCGAGCAGAGCGCTGCGCATCTTGCGATAGGTAGACTTTTGCTAACGCATACGCCGTCAAACGCACTTGAAGAAAATATCTTCGAGATCGTCGGGCAGCTAAACCGCGGCAGGACACTGATCGCAGGGGCTAAGGAGCGCGAGCGCCTCGCCGACCTGAATCTGGTCGCCGCCCGCCGTGCCAAGGCGGCGGCGGCTTATGATTCGGCGCTAGCCTATGCCTGCGCAGGTGCGGCGCTGCTGCCGGGCGACGCATGGGAACGCCGGTATGAGCTCACCTTCGCGCTCGAGCTGCACCGAGCCGAAAGTGAGTTTTTAACGGGCGCATCGGAGGAGGCGGAGGCGCGCCTGGCGAATTTGGCGCGCCGTGCGACAAGCCTTACGGAGTTGGCGCGTGTCACTCGGCTTCGGGTGGACCTTTTCATGAGTCTCGGCCGAAGCGATCAGGCTATCGTCGTCGGTCTCGATTGCTTGCGCCGGATGGGCATCACGTGGCCCGCTCATCCCAGCAAAAATCGTGTGCGGCGCGAATACGTCCAGTTATGGCGACAGCTGGGGCAACGGCCGATCGAAGCGTTGCTCGACTTGCCGCCTATGGCAGATCCGATCGCGCTCGCGACAATGGATGTCCTGACCTCACTCGTGACTCCAGCTCTTTTCACCGACGAGAACCTGCGATGCCTGGTTATCGGGCGACTGGGGAACGTGAGTCTCAAATATGGCAATAGCGACACCTCCCCTTACGCCTATACCGCCGTGGGCACCGTGCTGGGACCATATTTTGGCAAGTATGACGCGGGTTTCCGGTTCGGTCTGCTCGGCCTTGACCTGGTGGAGCAGCCTGAGATGCACCGCCTTAAGGCACGTGTATACCTTGCCTTTGGCAATCTTGCGAAGTCTTCTCCGAGGCACGTCCGGACCGGCCGTCCACTGGCGCAGCTCGTTTTTGAAACAGCGCAGCAGGTGGGCGATCTCACCTACGCAGTCTTGAGCCGCAACAATCTCCTGACTTACCTGCTCGCCAGCGGCGAGCCCCTCCCCCAAGTTGAAGGCGATGCAGAAGCTGGGCTGGACTTCGCGCGACAGGCCGGGTTTGGTGTGGCCGTCGGCTTCATTACCGGGCAGCTTCAGCTCATTCGGTCGCTACGCGGGCTGACGCCGAAGTTCGGCTGTTTCAATGAAGCAGAATTTGACGAATTGGAGTTCGAGCGGCGAACCGACGGCAAGCCGGGCAGTTGCTTGTACTGGATCCGCAAGCTACAGGCGTGTGCTCTCGCCGGAGACCACCTCGCAGCGCTTGCGGCGGCGGCAAAAGCAGAAGGTCTCTTGTGGATGACCCCCGCTATCTTTGAGCGGGCAGACTATCATTTTTTTGCAGGCGTCTCGCTGGCTGCGCTTTCCCACGAAGCCTCGCCCACCGAGAGCTCCCGGCTTCGAAGGGCGATGGCCGTTCATCGCCGTCAACTCGACCAATGGGCCGAACACTGCCCGGAGAATTTTGGCAGCCGCGCCGCGCTGATCAATGCGGAGACCGCGCGCTTGAGCAACCGCCTGCCGGATGCCGAGCGCTTATACGAGAAAGCCATCCGACTGGCTCACGTGAGTGCGCTACCTCATGACGAGGCGATCGCCTATGAGCGTGCATCGGCCTTCTACCGTCAGCGGGGATTCGACCAGATTGCTCACCTCTACCTGCAAAACGCCCGCCGCTGCTATGCGCGTTGGGGCGCCGATGGCAAGGTGCATCAACTGAATGAGCTCTTTCCTCAACTAAGGGACGACCAACCAGCATCGGTTGGAACAACCACGATTGAAACGCCGGTCGAAAGACTCGACCTCGCCACTGTCATCAAAGTTTCGCAAGCGGTATCCGGTGAAATAATGCTTGAGAAGCTGATCGACACGGTCATGCGAATGGCCCTCGAGCAGGCGGGCGCCGGGCGTGGACTACTCATCCTGTCGCATGGCAGCGGGCCGCGGATTGCTGCGGAAGCGACGACACGCGGGGAAGCGGTCCTCGTGGAATTGCGCGATGTGCCCACTGTCGGAACGATGCCAGAGTCGGTTCTCCACTACGTGCTGCGCACGCGCGAAGCCGTAAGCCTGGATGATGCCTCTGCCGAAAGCTCTTTTGCGGCCGATCCCTACATCCGAAACCACGCGGCCCAATCCATCCTATGCTTGCCGCTGATCAATCACGCAAAGCTTATCGGTGCTCTTTATCTTGAAAACAACCTGGCTGGCCACGTCTTCGCGCAGGCAGGTAGCACGGTGTTGAAGCTGCTCGCTTCGCAGGCCGCCACGGCGCTTGAGATTACTGGTCTTTATCGCGACCTCGCAGAACGCGAGGGCCGGATCGGCCGGCTCGTGGGCGCCAACATCATCGGCATTTTCATCCGGGATTTGGACGGTGGGATTGTCGAGGCAAATGAGGCGTTCCTCACCATGGTGGGCTACGGTCGCGACGAACTCATCGGAGGCCGGCTCAACGAAGCATATCTGACGCCGCCGGAATGGCGCGAGCGTGACGTCGAGGCTAAGGCCGAGTTGCAGATTAGTGGCAGTGTCCAGCCGTTCGAGAAGGAATACCAGCGAAGGGACGGCGGCCGCATACCTGTGCTCATCGGGGAGGCGAGCTTCGAAGGCACGGGTAACCAAGCGGTCGCCTTCGTGGTCGATCTGTCCGAGCGCAAGGCCGCGGAAGAGAAGGTTCGGGCAAGCGAGGCTCGTTTCCGAACCTTCGTTGACCACGCGACCGACGCGTTTTTCCTGCACGCCGACAACCTGACGGTAATCGACGTCAACCGCCAGGCCTGCGAGAGCCTCGGCTACGAGCGCGAGGAGTTGATCGGAATGCACCCGCGCGACTTTGACGGAGGTCTCGACCAGCAGGCGCTCGCGACGATAGTCAATCGAGTGGACGCCGGACAGACGCCGACTTTCGAGACGCTGCACCGGCGCAAGGACGGAACGGCATTTCCGGTCGAGGTTCGCGTCGGCAAATTCCAGCAGGCAGGGCAATGGTTTCGCCTTTCTCTGGCACGTGACATCACCAGCCGCAAGCAAGCTGAGAATGCCCTCCAACTGGCGCAGGCAGAGCTTGCCCATATGAGCAGGCTGACCACCATGGGGGAACTCGCGGCTTCGATAGCCCATGAAGTCAGACAGCCCCTTACTGGACTGGTTGGCAGCGGCAATGCATGTCTTCGTTATCTCGACGCGGATCCACGCGACATCGTTTCCGCTCGTCGCGCCGTCGAGCGCATGATCGGCGATGCCTTTCGGGCCTCCGAAGTCATCGACCGAATCCGGGCCATGGCAAAGAAATCCCCCGAACGTCGGGATCGGCTGAGCATCAACGACATCGTTTCGGAGACGATAGCGTTGGTCTCCACCGACCTGCAGCGTGGTGTTGTCTCATTGAGCACCGCGCTATCGGACGACCTGCCTCAAATTATGGGCGACCAGGTCCAAATACAGCAGGTGATCCTCAACCTGATCATGAACGCCAAAGACGCGATGACGGCGGTCCCAAAGGGGTCACGAAAACTGCTCATAAGCACCAAACGCATTGCACCGGAGACAGTATTGGTGGCGGTCCGCGACAGCGGGCCGCCGATCGACTCCGCCAAGATCGACGAAATGTTCGAGGCGTTCTACAGCACCAAACCCAACGGGATGGGCCTGGGCCTCACGATAAGCCGCTCGATCATCGAGGCGCACAACGGCAGGCTCTGGGCCGTCCCGAGCCAGCCTCGCGGCGCAATTTTTCAGTTTACATTGCCAGGTGAGGAGAAAGCAGATTAATGGTTAGCATCCGGACCGCCACCATGATCAGCTCGCGTTGGGGGGCATGGGATGAAAGAGGTCGTCTATATCGTCGACGATGACGCATCGGTCCGCGAGGGCCTCGGCGATCTCTTGCGCTCGGTCGGGCTTGGAGTGCAAACTTTCACATCCAGCCAGGAGTTCTTAGACAGCAAGCGCGCCGATGTTCCAGGCTGCCTTATCCTCGATGTCAGGCTGCCGGGTCGGAGCGGTCTCGAATTCCAGAGCATGCTGCAGAATTTGTGCATTCAGCTTCCCGTCATATTCATCAGCGCCCATGGCGACGTTCCGATCTCCGTGCGCGCAATGAAGTCAGGCGCCATCGAATTCCTGACCAAGCCGCTGCGCGAGCAGGAGCTGCTTGACGCGGTTCACGCTGGGATCGACCAGGACCGCGCTCGGCGGCACGAGGCCGACCTCATCGCCGAGCTTGGGGCGCGCTATGAGTCCTTGACGCCGCGCGAGCGCGAAATCATGAAGCTGGTGATCGCTGGCAGCGTCAACAAGCAGATCGCTGCTCAAGCCGGCCTCAGCGAGGTCACAGTCAAGGTCCATCGCGGGCACGTCATGCAGAAGATGCGGGCGAAATCTCTCGTGGATTTGGTCCGAATGGCGGATAGGCTGGGCGTAACAGTTAAGCCCGCTGGCACGAAGTAAACGGCAATACGAATATACCAACGTATAGTTGCGCCTGGTCTTTTTGAAAAGACGGGAGGTGGCTCTTGTGTTTCGATTAGGCCATTTGCCCAACTTGGCAATGGTGCGAAGTAGACGGCCGGCTCTATTGTCCTGCCCGAAGGACGGAGCTGGATGCATGTCGACAGCGTTGTGTTTCCTTTCCTGCCCGCGGTCGCCGAAGGTCTCAGGACACCGGAGACCACCTTCCGACCACACGTACTTATTGCAGGCTGGACAGGAGCGCGCATTGTCTTGCGCCGCTGAGCCGATTCTCAAAGGGAAGGCTCCGCATGCTCGGCCGATTTGGCTTCCGCTCTGCCTGCGAACTCGTCTTCCACTCACCATGTCTTTTTGCATGGCACGATTGCGTGGAGCTCATATTGACTATGTAGTCGATTTGACTTATAGGTCTAAATCGAAAGCGAGCCACTAGCTCAGCCGGTGGCTCGGCTTTTCAGTTCCCTGCAACCTCGATCTTCTCGAGCGGAGACTTTCATGCGCCTGTCGTCGCGTCATTTCCTTTTGGCTGGTATCGCCGGCCTTTGTCTTGCTGGTTGTTCACAAAAGGACGCCGAGGCGCCGGCAGCGCCACGAACGGCACGCGTGGTGGTGGTAACGCCCCACAAGTTCATGCTGGTAGCGCAAGGCGCCGGCCGTATCCAATCACGCTATGTCAGCCAGGTTGGCTTCGAGGTCGGCGGCCGGCTCGTCTCACGCGACGTCGACACCGGCGCAACAGTCAAAAAAGGCCAGAAGCTCGCCGAACTCAGCGCGGTAGACTACCAGAACAAGGTGACCGCCACCGCCGCGGACCTCGATGCAGCCAAGGCCGCACTTGCCCAGGCCGCTGCCCAGGAAGACAGATTTCGGGTTCTCCTCGGCAAAGGCTTCGCCACACATTCGCAATACGACGACGCGCTGAAGTCACTGCTGAGCGCACAAGCGCAGGTCCAGGCAACTGAGGCCAATCTGCGGATCGCACGGAACCAGCTTGCCTATACGGAGCTCAATGCGCCCGACGATGGCATCGTGACGGCGACCGGCGCGGATCCCGGTCAGGTGGTAGCCGCGGGCCAGGTGGTGGTGGAGATTTCGCGCAATGACGAGCGCGAGGCCGTCTTCGCCGTGGCCAGCGAGGACATTATCAAGGCAAAGCTCGGCATGTCAGTGAGCGTTGCGCTCCAGGCCAGCCCGGAAATCGCGGTAACCGGCACGATCCGCGAGATTTCTCCCGAAGCCGACACTACCACCGGGACCTATAAGGTGAAGGTTGCGCTACCTGCCCCGCCACCGCAAATGCGGCTGGGAGCAATCGTCGTTGGTCGCGTCGAAAGTGACGGGGGGCAGATGGTCGCGACACTTCCGCCGAGCGCCCTGCTGCAGTCCGGAGACCAGCCCCAGGTTTGGGTGGTTGGCAACGATGACAAGGTAGAACGGCGCAGGGTGCAACTGCTCGAGTTCGATGCAAATTCGGTCACCGTGAGCCACGGGCTGGCTGCAGGCGATAAAGTGGTGGTTGCCGGCGTCAACTCGCTTGCTGACGGCGAAGTGGTCAAGCCCGCTACGGAGGTCGAGTGATGGCAAGCTTCAACCTTTCCGAATGGGCCGTTCACAACCGGTCGATCGTCGTCTTTCTCATGCTCGTCTGCGTCGTCGCCGGGATCACCTCTTACGAGCGGCTCGGCCGCCAAGAAGACCCGGATTTCACGGTTCAGACCATGGTCGTCCAGGCAAACTGGCCGGGGGCAACCGCCGCAGATACGCTGCAGCAGGTTACGGACCGGATCGAGAAGAAGCTCGAGGAAACCCCGAACCTCGACTACCTCAAGAGCTACACCAAGCCAGGCCAGGCGACGATTTTCGTCAACCTGAAGGAATCCACTCAGAAGCGCGACCTGGCCGGCATCTGGTACCAGGTCCGCAAGAAGGTTGACGATATAAGGCAGACCCTGCCGCAAGGCGTGGTCGGGCCGTTCTTCAACGACGAGTTTGGCGACGTCTTCGGCACCATCTACGGCATAACCTATGACGGTTTCAGCCCGCGTCAGGCGCGCGACTTCGCCGAGACCGCGCGGGCCGCATTCCTGCGTGTTCCCGATGTAGGCAAGGTCGACATTTACGGCGACCGGGACGAGAAGGTCTATCTGAATTTCTCACCGCAGAAGCTCGCCAATCTGAAGCTCAACCTCGATGACGTGCTGACGGCGATCGCCCGCCAGAATGCCGTTGTGCCTTCCGGCATCATCAACACGTCCAGCGAAAACATGCTGGTCGACATGACTGGCTCGCTGTTGGCACCTGATGACATAGCCAAGCTCAATTTGTCCGTGGACGGGCGTTTCTACAAGCTCTCGGACATCGCCGAGGTGCAGCGCGGTTATAGCGATCCGCCGAGCAAGATGTTTCGCGTCAACGGCAAGCCGGCCATTGGCATCGGCATCAACATGCGCGATGGCGGCAACAACCTCGAGTTCGGCAAGGGATTGCACGCAGCGGCGGAGCGACTGAAGCAGCGTTTCCCGGTCGGCATCGAGCTCAATCTGGTATCGGACCAGCCCGAGGTCGTGCGCGAGGCAATCGGCGAATTCACCAAGGCTCTCCTCGAAGCGGTTGCAATTGTGCTTGTCGTGAGCTTCCTCAGCCTCGGGCTGCGCGCCGGCCTGGTGGTCGCGCTGTCCATCCCGCTTGTCCTCGCTATCGTCTTCGCATTCATGGAGTTCGCGGGAATCAGCCTGCAGCGCATTTCGCTTGGTGCGCTGATCATCGCGCTCGGCCTTCTGGTCGATGACGCTATGATCACGATCGAGATGATGATCTCCAAGATCGAAGAAGGCATGCCGAAGATCAAGGCAGCAACCTTTGCCTACACGTCCACCGCCTTTCCAATGCTGACGGGAACTTTGATCACGCTACTCGGCTTCCTGCCGATCGGGTTTGCGGACAACAATACCGGGCAATACTGCTTCTCGCTGTTTGCCGTCATAGGCGTCGCGCTCATCGCCTCATGGTTTGTGGCCGTCATCTTCGCTCCGGTGCTCGGGCTGACCCTCTTGCCTGCACACATGAAAGCGCATGGCGTGGCCGAGCCCGGACGATTCATGCGACTGTTCGGGCGCCTCCTGGCTTCCACCGTGCGGCACCGCTTTCTCACCATCGCCGCATCCCTCATCGCGTTTGGCGCCTCGCTTTACGGCATGGGCTTCGTCCAGCAGCAGTTCTTCCCGTCTTCCAACCGGCCTGAGCTGCTGGTGACGATGATGCTGCCCAAGAATGCCTCGATCGCCGCTACTGAAGCGCAGACGGAACGACTGGAGAAGGCGCTTGCTGGCGACGCCGATATCGAACACTTCTCATCCTATGTCGGCGGCGGTGCCATCCGATTCTACCTGCCTCTGGATGTGCAGCTCGACAACGACTTCATGGCCGAGACAGTGGTCGTCGCCAAGGACCTTCAGGCGCGCGATCGCGTGCAGACCAAACTGCAGACGTTGTTCGCCGACAATTTTCCGGACGTGACAGTACGCATTTCGCGCTTGGAACTGGGGCCGCCGGTCGGCTGGCCCGTGCAGTACCGGGTGAGCGCGCCTACTCCTGACGATTCCAGGAAATATGGCGAGCAGGTTGCCGAGATCCTGCGGGCTTCCGGGCTTGTGCAGACCGTCAATTTCGACTGGGGCGAGAAGAACAAGGCGCTGCGCATCGTCGTGAACCAGGATCGCGTCCGGCAGGCGGGACTAAGTTCCGAACAGCTTTCCCAGGCGCTCAACCGGGTGCTCAACGGTTCGACGGTCACCCAACTGCGCGATTCCATCTATCTGGTCGACGTCGTGGCTCGCGCCCAGAACGACGAGCGCTCCAGCATCGAAGCGTTGCGCCACCTGCAGATTACCACGCCTACCGGTGCATCCGTGCCGTTGCGCGAGCTCGCCGATTTCAAATACGAGCTCGACGAAGGGTATGTCTGGAGGCGCGGGCGCCTGCCCACCATCACAGTGCAGGCCCAGCCGCTGCCGGGACTGCAGCCCGCCTTCGTTCACCAGCGCATCGCTGGCGCGCTGGAGGCGCTTTCCAAGTCGATGCCGGCGGAAACATCGCTCGAGATCGGCGGCACGGTGGAAAAAAGCGCGCTTAGCAACGCCGCCCTGCTGGCCCAGTTCCCGCTGATGGTCACGTTGATGCTTACCGTGTTGATGGTCCAGCTCGGCAGCTTCCGCCAATTGGCGATGGTAATCAGCGTGGCGCCCCTCGGCCTGATTGGAGTTGCCATCGCGCTGCTCACCACCAGTACGCCAATGGGCTTCATCGCGACGCTCGGCATCATTGCGCTCGCCGGCATGATCATCCGTAACTCGGTGATCCTGGTGCACCAGATCGAGCATGAGCGGGCTCAGGGGGTCGAGCCCTGGAACGCGGTGATCGACGCGACCGTCCATAGGTTCCGGCCGATAATGCTGACTGCGGCCGCGGCGATCCTCGGCATGATTCCGATCATGCACGACGTTTTCTGGGGGCCCATGGCTTATGCCGTCGTCGGCGGACTTGCCGTCGCCACCATGCTGACGCTGGTCTTCCTGCCGGCGCTTTATGTGGCAGTGAACGGCATTCAGGAAAAGGACGAGCCGTCGACTATAGTCGAGCCACACGCCAGTTCAATTCCGGTCCTGGCGTTGGTGGATTAGCAAGGGCACAGCCATGCCGGAATCACAGCCTACTCTCCTTGACCGCTTTCTTGGAACTGATGCCATGGTGTGTGCTGGACCCGGCGATAGCTCGCGCGAATATGTCGACAAGATGCTGGCCGCAGCGCTCCAGGAGGCGCAGTCGGTGGCGCGCTCCTACGACACCAAGGCTCAGATCGTGGGCGTGGGCTACATCCTTGCCCTCAATTTGATCCTGCGCTTCGGTGATCTGTTACCAACGCATGCCCCACTCGGACCGCTCTTTTACGTGGTGGTCTGGGGAATCGTCATCATGCCCATCATGCAGTTCGGGCAAGTGCTCTATCCGAGCCGCAAGCGAGCGGACAAGGACCTCAATCGCAAAATGGCCGGCGCTTGCGCTACCCCGCCGATCTACTATGTGGATCCTGGGTTTTTCGCCGATGTGCGCGACCTGGTCCATCTGGCCTTGCAGTCCGATTGGACCTCGGTGCTGGCCGCCGAATTGCTGAAGACCTCGCGCGTTAGAACGATCAAACAGGCGCGTTTCCATCGCGCTCTGCTGATGACCGTCGTCTCCTTCGCCGTACTCGGAGGAGAGCAGCTTTTCCGCAGCTTCGCCATAGCGTCGGGGGCCTGAATGCTATGCTGAGGATCATCCTACTTGGCCTGTGCGCAATTCAGCTTACCGGCTGCATCGCCGCCTACCCACGCGATGGCGTGCCCACAGAACACATGGCTGCAGCCAATGTCAGTGGCTATCCCAGCAACATACGCGTCTGGGGGGATTCTGACGAAAGTTTCCCGCCCGATCGTCTCATCTCATTCCGCGACGAGAGAATTAAGGCGGCAAGGGCCGACCCTTTGATCAAGCTGCGAGAACTTGATGCGCTTACCATTTCAGGCGGTGGCAGCAGCGGTGCCTTCGGCGCGGGAATTCTCGCCGGCTGGACCAAGGCCGGGACCAGGCCCAGGTTCGACATCGTCACCGGCATCAGCACCGGAGCCTTGATTGCGCCTTTCGCGTTCCTTGGCCCGTCTTATGACGATCGATTGAAGCGGGCCTTCACGACAATCAAGGATGCCAACATTTACACGGAGCACAGCTTCCTCGGCGTTCTGTCGAGCGCCTCCTTCACAAGCAACGCCCCCCTTGCCAGGATGCTGGACGAAGAAGTCACCGAAGACATGCTGGATCAGATCGCCAAAGAATCCGGCAAGGGACGGCGGCTGTTCATCGGAACCACCAACCTCGACGCCGATCGGCCGGTGATTTGGGACATGGGCGCGATTGCGGCTAGCCATCGGCCGGATCGGATGAAGCTCTTCAAGCAGGTCATCCTGGCCTCCACCGCCATTCCCGGAATTTTCCCTCCGGTCGAGTTGAAGGTGACCGCCGAAGGCAAGTCTTATCACGAAATGCACGTCGACGGAGGCACCAGCAACCAGGTCTTTCTTATGCCCACCGGTTTGAGCCTGCGCGAGCTCGATCATGCGTTCCATGCGCGGGTCAAGGCCCGCATCTATATTATCCGCAACGGCAGGACGACGCCGGAACCATCTATGGTGAAGGCCGCACTGCCAGATATCGCAGAAAAGGCAGTCTCCTCCCTTATTAAGACGCAAGGGATCGGCGACCTATACAGGCTTTACGCCATCTCCAAGCGCGACGGCATCGCCTATAACTTCATTGACGTTCCGGTCGACTTCACTGATGAGCCAAAAACTCCGTTCGAGAACAGGTACATGCGGGCGCTGTTCGAAAAAGGCTACGAGATGGGCCGCAACGGCGTGCCTTGGAAAAACGTGCCACCCGGATTTTCGAGGTGAGGTCGCCGATATTCCGGGCTCCGCGCATGGGTTGGACCGGATCCTGAGAAGATCCGGGCTCCCTGACAAGATTGGCTCTTTGGCCGGCCAGCTCCATCGGCGCAACTGCCCGGCGATCTTTTACGACAGAACACCAGAGATAAGCCGTTAGGCGCGCAGATCGGCGCTTTGGCCCAAATGCTAATTGCCTCGATCCTCGAGCGTGCCGGAGAAAAGGGTCGAACCGCGTTCTTCCAGAAGTGGCAGCGACGGATAATCCAGTATGCTCAAGCCGCCATCCACAATAAGCGTTTGCCCGGTGACAAATGAAGCGTCGTCACTCGCCAGAAATGCCACGGCCGCCGCTATCTCGCTGGGCAAGCCCATCCGATTGAAAACGCTGGGAGGTTCCTTCCACTCGCCTGCGCCTGAAGCAGGCTTGGTCGCGTCCGCCTCAGTCTCCACCCAGCCTGGACTGACGCAGTTGGCTCTTATGCCATGCGGTGCTCCTTCGACCGCCAGGGATCTGGTCAGTGCTTCCACCGCTGCTTTCGCCACGCAATACAGTCCCCAGTTGCCATGCAGCGTGGCGGTCGATGAGATGTTGACGATAGCACCTCCGCCGGAATCGCGAAGCAGCGGCAAGGCGTAGGAGGAGACGAAATAGGTCGAATCCAGATTGGGTCCCCTCAGCTTGTCCCATCTGAGACCCGGTTTGTCCGAAGGCAGAACGCCGGCGCGGCGGGAGCCAAGGCCGGCATTGTTGATCGCGACAGTCAACCGGCCCCAACTTGCGATTTGTTCAACAAGATCGGCGACTTCATCTTCACTTTCGAGATTACATCGGAAGAAATGCGCCTGCCCGCCCATTGCCGCAGCCTCCGCTTCAACCGCCCGCCCTTTGTCGACGTCGCGGCCGGCGAAGGCCACTCTGGCTCCGTCTCGCACAAACCTGTGAACGATGGCACGTCCAATACCCGAATTGCCGCCGGTCACGAGAACATTCTTGTCTGCAAACCGCATGCCTTGAAAACCCTCGCGTCATTGTGCCCGACTGCCCGGCGATCAGTCGCGCTAGAGCCAGGTGTCCCAGGAAACGGAGCGTAGACACGTTCTGCCAACATTGTCCAAGCCTCAAGCCGCGCTTGAACATAGAAGGGGCTTCGCCTCAACACTGCCCCGCACCGCGAAGGCAGTTTTCGCAGGCGGCGAGATCCACCGCTGAGGGTGCAGCTTCGGAGATGTTTGCCCTCGACCTTCCGGGGTTTTTTCATGCGCCCCGCTAATATTAAGCTTTCGATTCAGCGGGCTACCCTGACCGGTCAGGCCCGGCGGCCCTCTATTGACACCCCAACGACGGGCTGTCGGGCCGCTTGCGTTTAAGGTACCCTGCGCTGTGCCGATGGCTACTTTTAGGCGGGCAATTTTTCTAAGAGCCTCGCGCCACATGCTTCTCGGCTTTCTTCGCTCATCGGTCGCTTGAACGTGACACTGGGCCGCGCGATTGTCTCAGCCGATTTGAGCTCGAGCAGGCAACCCATGGCAAATGACTTCACGTCAAATCTCGTCATCATCGCAACTCGGAACCTAATTCGCGCCAGTTGGGTTGATCTGGGCGACATCCACGACAATATCCGAGAGACGCTCGACGCTATTAGTCGGTCCCGCATCTTGCTCGAAAGAACAGGAGGGCCGACCGAGCGGTTGCTCAGTCCTGCTCCCGAAAACGGCGAATGACCTTATACCTTAATGTCGGCAAGGCGCATCATTCGCAGTCAACCCGCCACCGGGACTCGAACTGGCGGAAGATCACTTCATTCCAGCACCGGAATGCCCGCTCTTCATGAACGTTGCCAGGGTGGGGGTGGTCCTTCTCTCGGCCATTGGCCCCGCCCGGGCTGCGGTGCCCGGCCGCCCTCCGTCCGCCTGAGACCGTGCCCCAAGAGTGAGAGTGCGGACGGGAATTTGCCGCGACGGGTTTTCAGGCTGGGAGAGAGGCTCCCGGCGCCCGTCGCGGAGACCCGCGATGACCAAGCATCTTACCCAGGCTGCCCCCGCAAGGGCGAGCCTCTATGACGACATCACCACCAAGATCATCGCCGAGCTGGAGGACGGCCGGCTGCCTTGGGTGCAGCCCTGGGGCACGTCGGCGGCGAAAGCGCCGCTCGCCATGCCGAGGAACGCCTCGAGTGGACGCCGCTATTCCGGCATCAACGTCCTGATCCTGTGGGGCGCGGTAATAGAGCACGGCTTTCCCGGGCAGAGCTGGCTGACCTTCCGCCAGGCGCTTTCGCTTGGCGGAAATGTGCGCAAAGGAGAGCACGGCACGAGCGTCGTCTATGCAGACCGCTTCGTGCCGGAGGACGAGAAAAAGCGCGCCGGCGAATGCGGCGACAACGCTCGGGCCATACCTTTCCTGAGGCGCTTTACCGTATTCAACGCTGCGCAATGCGACAACCTGCCCGAGGACGTTGCCGTTCAGACTGCGCCACCCACCCCAGGGCTTGTCGAGCCTCGCGTCGAGGCCCTCATCAAGGCGACCGGCATTGATTTCCGGATCGGTGGCAACAACGCCTTCTACGCGTGCGGGCCGGATTTCGTGCAGGTTCCGCCGCCGCAGGCCTTCTTCGAGCCGATCAATTGGCATCGTACGGCACTGCACGAACTCGGTCACGCCACCGGCCATGCCTCGCGGGTCGGGCGCGACCTTTCGGGATCCTTTGGCAGCAAGAAATACGCTTTCGAAGAGCTCGTCGCTGAGATCGCCGCGGCTTTCTGCTGCGCCTCGCTGGCCATCGTGCCGACGGTTCGACACGCTGATTATATCGGCTCCTGGCTGGAGGTGCTGAGAGACGACAACCGTGCCATCGTACGCGCCGCATCCCAGGCAAGCAGGGCGGCTGACTGGCTGCTCGATTTCCTGCCGGAGCATCGCGACCTTCCGCGCACCTAGCCACGCTGGCCTGCCGCGCTCGCAACATGAACCGGCAATGGTGAGCTTTTCATTTCCATCCCGCCATGGCTTTTCGCAAAGCTCCGCGTCTTTCACAGGCGCAGTCCCGCAGGGCTCCTGCCCCATAAGGAAATGGCGGCGCTGGCTCAACAAGGCCGGCCCGCCTCCGAGGTCAGTCAAAGTGTAGCGCTGGCAGAAATACCTCATAAAGCATGTACGCTAAGGTTAGATTCAGCCGGTGCTGTTACAAAAACGCGTGCGGTGCGGCTCCGACGGTGCGGGGGGGATGCTGGGCGCCGGAGCCGCCCGCGCAGCCGGGATGGGCTGGCCCGCGCTGTCTCAAAATAGGACAGCCTCGGTTTACAGTTGGTAAATAGCGCAGTGGGACGCCAGACCTCCCGGCTCACCGGGGCGGCGGTCATCGGTTTTCGGGACCGACCGGCTCCATTAGCGTGCGCGACCTTGCCCGGCCGGAGGCCGCCGCGCAGGGCCAGAGGAAGAGAGCTGACTGGGATTTCGTGACGGGTTGGAGGTCGAGAGAGAGGCTCTCGGCGCCCGTCGCGGAGTAAATCCCGATGGCTAAAGCAGTTCACAAGATCACCCTGTCGTGCTCGCGCGACATCCCCTTCAACAAGCTGGTGCTGAGCCAGTCGAACGTCCGCCGCATCAAAGCGGGCATCTCCATAGAGGATCTGGCGGCCTCGATCGCCCGGCGTGGCCTCATTCAGAGCCTGAGCGTCTTTCCTGTCGTCGATGGCCAGGGCAAGGAAACCGGCATCTTCGAGGTGCCTGCGGGGGGCCGTCGCTTCCGCGCGCTCGAATTGCTGGTCAAGCAGAAGAGGCTCGCCAAGGTAACTCCGGTCCCTTGCATAGTGCGTGAGCGCGCCGGCCCCATCCTTGCCGAGGAGGTCTCGCTCGCCGAGAACATCGAGCGCGTGGCGCTGCATCCGCTCGACCAGTTCCGGGCCTTCCAGGACATGCGCGACAAGGGCATGGGCGAGGAGGAAATCGCGGCTGCGTTCTTCGTTTCGGCGCAGGTCGTAAAGCAGCGACTTCGCCTCGCTTCCGTCGCGCCGTCGCTGCTCGATGTCTATGCCGAGGACGGCATAACGCTGGAGCAGGTCATGGCCTTCACCGTCTCGGACGATCACGCACGCCAGGAGCAGGTCTGGAACGCCATCAAGGACGCCCGGTCCAGGGAGCCCTACCAGATCCGGCGCATGCTGACCGAGACGACGGTGCGCGCCTGCGACAAGCGCGCTGTCTTCGTCGGCATCAAGGCCTACCAGGCAGCCGGTGGCGCAATCATGCGCGACCTGTTCCAGTCCGACGATGGCGGCTGGCTGCAGGACGCCGCCTTGCTCGACCGGCTGGTCGCAGAGAAGCTGAACACTGCCGCGCAAGAGGTCGCTGCGGAAGGCTGGAAGTGGATCGAGGTGGCGGTCAGCTTTCCGTATGACGCCAGGCGCGATCTGCGTGCCTTGCAGGGCGAGCCGCTCGACCTGACGGTGGAGGATGAGCAGGCGATCGCGGCGCTCAAAGGCGAGAAGGAAAAGGTCGAGGCCGAATATGATGGGGCCGACGAGCTGCCGGACGAAATCGACCAGCGGCTCGGCGAGATCGAAACCGCGCTCGAAGCCTTCGAAACCCGCCCGATGCAGTTTGGCGCCCAGGACATCGCGCGTGCCGGTGTGTTCATCAGCATCGCCCATGATGGCAGGCTCGATGTCGATCGCGGCTATGTCAGGCCCGAGGACGAAGCGCCTCGCGAGACCGAAACCCTGGCAGGCGCGGATGCCGACCTTCCGTCGAGCGATCCCGACAGCGCGGCGGCACAGCGCGCCGTCATCACGACCGGCGGTCAGCCCCTCCAGCCGGAGGAGGACGAGGACGATGCGATGAAGCCGCTGCCCGATCGCCTGCTCACCGAACTGACGGCCCATCGCACGCTGGCGCTGCGCGATGCACTGGCCAACAACCCGCACGTGGCCATGACGGCGCTGCTGCACAAGCTCGTGTCCGATTTCTTCCATCAGCGCGCGTTCACCGGCGCGCTGGAGGTCTCAGTCCGCCAGGTCTTCTTCCCTGTCCAGGACGAAGACCTCAAGGACAGTGCATCGGCCCGCGCCGTGAAAGAGCGCCACCAGGCATGGCAGGGCGACACGCCTTGCGATGACGAGGCGCTATGGCACTGGCTGGCAGCTCTCGACGAAGCGAGCCGCATGGCGCTGCTTGCCCATTGCGTAAGTTACGGGGTGAACGCCCTCTACGAGAAGCCCAGCCCTTACGGCGTCGGGGTGTCCCAGCAAGGCCTCGCCATGCGGCTCAGCCAGGCCGACCGGCTCGCGCGCGCCACCGGGCTCGACATGAGCGTCGCCGGCTGGCGAGCGACCGTCGGCAACTACCTCGGCCGCGTCACCAAGTCTCGCATCCTTCAGGCGGTGCGCGAGGGCGTCGGCGAAGAGGCCGCCCAGCTCATAGACCACCTCAAGAAGGCCGACATGGCCAGGGAGGCCGAGCGCCTGCTGGCCGAAGCCGGCTGGCTGCCCGAGCCCCTGCGCCTCGTCGGCGACGCCGCAGCCGGCGCGCCCGGCGACATCAAAGTCGCTGACGCGCAGGCGAGCGCTTCTCTGCCGCCCCTCCCCGAAGGCGATGGCGAGGGCGAAAGCCCCGCCGATGCCGAAGAGGAAGGACGTGGCCTGGCCGCGGCGCAATGAGGGGCTTCGCGGAGTGGCTTCGGCCGCTCCGCCCGTCCCGCACCGATGGATGCTCGAGCCCGCCCGGCGATAGGCATTCCGGTAATGCTCGAAGGACTTCGCTGCGGGTGGCGTTGGCACCGTCGGACGGGACCTGCAACAGGAGGAGGTGGCATATGATAAGTTATCGCGATGCTTCCGAACTCGCGCATCGTCTTGGCCAGCGGGCCGAGGCGGTGTGCCGCCACTACCTCTTCAACGGCTGCCGCGCAGGCGGCTACTGGCTGGTGGGAGATGTGCGCAACACGCCCGGCCGCTCGTTATATGTTCGCCTCAAGGACTCGCCAAAAGGCCGGTCCGGCAAATGGACCGATGCCGCCACCGGCGAGCATGGTGACCTCCTCGACGTGATCCGGGAGAGCTGCGGCCTTGTCGACTTCAAACAGGTGGCAGACGAGGCGCGTCGCTTCCTCAGGGTGGCGCCGGCCGCACCCATGCCGTCCACGGCCAGCCGGTCCTCGGCAGCGCGCGGTTCGCCCGAAGCGGCTCGCCGGCTCTTCGGCATGTCGGGGCCGATCGCCGGCACCATCGTGCAATCATACCTGCAATGCGAACGCGGCATCATGGATCTGCGGGAAACCGGAAATCTCCGCTTCCATCCGCGCTGCTACCATCGCCCGGAGCGACATGGGCGGGTTGAAGTCTGGCCGGCAATGATCGCCGCCGTCACCGACCTCCAGGGCAAGGTTACCGGAGTGCATCGCACCTGGCTCGATCCGCGACGCCTCGACAAGGCGCCGCTCGACACGCCACGCCGCGCCATGGGCGAGCTTCTGGGCAACGCGGTCCGCTTCGGCATCGGCGGCGAAGTCATGGCGGCCGGCGAAGGCATCGAGACAGTCCTCTCGCTCAAGCAGGTCCTGCCCGGCATGCCGATGCTGGCGGCGCTCTCGGCGGCCCATCTCGCCGCCATCCTGTTCCCGGCAACCCTGCAACGGCTCTACATCCTCCAGGACAACGATCCGGCCGGCGAATGGGCGTGTTCCAGCATGGTCGAACGGGCCAGGGCGGCCGGGATCGAGGCCATCGTCATCTCGCCTCAGCTGGGCGACTTCAACGAAGACCTCTGCCACCTCGGCATCGACGCCGTGCGCAACAGGACGCGCATGCAGATCGGGTCGAAAGACATCGCGCGCTTCATGGCGCAAGCATAGCCGGCAAGCGAAGTTGCGCTGCGCCATGTCCGCGCTCACGCATGGGTCGGTTCGCGGAGCACCGCGCCTCGGCCTTCGAAAGGGCGATCGGCCCACAAGCGGGCCGGTCCGGCAATGGCGAAGCCCGGCTATTTTCCGGCGGCCCTTCTGCCCTCGCGGCAAGCCGCGCGAGCCGCGGGCCTTTCCATCGCGAGACAAAATAGCCGGTCTTCGCCATCCTTCCCTCACGCTCCGGCCCTGCGCTGACGCTTCGGGTGCAGGCCCGCCCCGCCCGTGGGCTTCGTCGCCATGAAGGCCGCGACGGTCGCGGTCCACCCGGCGGAGCCCTCCGATGAATGACCACCACGAATTCGAACCGCACCACGCCTCTTCGCCCACGAGCCATATGCTCACCGAACTGCAGCTGCACGGATACCGCCCCTTCGCCGATGAGCCGGATCAGCGGCCGTTGCCGGACGGCAATGAGGTCGCAGGCGCCGTCGCCGACATCTTCGACGCGCTGATTGCAACGCTTGGGCAAACGCGCCTCGAGCCCGATCTCGATGATCTGCTTTGGTCCACAGTCAACCTCTTTCACCGCGCCTGCCAACGGATCGCGCGCGAGCTCGACGACAATGAGCAGGCGCAGAAGCGTCTCCAGCGCGAACAGGATGGCAGCGAGGTCAAGTCCGTCGAGCTCGAGCAACTGATCGCCCAGGGCCAGACCTGCATCGAGCGCCAGAATGCTTTCGAACTGATGCGCGACCAGGCGGCCGAGCACTACGAACGCCACGTCGGCAAGGCCTGGCTTCCGCGCAGCGGATCGAAGCTCAACCATCGTAACCTCACCGCGGCCATGATCGACAGCCGCGACTTCCTGATGGCGAAAAAGCGGGCCGAGCAGGAGGTGCTCCTTCCTCCCGGGCCGAAGATCGTCGTCACCGGCGGACTCGATTTCGACGATCACCGGCTGATCTGGGCCAGGCTCGACCGGGTGCATCAAAAGCACCCCGACATGGTTCTGGTGCACGGCAAATCGCCCACGGGCGCTGAAAAGATCGCCTCCCTCTGGGCCACCAATCGCAACGTGCCACAGATCGGGTTCGGACCTGACTGGACCAGGCACGGCCGCGCAGCACCCTTCAGGCGCAACGACGAAATGCTGGCGATCCTGCCGAAAGGCGTCATGCACTTCCCCGGCACCGGCATCAACGACAACCTCGCCGACAAGGCAAGAAAGCTCGGCATCCCGGTCTGGAAGTTCGGCAGCTGCTGAGCGCCTGGGACGCTTTCGGAACAGGCGGACCGCTCCCTGACGGACGGTTCGCCTTCTATCGGTGCGCCGTTCGCAGTATGGACAGCTGGCGGGTCCCGTTCAAATTTGAGGCCACGAAAGCCGCTGTCGCGGAGACGCCCAAACTTCTATATGCTCACCCGAACGATGGGAGCGTGAATGGCCTACACTGTCGTGTGGTATGATAGGCAGGGCATCATCGACAAGGTGACTTTCGACGCCGAGAAGACGGCGAAGGCTCATGCCGTCTCCATGTTCGCGACCCGAAAGGGAGATGATGGGGTCGTGTCGGTCGAAGTCCGCAAGGACAGCGGCGCTGTCGTCTTTAGCCATGCCGAGAACTAGGACTCCCACCCGGGCGTGAAGGCCGGAATGGCCCTGCGATGGCATCGGCGAAGCTGAATTGTGGCTTTTCTCGAATTGGCCGAATGTGCAGACATCTTTGGGGCCGACCGCGCGTCGCGGCTGCCTGCGAAACGTTCGTGCGCAACCGTGAATGGCGGTTGACACATCAACAATACCGGCCGGATCGCGGTATTGTCCCCGCCAGGACGAACTCGACAAATTTTCCAGCTGAGCTCTGGAACATTTCCGGACCCGGGCCGTTGGCGCCGCATGCGGGACGTGACGTTCTGTCTTATTCAGGCAACCCTCACTCAGGAGAAAAGGCGAAAGCTTCTTGAGGAGACTGCCGCCGTGATGGCCGAAACCCGCCGCCTCATCGAACAGTCGCTCGACCTGTTGAAGCGAGCCGACTTGAAACTGATACTCGGCGCTTCACAACCCGAGATCCGCTTTGTCGAAGGAACGAGGCCCTTTGCCAGATAGGGCATCGTGGCCGCTCATTCGTCCGGCGGAACATTTCCCTGAGCTGCGGATTGAACATCGCGAGGCAGTGGATTCCTCAGGATGAAGCGGCCTCCGGTGAGTGTTCCCTGCAAGCCCGCTGCCAATCCCCACCCCGGCAGCGGGCTTGTCCATGCCGGCATTGGATGCTGCCGGCAGGGACTACACGGGTCTATGCGCCCTCCCCTTCAGCGATGTTCGGATCGTCGGGGACGATCTCGTCAAAGATGGTCGCCCAGTCGCGCTTTGCGGCCGCGGTGGTCTGGGCAGCCTTGGTCGTCAGCGTTTTTAGTCTTCGTGCCGCGGAGGCAAAGCGCGCCTCGATGGCGAGCCTGGCGCCTGCCGATGGGTCGGCCGGCAAAAGGGGCTCGGCGGAAGCGAGGGGCCGAGACCTGTCCTGCGCAAGCTGCGCGACGACCGAAATTTCGGACGCACCGACCCTGGCATTCGCTTCGGAGATCGCCGGTATGGGCAGTCGCGGCAGGAACTCGGTGGCCGGGACATGCGGGACATTGGCTCTGGAGAATGCTTCCATCGCGGCGAACGGGGCTGTTGCGAAAAACCGCAGCTTGTCGCCGAAAACCGGGCGCTGACCTTCGACGAGGATGATCATCTTGTCGGCGGGCAATTGCCTGACTTCCTGGGGCATCATCAGATCGCGTTCGCGCAGCTGCTCGACCTTCGTGCGGCGATGCAGGCCCATCAGCTCGATGCTGCGGGACTCCGTCTTGTAGCGCACGGTTCGCTTGCCCAGCCCCTTTGAAACATATTCGGCCGTTACCTGGTCGTTGGCGCCAAGCACCAGCTGATACCCGCAATTGCCCATCAGCGAATGGCGCGAGGTCTCGCCATAGATTTCGTCGAGGTTTTTGAGGTCCTGAATGACGAAGGCCATTTTTATGTTGTAGCCGGCCACGTAAGGCAGCTTCGTTGTGATCTCGGTGACTTTTCTCAGCTGCCGGAACTCGTCCAGCAGGAAGTAGATCGGCAGCGAATCCGGTTCATGCGCCAGCAGCAGCGTATCCAGCGTCTGCTGAATGAAAAGCGAAAGCAGCGGCTTCAGCATCGCCACGTCGGTGATATTGGGGGCGAGATAGATCGAAATCGGTCGATGCTTCATTGCGCGCAGGTCCATATCCGTCACCGTGGTGGCCGCGGCCACGCGCTCGTTGCGGAAGGGACGCAGGGCCTTCTGGATGTCGAGAAGGGCCGAGGCGGCGGCGCGTTCCGACAGCGCCAGGTAGGCGTTGAAGCTTTCGAGCGTGAAGCGCGACAGGTTCGGCTCCTTTTCCTTGATCAGGGTCATCAGCGCCTGCAGGTTCACGCCGCTGTTGAAGAAGGAGGTCACCTCGCCAAGGTTGCGCCGGTCGCGATAAGACGCGCTCTCGTGGACGTAGCTGATGGCGCCAGCCAGCACCAATTGGGCAGTCGCCTGCCAGATCGCGTTCTCCGAATCGAGGCTTTCGGGGACAAGAATGCTGGCGATGTTTTGGATGTCGGTTGTGCGATCGCCGCGATCGGGCCTGATGAAATCGAGCGGATTGTAGCGGTGGGTCCGCTCCGAGCCCGGCGCGAACAGGAACACCTGGCTGCCCTGCGCTTTGCGATAGCCGGCGGTGGAACGAAAGATCTCGCCCTTCAGATCCGTCACGATCATCGAACCGCGGTGGGTAAGCGCGTTCGGGATGACATAGCAGACCCCCTTGCCCGAGCGCGTCGGCCCGATCACAAGGTGATGCCGCTCGTCCTGAACGCGAAGAAGATGCCGGCCGAGCCGCCCCAGTATATGGCCCTGGCGCCGGAACCACCTGCCTCGTCGAAGCGATACCGCATCCTGAAAGCGCGCGTCGCCTAGCGGATTGGGAACCGACCTGAGGCCGAGATAGGCTGTCGCCGCGCCAATGAGGAGCGAAGGAAGCGCGGCACCCAGCCCGATCCAGCGCAACACTGGACTGTCTGAATAGTGCGCCAGCTGTCGCAGCGGCGCCAGCAGGTCCCTGGTGATCGTGGCCTCCAGAATGCGGCCGTCGCCGTAGAGAAGCTGCAACCCCGTGCCATATGCGACCAGCCAGACGACCAGCGACAGCACAAGGCAAAACGCGACATAGGCGATGCGAAGCGGGCCGGTCATTACTTTTTTGTCCCCGGCCGGTTCGCCTGGGCTTGGTTCAGGCGCGCAAAATAGATTTCCGACACGCCGCGCCGGCCGCCGTCGCGCCTGAGCTGGACGACTATGGGGATCACGCTGCGGATATAGGAGACCAGATCAGCCTTCGGGTATGCAGCCGACAGGCCAGACTGCATCACCATCATGGCAAGCTGTTCATAGGCGCCGGCCGGCGTGTCGGCATGGACCGTGGACATCGACCCTGGATGTCCGGTGTTGATGGCGCGCAGGAACGAGAAGGCTTCAACGCCCCGCACCTCGCCGACGAAAAGCCGGTCCGGGCGCATGCGCAGCGAGGCCTCGATCAGATCCTGGATCGTTACATTGGCCGTTCCCTGGTCGCCCTTGGAGGCAAGCAGATGGACCGCGTTGGGCTGCGGCGGAAACAGCTCGCGCGTGTCTTCCAGCGTGATGATCCGCTCCTTGCTGCTCACCGCTTTCAGGCAGGCGTTCAGGAATGTCGTCTTGCCGCTTGAAGTGCCGCCGCTGATCAGCATGGAAACGCGGTTGGCGATCGCCGCGCGGACAAAGCCATAGACATCTCCATGGGTCAGGCGCTCGATCAGCGACCGGTCCGTGTCGCTCAGGCCGTCGACATCCACGGACACGCGATCGAAGGCGCCGCTGTCGCGATAATCCTCCAGCGTGAACTCGCCGACCACCTGTTTGCGGATCGATACCGCGCCGCCGGCCGGGGCAGCCGGGGGCAGCACGAACTGAATGCGCTCGCCGGACGGAAGCGCGGCGCTCAGGATCGGGTTGGCGGGGCTGATGAACTGGTTGGTGGCCGCCGCGACGCGCTCGCCCATATTGGCGATCTCGGTAGCGCTGAGCCTCGGGATTTCGTGAAACTCCATATGAGCCGCGCCGAGCCGCTCGACATAGACGTGGCCGGGCTTGTTGATCGAGATCTCCACCACCCGGGGATCGACCAGAAAAGACTTCAACGGTTCTAGCGACCGGTAAAGAAAGTAGTGCTGGTCGCGGTCGGCGGCTTCAGTTGAGACCACGCGCATGACGGATTTCCTTGTAGGCCTCTGTCACGGGATCGTCGTAAAGGGCCGAAAAATCGAGGTCCTGGCGCACGAACACAAAGATCCGCTCGCCTTGCGGCACGCTGATTGTCGGCGGGATTTTGAGGCTGTCGGCAAGCGCCTGGTTGGCCATGTCCGAGAAGGTCTGGGCGATCGTCGTGCGCGCGAGGTCTTCGGCGCGCTGTGCCTCGTCGCCCTTGCCGGACGCTGCCTGACTGCCATAGCCGGTGAGATAGTTTGAGGCGCCGCCGACTACCGACAGCAGCATCGCCGCGCCGAAGCGTTCCCGGAACTTGTTGTCGACGCGCCCGGTCAGGCCGGAGCGGCCGAGGCTGTCGGCGCCGATCGAGTTCAGCCGCACGCTCACGCCGTCATTCCGAAGCAGGCGGGTCCAGATGACGAAAATCCGTTTCTGGCCGCGGGTGATCTCCGACTGGTATTCGCCGATCAGCCGCGAGCCCGTCGCGATGAGAATGCGACGGCCATCGAAGGAATAGACATCCTGAGAGACGATCGCCCGGATCTGGCCTGGCAGATCGCTGACGATCGCCGTCTCCAGGATCCCGGGGATGAGGGTGCCTTCGGGAACCAGAGCGTCGATGCGCTGGATTTTCCTCGCGCTTGCCGAGCGATCGCCGATCCCTGCGGCGGCGGCAAGAAACTTGCTGTTGCGATCCTCGCCCGCGACGGTCCGTCCGTCAGCATCGCGGGAAGCCTCGCCGTTCTCATCGCCTGCGGTCGCCTGGTTGTCATAGACGATCATCTTGGAGCGCAAACGCGCCGGAAATTCCTCCACCGGTTCCACCGGTCCAGCATGCTCGGCGGTGGACGCGGGCGGCGGCGGCACGTTGAAGGCCGTCGTGTCGCTCTCATTCTGCACCGCCGGCGCCGGCGGCGGAGGCGGAGGTGGCGGCAGCTCGATCACCTCCGGTGCCGGCGGCTTCGGCGCCGGCTCGCGCTCGCGCATGAATGAAGGCGGGCGGAAGCTCGTCGTGGAGAATTCCTCGTCGCCTTCAAGCATGTCGTGCGGCGGCGGCTGACGCCCGGCAAGCACGAAATACCCCGCCGCCAGCCCCAAAAGGACCAGCACCGCGCCGCCGGCTAGCTGCTTGCGACGCACCGAAGGATCGGCAACCGCCGCATCGCCGCTGCTGGCCAGAACCTCGAGTTCGGGGCTTCGCTGCGTCAATTGCCGCTCCTTCTGCGCACCTTCGCCTGCTTGTCCTCGACGGGAGCGAGGACGTCGGGATCGGGCGCGCCAAAATCGGGCTTTCTCAGATTGAAGATGCAGATCCACTGGTCGCCGTCGCGCAGCGTGAACTGCGTCGCCACGCCGTCAACCACGATGTACTCGCCTTCCTTGCGGAAGTTGGCGAGGGTTTCCGAGTAGTCCGAATTGACCGTAAAGATCGCCGGCACGCGCCGGCCCATCCGGAAGAATGTCTTGTTGCCGTCGTCGAACAGCAGCGAGGGTCTGAGACGGACGTCCCCGGAAAACGAATAGTCGAGGTTGACGTTGGCCTTGTCGATGCCAGCGATGTTCGGCCAGGCGGCGCGCTGCTCGGCCTCTTGGCGCAAAGCCGGCTCGAGGCTCTTCTCCGGATAGACGAAGCGGATGCCGAAGACCTGCCTGCCCTTGTCCGGAGCGCCATCGTGCAGCTCGAGATAGTAGATGCGTTTGCTGGTGACCACGTTCATGTTCGTCCTGACGTTTTTCGCAATCGGCTTGACGAAAAGGATGTTGCCCTTCTCGGCCGGGACCACCTGCCAGCTTTCAGTGTCGCCCAGCGAAATCGTCTCGAATTTCTCGTCCTCGTCGAAGACGATCATTGTCGAAATGCCGTAGCTGGCGAACACTTGGACAACATTGTTTTCCTGGTAGGTGACACTGGTGACGCGCGCGTCGAGCGAGCCGCCCTTTGGCGTCTGCGCCGCAGGCGCCGGTGCTGGGAATCCCCAAACAAACAGCGCGGCCACAACGGCAAAACCGCGCCGCATCATTGGGCACCCGGCGTCACGGTCTCCTGGTCGCGCCGGTAGCTGTAGACCTGGAAGCCGAGCGGGTTTTCGAAGCGCCATTCATTCCTGAGCGGCGTGTCGGTGTAGCGGAACCTGACAACCGAGATCCAATGCCGGTCGATCTGCTCGGTGTCGCTCTTTTCAGCGGTCGAGAAACGCACGATTGCCGTGCTTGCATTGGGAAACGACACGGACTTTATGTCGACCAGAACTCGCTTCAGCCGGCCATAGAGCTTCGCTGGATTTTGCGGGTTGGCGGCGCTGAACTGGTTCTGCAGGTCGCGGGCGGCTTCTCCGGTCGACAGCAGCGCCGCGATCCCGAAATATTCCTCTATTGCAAAAGGATCATACCCTTCGCGATTGCGGATATAGCGCACGACGTTAGCTTGGGTGACGGCCTCCTGCTCGGTGAGGTTGGCCGCCCGTGTCAGTCCAGACTTGACCTCGATATAGCCGGTGTTCCGGTCGACCTCGACGACATAGGGCTCGAAACTTTTCAGCGGCAGCATCAGGACCAGCGCGAGGATGGCAAGCGCGGCAAGCGCGGCGAAAACCAGCGTGAAAAACCAGGCAATGCGGCTCGAACGCCTCGCCCCCTTCAGGATCTCGTGCTCCCACAAGTCCCCTTCCTGGAAATACGATCGGAGTCTGTCGTCTGTCGTGTCGGCCATGCTTCTCGTCTGATTGCTGGAGGATCGTCGGGCCCTGCCCTATCTGGGCCTTCCATTGGCGGTGATGGCGCGCTGCATGGCCTCGCCCGAAATGGCCGGCGGGCCATGGAGCCTTGCCTGGACCCGGTGGACGGCCGCCTGCATCTGCCGGGCCGAGCTGCCGATCGCCATGCGACCAAGCACAACACCCTGCGCAGCGTAGGCGCGCGAGCGGTGGCCGAGAGGCATTGCCAGCCCGCCGACGATGCCTTGCGCCAGCGACTGGATCTGCAAAAGCACGAAGCTGCCGGCCAGGCATAACATGATGAAAGCGGCAAGGTCGCTGAGCTTCAGCTCGCGATTGCCCGAGATCTGGTCGATCTTGGTGAGTTCTGGCGCCATGGCCGCGATCAGGAATGCGGCGATCACATAGACGAACAGTGGAATGAGCGCGTAGAGCAGCGACTGGTTCAGCCATCCGATCGCGTAGTTGCGGGTCACGTCAAAGAACATGCAGGCGATGAACAGAGGCGCGGTGCCAAGCAGCACCCACAGGATCACCTTCGCAAGCACCAGGATGCCAAGCGCGACGGAGACGAACAGCCCTGCGAAAGCCATGATGATCATGCCGATCAGCGCAGGCAGGACTGAGAAGTAGCCGGCCTGTTCGGAAAAGGTTGAGGCTGCCAGATTGGCCGTTTCCCAGATCTGCGACAGGCCGTTGGTCGGCTCGGTGACGCCGGTGCCGGAGGCAGACAGAATAGCGCGGCCCGCCGCCTCAGGCACCTTGGTGATCCAGTCGTAGAAGAGCGTGTCGAAGTTGGACCAGGTGCCGACGACGATCAGGATGAGGAACACGCGCGCGATGCGCCCGACGATCTGGGCGACGCCGAGCCGCGAGGAACCCAAGATGAGCTGCGTGCCGTAGAAGAGCACGACGAGGATAAACAGCAGCCGCAGCAGCGGCTCGATGTCCCGGCTCAGGATGTCGAAGGCACGCTCGGAGAAATTCTTGCCCGAGGCATCGATGCGCTGCAAAAGCTCGCCGATGAAGTTTTCCAACTGCCTGTCCTACTCGGATTGAAGAGCAAGCCCATCGATCGCAGCCAGCGCGGCGCGCCGGTCTGGATTGACCGGCCGCACCGGCCCGCATTCCAGCCGTGGCTCGGCCGTGTAGCTGCTGACATCGGGCGGCCGTTTGCAGGGCGCCGACTTTTCTTTCGGCGTGCCGCAGGCCGTCAGCAGCAACACTGCCGAGATCTGCACGAATGCGCTGAGCCAGGCCCTCATTCGTAGGTCAGCGCCTTCTTGGTGTTCGAGATGTCGGTCAGTCGTCGCTGGTTTTCGGCCTGCAGCGACTGAACGGCGCTGTTCATGACCCCGATCATCTCGTTGAGCGTCAGCCCGGTCTGGACCTGCAGCTGCGTATTCTGGTCGATCGACCCTTTGATGTCCTTGGCCTGGCCGATCCCCTGCCCGGCGTCTTCGAGCGCAGCCCGTCGGGTCGCCACGGCCTGTTGCGAGCCCTTGATCAAGGCCGATACGCCCAGCACCGTCTTGACCAGCTCCTCATAGGACTTTTCGCTGGCAAGCGAGCTGTTCTGCTTGCCCGAAAGCGACTTCACCAGCTGCAGTCCGTTGATGAACACCGTCGCGGCCTTCGCGATGTCTGGCCCCATGGAGCCGAAATCCGGCACGCCATCCTTGAGCATGCTGTCGAAGGAAGGGACGGACGAGACGCTGAAACCATTGCCGACGGCCAGATCCTTCAGCGATCCGGCATCGCTGCCGCGCTCGCCCGTGACCGCCTGCAGGGTCTTCTCGACGGTGGTGAGGATATCCTTGTTGGTGTCGAGGATCTTCGCCGTCTTTTCTGCCGTGTCCTTGGCCACGGCATAATTGGTCCTGTCGATGACGGGAATGTCCGCCTTGGCTGACGTGATGGTAATCGCCGTGGCGGCAAGCAGCAGGAATGAACGTTTCATGTGGTCACCTTTCATTGCGGGTTAAAAAGCAGTTCGGCGTTGCGATCGAGCCTTTGCACGCAGCTTTGTGCCTGTTCGCTCCAGACCATGCCGGCGCGCTCGTCGCAGGAACGGCCCGGCGGCGGCTGATCTTTGGGGCCGGAATACTGTCCTGAACGGTTTGCGCCCGACAGATCGCTCAACGTTGCCGCGTTCCTGGAATTGACGAGATCGGCCAGGCTCGCACTGAGCTGGATCATGCGATTGAGCATCTCGATATTGGCGGTGCGGGCGTTGGAATTCTGGTCCCAGCTGTCCTGGATGGTGCCGGTGGCGGCCGACCCGAGTTGCTGGAACCATGAGGCGACGTCAGCCGATCCGTCGCCGATGGCGCCGCTCAGCCCCATGCCGTTCAACGTCGCGGTGCGCATCCCTTCATAGGCTTCGCCCGATCCGCCGTAATTCAAGGGAATGCCGGACTTGTCCGACCCGCCAAAGGCCGGCAGCCATTTTTGAGTTATGGCCGCGACATATCCCTGCGTCTCGCGGAACGGCGGGATGCCATTGAATTTCTCGACATTGCCGGCCCCGGAATTGTAGGCGGCCAAAGCCAGCGAGACATTTCCGTGAAACCGCGCCAGCTGCTGCCTGAAGTAGCGCGCGCCGCCGCGCAAATTTTGCTCGATGTTATGTGGATTGACGCCGAGCTCGGCGGCCGTTCCAGGCATCAGCTGCGCCAGCCCGAGCGCGCCCGCGCCCGATTTGGCGCAAGGGTTGAACCGGCTTTCCTGATAGACAAGCGCCAGAAACTGGTTCTCGTCCACGCCCTCCTCGCGGGCGATACGCCGGACAAGGCCTGCTATCGAGGGATTGGCCTGGGCGGCAGCGACCGGGTCGTCCTTGCGGCCCGGTCGGTAGACCGAGCAGGTGACGCTCTCGCTGACGCCATAACGATCACGATCCACCCTTTCGATCTCACCGATCCTGCTGGCGCTATCCCTTCGCTTGTCGAGGATAGTGCCATCTATGGTCGGGATGTCGGCAGCGCATGGGGAGGCCAGCAGGACCAGCAGCAGGGGAAGTCGCCGGATCATGTCGATGCCTCCCAGCCGCAGAATTGCGGCAGCCATGCCGCCGGATCATCGCCGAGACGGGTGCGCAGCGCCGCGCAGGCCTCGACCGTTTCCTTGCGGCCGGACAGCACCTTGAGGATGTCGGGCATGGCGGAAAGGTCCAGGCGAGCGATGACGGAATCGATGCCGTGCTTGATCAGGAATGTCCGCCGCTCCGGCGGCGTGTTCCTGACGAAGTCGAACTCCTTCGTGGTCAGCCCGAAGCGACGGATGTAACTCTCCTCGTCGGCCCGTGGATTGGGAAAGTGCAGGTTGGTCGAGGACTGCTCTATCAGCGTATGCGACTGCGGCGCCTTGGCGATATCGGCCGCGGATTGCGTGCCGAATCCGACGATTCCGTTCAGCTTGCGGATCGTCTTCATCTTGTCGACGATATAGCTGGAGAAGGTCGGGTCCTGCAGCAGCTTCCAGCCTTCGTCCATGAAGATCAGGACGGGATCGCCGGTGAGCAGCTCATCGAGGCGGTGGTAAACATACATCAGCGCCGGCGTGCGGATGTCGGCGTTGTCGAGCACATGCGTCATGTCGAAGCCGAAGATGCGCCTGCCCGACAATGACAGGACATCGCGGGGCGCGTTGAAGAGCCAGCTCTTCTCGCCCTCGAACCAGGGCCGAAGCCGTGATCTGAGATCGTTGGAGTCCGAACGCGATCGCCCCAGGAGCAGGCTGGACAGATTGGAAAGGGTGCGTTGCTCCAGCGGTTCTGCGCAGATGCGGCGGATCGCCTGCTCCAGCGTGTGCTCCTCCTCCTGGCTGAAGCCACGTCCGTCCGCCGGCTGCAGCATCACCTTGATGAGACGCAGCAAGAATTCGCGATTGCCGGCGGTATTCTCCATCTGCAGCGGATTGAAGCCGGTGACGATCCCGGGCTGCAGAACCTCGTAATTGCCGCCCACCGCGCGGATGAAGATCTCGGCGCCGCGGTCCTTGTCGAAGAAGACGGCCCGTGGCTCCGGCGAGATGCGAAGAGCCTGCGCCAGCAGAAAGCTCAGCACCACGGTCTTGCCCGAGCCGGTCGGCCCGGTGACCAGGAAATGGCCGATGTCACGCCGGTGGAAGTTGAACCAGTAAGGCGTCTGCGAAGTCGTCTCGAGGACGGCGATCGGCAGCCCCCAATGATTCTCGGCAGCCTTGCCAGTGGCAAAGTTGTGCATTGAGGAGAAGCCGGCAAAGTTGGCGCTCGACAGCATCGAGGAGCGCGCAATGTAGCTGTGGTTGCCCGGCAGCTGCGCCCAGAAGGAGGCCTCCATATTGAGATCCTCGCGCAGCCAGTTGATGTTCATCTCGGTCAGGCAGGCGCCGAGGTCCGAGACCGATTTGTCGAGGGCTGCCAAATCGCGGGCCAGGCACAGCAGGCTGAAATGATGGTACCCGAATACGGCCTCCTGGTTGACCAGGCTGTTGAAGGCGAAATCAATGTCGGTTTCGACCGTGCTGCCCGCTTCGTCGGAAGCCTGGATCTGGCGCTGCAGCCGCGCGATGCGTTCCTGTGCGATCGGCTTGTCGGCGATGGTAAAGGACTGCGTCAGAATGAACTCGTGATTGAGCTGCAGCAGCCCGTCGAGCATCCCAGGGCCGGAGAAAGGCGGGTATTCCTTTATCGACAGCATCGCGCCGAAGCGGTTTTCCGCTTCGCTCGGCCCCTGCGCCTGCAGGGTGCGCTTGGCGAAATGCAGGCGTGAGGTGCCGACATAATTGCGGATCGCCATGCGCGGCAGCCGCATTGGCCGTGACAATCCGCAGGTCAGGATCGTGTTGAAGAACTCGCAGGGTTCCGAATAAGGCTCGCCATTGCGGTAGGTAATGCCGAGCGGGCGGGCGCCGTATTTCTGGAGCTCGCGTACTATATTGGCGGTCGCTTCTTCCAGCTCCCTGACCCGCTCGTCAAGACGTTGCTTCTGTTGCTCCTGGCCGGAGGAGGAGCCGACAACGCCCGCGATTGTCTCGGCGGCTCCCAGGGCACCGCGCATGCGCGCGCGCACCACGGTGAGATAGAGTTCGTTGGTGAACATGCGCCTTTGCGTAAGTTCGGCCATGTAGCGCTGATTGAGGAGATTGCAGAACGGATCGGCGAACCAGCCGCCGATCGACGGCACGACCTGCTTGCGAATGATGGTCGACCAAAGCGAATAGCGGCTCGAGCCAAGCGCCCGGATCATGGTGTTCTGGACACTCGCGCGCATGTTGAGCTCGGCCTGGTCCTCCGTCTGGAAGAACAGGCCGTCGAGCCTGATGACAGAGACCAGCGCGCCGCTCTCCAGGCCGATCACCGTGCGCGCGACGTGGCGCATGTAAGGCACGTGGCTGGCCATGGGCTTCTCGCGCCGGCGCTGGCGCCCGAAACCCAGTTCTTCCGCGATGAGGTTCAGCATGTCAGGGGCCGTACGAGTTGGTTTGCCAGAACAGTTTGTTGCGCGTGCGCGGTGTCCGCCGGCCTGCCGTCTGGACAAGGTCGAGGATGCGGACGTCGCGGCTGCAGAGCGCAAACAGCGCGAGATAGGTAACCGGGGCGATCAGTGCGGCCCAGAAGCTCGTGGACACCAGGAAGGCGATCAGGGTGATGCCGAGGATGATGTAGAAGGCGTTGAGCGGGACGCCCCACATCATCGGCGGCCGCGTGAGCCCGATAACCAGCGGCGTCAGTTGCGGTCTGTCGTCAGGACGCTCTGACATCGCTCACTTCCCGACGGCGGAGATCATCTGGTCGACAATGGCCGGCGCGCCAAACACCAGGCCGATGCCGATCACCACGGCGCCCGCGGTGAACCATGACAGCCGGCCGGCAAAGGCCAGGAACCCCAGGCCGATGACGGCGATAATAGCGAGCAGGCGCCCGAAGGGGCCGGTGATGAAATCGACGATCATCTGCACCGCCGTCTCCAGCGGAGCGAAGGCGCCCGAGGTCTGGGCAAAGGCCGGGTCTGCGACAACGCCCAGCGCAAACGCGAGGGCGACAGCGGCGATAGCTGTTCGATTGGCAGGCTGAGGCAGGAAGTTGCGCAACGTCTGGTTCATGTTCTGGCTCCGCTAGAAATGCATGACGCCGCCGACCCATTGACGCGGTCTGGTCGGGGTGGCTGATCCGGTGGATCGGTTGCTGTCGATTGGCGCCAGCGCTGTTTCGGTTGCACCGGCGTGACGCTTGGGGTCGGGCAATCCAAGCTGTCGATTGATGACATCGGCGACGAACTGGACGGTCTCGGCGAATGGCGGGATCCCGCCATATTCGCGCACGCGCGCCTCCCCCGCATTGTAGGCAGCCGCGACGATCAGCGGATTGCGCCAGGTGGCAAACAGATCCCCATGAACCGGACGGCGCCGTCGATATTGTCGGCCGGATCGCAAATGTCGGCGACGCCCAATTGTGCAGCGGTCGCCGGCATCAGCTGCATTGTGCCGCGGGCGCCCTTTGGGGAATTGCGGAAGCGGTCGAGCCGGCTTTCGACTGTCGCGATGGCCAGCGCGAAGCGTTCGTCCACGCCGTATTTCAGGGCCGCGTCTTTGACCAGGCGGACAATGTCATCCGTACTGGTCAGAGATGGTCCGCAGCGCCCGTCCTCAGTGGTTGCTTGGCCGCTTTCCAGGATGTCAAATTGACTTACCTTGGTGTTGGATCTTGCAGAGGTGTTGACCTTCCAGGAAGCAGTGCTGGCCGAGATCGAAACCGGGTCTGCTTCCTCTCGCAGGCGCCCGTGCTTATCGACGGCATAGGCTTGTGGTGCCTCTCGCCAGCGGGCGTCGAAAACGCCCTCGATCATATGATCTTGCGCGCTGGACTTGCCGGCAAGCGGCGGCTTCGGGCCAAAATCCCAGGCTTCGGCCGTCTCCGTGGCAAAGGCCGCAGGTGCAGTGAGAATCCCGCTTAAGACGGTCGCCGTGAGAAAAAAGGCCGGACGGCGTTTCGTCGGGAGGGGCAACTTGTCGGGCATCGGCGCTAACGCTCCGGTTGAATCGTGGAATTCGGCGAATCGGTAGCGGATGAAGAAAAGAATGTCAAACTGATATTCTTTATTGCCCCCAAGGCGAAGAAAAGGCATTCTGCGTGGGCAATTCGACCAGGAGGATCAGATGAAACGCAGAGTTGGCGGCGGAGTGGCGATTTGCCTGGCCTCGGCCTTACCGGCCATCGCGGCTCAACCCATCGACAAGGACTACGTCAGATCGCTGGCCGCGGCGGGAAAGACGGTTCTGGTGATGGAGTACTATGATGGCCAGGGCGGCATCGCCGAGCGCAAGGGCTTCGCTTCCGCAAAGGGATACCACGCTGTCTCGCCGACCGATTTCAGGATCAACGACAAGACGACGATCCATCTCTACGGTATCGAGCCTTGCGACGGCGATATGGTCAACAGGCGGGAGAATTTCTCGGGCACCTGTGCCGAGTATGCCAAGCAGGGCCTGGAGACGCTGTTGAAGTCGCCCAAGGTGATTTTCTGCCGGGCGTTCGTCAGCGAAGCCAACGCTCCGGTCCAGGACGCCACCTGCTACGGCTACTACAACTACCCGGGCGTCCTTGACTCAGTGGATATGCTTGAGGAGCAGCTGGTTTCCGTCGGCACGCATCGCATCGCCAAAAAGCCTGATGGCACGCCGGCGCGCAAAGACCTCGACGAGGCACAAAAGATCGGCCGCGGCGGCTACGGCATGTGGGCCGACCCGAGGATGAAGGCGCAATGAGAATCGCTGCCTTTGCGTTTGCGGGCGCCCTCGCGGCGAGCCCCGCGATAGCCACGCCGCAGGGCTATTTCGCGCTTCGTTCAGGCGTGACGCTCGAGAGCGGCGACAGCTGGATTGCTAAGGGCACCCGATACCATCTCTATGGTGTCCAGGCTTGTCTTCGCGGGACCTTCTACACCAACGCCGCCGGCCGCCGCAGCGATTGTGGAGAAGCTTCGCTCTCGGTCTTTGCCGCCTACGTTGCTGACACAAAACCGCAATGCGCGCCTGTCGCGAAAGCCGGTGCCGTTACGCAGGTCGTATGTTTCGTCACCATAGGCCAAGACAGGCTGGATCTAGGCACGCTGATGATCAGCACCGGCTTGGCGTTCGCGGCATTGCGCGCCGACGGCTTGCCTTTGTACGAACCCTATGCCGTCGCCGAACAGTCGGCTCGCGAGAAGCATGCCGGCCTTTGGCAATTCGGTGACGTTCAGCACCCTGCGATCGTGCTCGGCCGGGCCGCCGGCGCCAAGGGGGTTCGGCCATGAGCCACCGCACCCTGCTCGCGCTGTCGGCGTTGGCGTTCGGCTGCTTTCCTTCGGCTTTGTTCGCAGCGGATGTCGCGAGCAGCCGGGGTGCTGCCACGGGTCAGCCGCTCATCCCGGATGCGGCGCAAATTCCTGCGACGGTCACCGGTCGGGTTTCGGTTTTGGACGGGCGCACCTTGTGGTTTCCTGTTCCTGCCGCACGGGTGCGCCTCGCTGGCATCGATACATGTGAATTGCCGCAATGGGCCTTCGATCCGGCCCGACATGGTAACAGCACTAACCTGAAACCAGTCCCTTGCGGCGCACTTGCCAAGGCGTGGCTAAAACGAACAATTGGCGCAAGGGAAGTTGTCTGTCGGCCGTCCTCTGTTGGTGGCGACGGGGAGCTCATTGCCAGGTGCTTCGTGGACGGACACGATCTCGCGATCCAGATGCTGCGAGCTGGATGGGCGCGGGTGGTAGAGTCCCCTGCCCCATCGGGATACCTGAAGTGGCAGCGCTATGCCATGTCCGGGCGCTACGGCATATGGGCGACATACGTGCTTGGTATGGGCGAATGGCGCGCCAAGGCGCTCGACCGGTCATTGGCGCGCAAGCCGATCGCGGATTTCAACCTGCTCGGCGAGCGGGAATCTGAGATTTCGCCGCCGTTCACCGAGGCAAGGCGGCGCCCATTTCGTGTAGATCGCTAGTAGGCTCTGCGCTCTTTGGTGGGTGCTAAGCCGAGGAACTCTACTCGTGCTCCGAGGTGGCTCCGCGATGCTCTGGATTCTGTTCCTTTTTGGCCGGCCGGGCGGTCTCCTGGGCCTGCTCAATACGGACGAGGTCGGCTAAGATCGACCGAAGTTGCGGCCATGGGAAATCGGGACACTCTTCAGACCACTGCCCGTCCTCAATTATCGCCGCCAGCTTGGCGCAGACACCCAACGCCGATCGCGCAGGTGCATTCCACAGGGCAGCCGCGAACTTCTGTTCTTCAGCGGCAGCTTTGTCTTCGGCCTCTTTGGCCGAGCAATAGCCGACGGTCTTTGCCGCATCTTGCCATGTAATTTCTGGCACAGCTCCGTCCGCGCCATTGGCGGAATTTGCCATTCGGATAGCTTGAGATTCGAGCCGCTGCTGCTTTCGGCATAACTCCACAGTTTTTGCATGGGCAGCATTCCACTGCTGCCATAGTGCAACGACCGAATCGGTTTCTTCAATTGGATCGGCTGCGATGGACGCATTCGCCAGCTCCAATGCGGCCCGAACTGTGCCCACCAAGCCAGGGTTGCCGATGACATCGAAACGACTCGTGCTACTCTCAGAATCAGTCATGATCCGAGTTCCCAAACAACTGGATTGTGGCTAGGCCGAGCGTCGTGTTGGCGCACTTCGCTTGGCCGCGCCTCCTGGGGCGGACGTTCAGCCACCATGGAGGACACCTTAGGATGCAGATCATTACCACGGACGTCGGCGCAGGTCAATTTGATATCACATGATAATTTTTCGATCACCGGTGCGCAAATCAGAGCTGCGCGGGCTCTGCTTAGATGGGGTGCGGGTGAGTTGGCGTCAGCAGCAAGTGTCGGAGTTGCGACGGTCCGACGTGCTGAAGCTGAGGACGGCGTCCCTCCAACGACGGTGTCCAATCTAAAATCCATTCAGCGTGCCTTGGAACGCGCGGGTGTGGAGTTCATCCCGGCAAATGGAGGGGGACCAGGTGTTCGTCTCTCGAAGCGCACCTGAGAAGCGGCTCTGTCCGTGCCGGTCCGGCCGTGAGCGGGCGACAGAAATCATCACCATGTGATGAAATAGATCCTGTACAGTGCAGGATGGCGCGGGCGGGAATACGTGAACTTGCCGAAGCAGCGCAGGTGGCCACGCAAACGATTACTCGTCTGGAACAAGGCGATCGCCTCAAGCCCAAAACGCTTCAAGCGATTCGTGCCGCCTTTGAGGCGGCAGGAATCGAATTCTTAGCGGAGAACGGCGGAGGCCCTGGTGTGCGCTTGGCCAAGCGGCACTAACCCCGCCCTGATCGCATTGTTTCGAACTGTCCAAATCCAGTGCCGTCCGAGAGCGTTTCTGACTTTCAGTCCGAAATGGCCCGGAAGGGGACAGGTAGCTTCAGGCTGCGGTTCCTCAAGGGCGGACATTCAGGTTGCGCGGCATCGTCGTGAGATGACCGATGCCGGAAGCGCGTTCCGCTCGTAAAGCCGGCTGATGAGATGGAAGAGCAACTGCCCGCCGGCTTGGGCCAAGAGCTCATCGAGCACGACGAAGCCGAGCTGGCTTGCTAGCGCAAGGTTGCTCCACGCAGTTTCTGTTGACGAGTCTCAGGCCCCTGTCAACGCACCATGGACGAGTGCACGCAGCTCTTTGCGCACCGGAATGGCGCTCGAAGGCAGCAGTTGCGTGAAAAGAATGACAACCATGTCGTCGACCGGGCTCACCCAGAAGAAGGTACCTGCCGCCCCACCCCAGCCATAGTCGCCCACTTGCGCCGAAATTTGCGCCTTAGCCGGATCGAGGACCACGGAGCCCAGCAGACCGAACCCGACGCCGTCAAACTGGGTCTCGGCCCAAACTTCGGGTGCCATCGAGGCAAGATCTCCCGGTAGGTGATTGCGCGCCGCCAATCTCAAAGTGCGGGGACTGAGGATGTGTTCGCCGTTGAGTTCACCTCCAGCCCGCAGCATTTCGGCGAACCGCCAATAGTCGTCGATGGTTCCGACGAGCCCGCCTCCGCCGCAAAACGTATCAACCTTGCCTTGCCGCCACTCCGAAACCTCCGGCGCTTCGTGCAAAGCCATGCCGCCAGCCGTAACCTCATAGAGCGGGGGAAAACGGCTGATCTCAGACTCCGGCACAGAGAAGCCGGTGTCGGTCATGCCGAGGGGCTCGAAGATGCGAGTCGCAAAGTACTTGTCGAGCGTCGTTCCGGAACCGACTTCCACGATGCGGCCGATGACATCGGACCCGGTGCTGTATTGCCATCTCGTGCCCGGCTCCCATTCCAGTGGCAGGTCGGCGATCCTGCGCACCATCTTGTCGAGCCCACCGTAGGCAAGGGCGAGGCCGAGTTTTTCCTTGGCATAAGCTTCGCCGAGCAGTCGGGGGTTCGTAAAAAGGCTTAGGCCAGATGTGTGGGTCAGCAGATGGTGGATCGTCATCTTCATTTTGATGGGCACCGTTTGGTCCAGCGACGTTGCGCCCGGTATCAGAAGTTGCCTATTTTTGAATTCCGGCAGGTAAGCTTCGACCGGATCGTCGAGATGCAGGCGCGCCTCCTCGTACAGCATCATCAGCGCGACGGCGGTGACAGGCTTGGTCATCGAGTAGATGCGGGCGATGAGGTCGCGCTGCCAAGGCCGCTTGACTTCGACGTCGGCGTGCCCGGCGCAGTCGAAAAAGGCGAGTTCGCCATGACGCGCGATGAGCACCGCACCACCCGGCCAGCGCCCGGTGTCGGCATATCGCTGCATCCACCGCTTCAGTCGCGCCAGCCGCGCCTTGTCGAAGCCGAGGTCCGCAGGATCACGAACTGGTTCGCTACCAAATTGACTCATCGCGCAAATGTCCTGTCGCAGGCGAAGGCCTTTGAACAGTCCTGCGCTTCCCCCGCATTATTGCCAATAGTTGCCTGCTTGACCTCCAGTGAAGCTGCAGACGACGTCTGCTCTCAGGAAGCCCAAATGCGGTCCCCTACGGCAAACTTTGAGGCGCAGAGCCGCCGTTCACTCCCTAGCAAAGTGCGTCACTTTCGGGTCAGCGGTGTGGCCTAGAAAATTCTTGGAAGCCCCATACCGATCGGATAGTCATCCGCCAGGACGGCTTGGCGCGAACTGGACGATCAATACTCCTCGCCATCGAACAAGCTTCATTTCCGCTCCTGCAAAATATTCCCGCCGTCGACAACGAGAACGGCGCCGTTGATGTAGCTGGCGGCGGGCGAGGCAAGAAAGGCGACTGCGGCGGCGACCTCCTCCGGGCGACCGGCACGTCCACATGGTGTGTTCAGGGCTGCTGAGAGCTCGGACGGCGTCGATGCGCCGGTTTGAATCCAGCCGGGAGCAACCGCGTTGACCGTGACGCCTTTCGATGCCACTTCCAGCGCCAGCGCATGGGTCAACCCAACCATGCCGGCCTTGGCGGCCGAATATGCGGAAGAGCCTGGGTTAGACACGTACGGACCCGTGACCGAAGCCACATTCACGATGCGCCCATAGCCTAGCGACAGCATTGCCGGAAGGAAGGCCCTCGTGACCAAAAACGCGGTCTTCAGGCTCACTGCAAGCTCATGATCCCATTCGTCCGCGGTGATTTCCGTGAGGTGCTTCTCCAGGGAGGGCTTCGCCCTGGTGCCCATGCCGGCATTGTTGATGAGGATATCGACGTTCCCGAGCTCGGACAGAAGGCGATCGACTTCGCCGGCCTTGGTCAGATCGCCTATATGGCCGCTTGCCGTGTGACCCGCCATATTCAGTTCGTTCACACGATCCATTACGCGCTCCGTGGTCGCGGAGAGCGCAACCGTGAAACCAGCCTCGGCCAGCAGCCTGGCACAGGCGAAACCAATTCCATCTTTCGCACCGGCACCGGTGATGAGCGCTTTTGATTGTGTCACTTTGGTTCCTGCTGGGTGGACGTATCTGCCAACGTTCCCGAAAACAGCGCGGGGCCGCGCGTCTTGAGCAGCGAAAAGGACGTGTAATCAAGGATCGACAATCCGCCATCGACCACAAGCGTCTGACCGGTGATGAAGGATGCATCCTCGCTTGCGAGGAAGGCCAACGCTGCTTCGATTCGACCTACTTCGTCTCCTGCTATGCCCTTCCGGTGATGCGCGACTGCGGCGGTGGGTCGATCGTAAACATCTCGTCGACGGCCACACTGCACGGAAACTGGGGATTGTACGGCGTTGCGAAGGCGGGAGTGGAGGCGCTCACACGCTCGCTGGCGGTCTAAGGTGCGCTATTCGGAATCCGGGCAAATTGTGTCAGCCCCGGCTGGATCGCCACAGAACTCGATGAAATAGAAGCTGCGTCGAGCACGAACTCCTCGGGCGAGTGGGAAGTCCCGCCAGGTGTCTTCAACCGCATGGGAACACCCAACGAGATTGCTGGCAACCGTCCTCACCAGCGACCCCGGTCTTTTTCTCATACTCATTGGCGAGCTCCTGCAGATAGTTGGCTGGATCCCATTCTGCCCACAGGATCGTGAGTTCGGTTGTCGCAGAAGCCTGGCCACTAGGCGGCAGCAGTGCAGCGCCCGCCAGCAGGCCGATCCACATTCATTTAAGCATTGCACTCCTCCCTAGGGCACCGCAGTCGCTCCTTGTGGAAGCCGTTGCAGCAGGCGTCCGGCCTCCATCAGGTCAGGCGTGTCGAGGCCTTCGTCGAATGCCTCATAGACCGGTGCGAGCAACTCACGCGCCTCCTTGTCGCGGCCGTGGTTGGCCCAAAGTCCCGCGAGGCGAAAAGCGGCTCTCAACTCGGCCAGTATCGCGCCCTGCTCGCGGGCGGCGGCCAGAGATTGCCGCAAAGGGTCTTCGGCGGCGTCGCCGCGCGGGTCCAGTCGTGACAGCAACTCTCCTTTCGCACTCAAAAGCTCAGGCAGCTGATATGTGGAGCCTGATTTGGCGAGCGTGTCGAACGCCTGCTCCAGAACGGCCAGTCCCTCGCTTGCCTCGCCGCGTTCGCCGCAGGCCCGCGCGAGCGCGCATAGATAAGCAGCCATCCCCATGTCGGCGCCGGTCGCAGCCATCGCCGCGATCCCATCACGCATCTCGCCAATCCCATCGTCCAACGCACCCAGACCGGCAAGCGCCCAGCCGAAGAAGGCGCGAGCCTGCCCCAGCAGCAGCGGAAGGGCGAACTCGGTGCACACTGCAATGGCTTTCTCAGTCCAGTGTCTCGCCTCTCCGGGCTCTCGCCGGAGGAGATGGACAACGCCGAGGGCCATCTGTGCCTGGGCCAAGCTAAGGGGATGGGAGTCGCGTTGGGCCAGAGCGACGGCTTCCCTTGCCTGCTGGATCGCCCTGTCAGGCTTGCCGCATATGCAGAGCATCTGCGCGTGGAACGACCTGCAGCAGACGCCGGGATCGTGCCCGGTATAGCCCCAGGCAAGGTGGCGATGCCGCTCGTAGTCGTAGGTTTCAAGGCCATATCTGACAAACGATTCAGCGGACTCGTACCTGCCGAGGTAAAAATTGACGCCCCAGAGCTGATGGTGTGCCTCCAGCAGGTATTCAGAATCGCCGGATGTTTCGGCGAGCTCCATACCCAGCGTCTTGCACTGCATGGCAAGAACTTCGGCGGCGCGCAGGTCGCGCCCGAGATGGTGCGGCAGCCGCTTTCGCCGCGCACCGCTGCGAACAGCTTGGCTTTGTCGCCGAGCCGCGCGGCAAGTTCCCGCGCGGTCGAAAATGCCTGCAGGGGCTCCGGGGCGGCCCAACCTTTGGCGGGGACAAGAGCCGAGCCCATCGCCGTCCACAGTGAGACTTCCTGCCTGAGCCGGGTCTCGGAAGCAGGCAGCGACGCGGCAAGCTCGAGCCCCTTGGCGAAGTGAGCTGCGGCCTCGCGGTTGGCAGACCTTGCCATCGCGCGCTGCCCCGCCCGCAGCCACCATGGCACGCCCTGATCCGCCAGTCCGGCCAGCGTGTAGTGCTGCGCGACGGTCTCGGGTTCGGCTTCGGCGATTTCGGCGAACTCGGCTTCGAGCGCTGCGGCGATCCTGCCATGGATTTGCTGGCGCCGGCTCCTAAGCAGGCTCTGGTAGGCGGTGTCGCGCACAAGCGCATGCTTGAACGTATAGGTCGCTTCCGGCGCGACGCCGCTGCGAAACACCAGCTCGGCCTGTTCGAGCTGGTGGAGCGCATCGTCGAGCCGCGCCTGGTCCGTACCGCTCACCGCAGCGAGCAGCCGGTGGCCGAAGATGCGCCCGATGCAGGCGCCGATCTGGGCCGTCTCTTTGACCGGCGACAGCCGGTCGAGGCGCGCCATCAGCGAGTCCTGCAGGGTCGAGGGAATTGCCAGGTTGGGCAGCGGCCCGATCGCGAGATAGCGCCCGTCTGCCTCTCGCAGCAGCCCGGAATCGAGAACCGTCCGCGTCAGCTCCTCGACGAACAGCGGTACACCTTCCGTGTTGGCCAAGATCCGGTCGGCAATATCGGGCGGCAGCTTTCTGTTGCCTGCAACGCGCTCTACGATCGCTATGCCGTGTTCCTGTTCGAGCCGTCCGAGCAGCACCATCTCTACAGACGATAGCGCCTTCCAGCGCGGCTCGAATTCGGGTCGTGCCGTCACCACCAACAAGGCGCGCAGGCCGGCGAGCCGCTCAACCAGCATCCCGAGCCACTCTGCCGTCGTCGGGTCTATCCAGTGGGCGTCTTCGACCAGCACAAGCGTCGGCTTGTTCGCCGCCGACGCCTCGACCAGCCCTATCAATGCCGCCAGCATGCGCGCCCTGAGCGTCGGCGCGGGCAGTCTGGGCGGCTGGTAGCGTCTGCCTGGGTCGATCGACAATAGGATCGCCAGCAGCGGCAGCGCCTCGTCCGTCTCCACCTGGAGCCTGGCGACCAGTGCCCTGAGTTTGTCGAACCTGCTATCGGCACTGTCGTCACTGACGAAACCCGCCGCTCGCTCGAGATGCGCTATGAGAGGATGCAGCGCGCTGTTCGTATGATAGGCGGAGCAAAAGAAGCGCAGCTCAGCATGCGGTTCGGCGGCAACCCGCTCTGTGAGCGCCGCAATCAGGCGCGACTTGCCGATGCCCGCTTCGCCGCTGAGCAGCACGACCCGACCCTCTGCCGCTGTCGCGCGGTGCCAGCATTCGAGCAAGAGTGCCAGCTCACGGTCCCGCCCGACCAGAGGTGCAAGCACGGCGTGCCGCGCTTCGAACCTGCTTTCGGCGGCTGTTTCGCCGACGACGCGCCGGCACCGCACCGGAGCGGCAAAGCCCTTCAAAAGGCGCTCACCGAGATCGGCTGTCGCGAACAGCCCCGCGACCAGCTTTTGCGTCGTGTCGGCGATGATGACTGCTCCTGGCTCTGCGAGTGCCTGCAGCCGGGCCGCGAGGTTGGGCGTGTCTCCGACAACGGCTTCCTCTTGTGCAGCGCCTTCGCCGACCAGGTCGCCGACGACCACCAGCCCCGTGGCGATGCCGACGCGCGCCGCTAGCGGCTTGCCGCCGGGCGCGTTCAGCTCGCCGGCGGCGGAAGCAGCGGCGAGGCCGGCTCGTACCGCGCGCTCGGCGTCATCCTCGTGCGCGTGCGGCCAGCCGAAATAGGCGAGCACGCCGTCGCCCATCAGCTTGGCGACGCGCCCGTCGTAGCGAGCGATCTCCCGCGCAACCGCCTGCTGATAGGCGAGAATGACCTCGCGCATGTCTTCCGGGTCGAGCGCCTGCGCAAGCTCGGTCGAGCCGACGAGGTCGACGAACATCAAAGTGAGTTGCCGTCGCTCTGCGCGAGCACCCGAGGGTGCGGGCGGGGGCTGAGCCGTTGTGGGCCGGGTCGGATTCTCGGCGAGGGCCGCAATGGCGCTGAGCAACTTGCGCCGATGGCCAATCGACGTGACCCCGAGCGCCGTTAGGTCGTCGGCGGTCAGGCTCGGGAGCACCTCTTCATCGATTTCTTGGCTGCCGAAGGCGTCGGCATACTCGCCGAGGCCGAGACTCATCAGCCAGGCCCGAATATCCACGTGCCAACTCCCAGGCGGTGGAGGCTTTGCCCCGCACTATATCGCAAACACTAGGTAGGGCCGCGCCTCTTATGCGAGGAGCAATGTTAGCTTTGGGCCCCCCACAACTCAGTCGAGTTGAGCCCTCCAAGCGCCCTCTCGCCTTGTGACCTGAACGTCGGCTCTCACCTTTCCAACGCCAGAAGCTGCCGATCCGCTAACGAGAAGAGTTTCGGGCGCCGGCGAGGCTGCGGAGACGATAACGCCACGGCCAACGGTGTTTAAGCAACCCCTCTCCTTGCTTTGCCAAGCCATCGCCTCACCCGCTCCCCGCTCCCTGCTCCCTGCGGCGCGCTGCATTCCATCGGCGAGAGCGTGAGCGAGATGCTGGACTGGGTACCGGCGCAGCTGCGCGTGATCAAGACGACGCGACCAAAATATGCTTGCCGGACTTGCGAGACGGTGGTGCAGGCGCCCGCTCCGGAGCGGCCCATCGCCGGCGGCTTGGCAACGCCGGCGCTGCTGGCGCAGGTGCTGGTCAGCAAATATTGCGACCATACCCCGCTCTACAGGCAGTCGCAGATCTTCGCCCGCAATGGTGTCAATCTTGAGCGTTCGACACTCGCCGGATTGGTTGGCGGGGCCTGTTGGTGGCTCGAAGCCCGGCGATGTGCAGTTACCAGCCAAGAGCACGGTGCATGCGGTCCTCGATCGCCATGGCCTTGTGAAGCGCGCCCGCCAGACGCGGCGCTTCACAAGCCGAGGGCACGCCGCTTTCCCAAGCCGTCCAGCCCAACGATCGGTGGTGCGCCGACTTTAAGGGTGAGTTCAGGCTTGGCAACGGCCACCACTGTTACCCGCTGACGGTCACCGACCAGGCCTCGCGCTATGCTGGTCTGCGAAGCGCTTGACTCGACAAAGGAAGCTCCGGTCATCGAAACCTTTGTCCGGCTCTTCAGGGAGCGCGGTCTGCCGGACGCCATCAGGAGCGACAATGGGCTCGACACTCTCCTGGATGAGCGAGCTGGGCTTTCCCGGAAGATCTGACGTTAGCCACCCATTTTCTTAGCCATCGCGCAGAACTTTGCGTGCGCCTTCTTAACCCCCGCATCGGCGCATTCCTTTATCATCGCTGTACGCTCGTCGGGTTTCATAGCCATCCACGCGGTCTTGAAATCCTTTTGCGATTTCATGGTCTTCATACCCGCATCGGTGAAGAACGGCGACATTTTAGCCGGGTCATCGAGTGCGGACGTACCGCTCGTGGAAGCAGCCATTGCAGCACTACCCGTCATTGCGAGTGCAATTGCACCCATGCAGAGCATTTTGATTGTCATTTGGATGTCCTCCGGTTACGTGTCCTTCACTAAGTAGTGACGGTAACGGGAGAACGTGTAGTTGCTCGGGTCGGTTCCGGGGCGTTGCAAACAACCTCGGCTGCTATCGACCCTTCCGGCCATCCTTGCCGAGAAATGAAGGCGTTGGTGCGTGAGCTTTCCTTGATGATCCCGAGAGCTTCGTCTCTGGTGATGCGCACTTGGGAGCGTAGAAGGCGGCTTCCACTTCCAGGTCGCCGTCTAGTGGGGTCCCAATCGCCTTCTTTGGCTTTTGCTTCGCCGGACGGCTCATCATGTCGCTCGCCGATAGCGCCATCGACAGCGGGCTATCCCGGCGAGAAGCGCCACATAGGCGGAAAGGGATTTGAAACTCTTGAGCATTTAACTTTGTGCCGGATTTGCCTGTTAAGCCGGAAGGGCAGCCGGACGCGGATTGCCGAAATGGCGCCAGCCCATCTGCAACAGGAGCACGGTGACGGCGATCGAAGAGGATTTACGTCTGAATATAGACCGGCCGACGTGAATCATTCTTAAGACTTGCATGCTCTTGGCGTGGACGAAGCAACAGAAACTACCTCGAACGCATCAAGTGTGCAGCTTGTTGGCAAGCGCAACGACCACCACGTTGCGTTTGGCGCGCTGCAGCAGCGCTTGCAGCCAGGCGCCGAGCTGAGTGTCCATTCGCGCCAGATATGGCAGTGCCGCTCGCGCCCCATGGATCAGCAGAACGCGCACTAGGTGCTCCCGCGCTTGCTTATCCCGGTCAGCCGCGGCTTGCCGCCGGTGGTGATCTGACGTGGACAAGTCCCAGCCAGGCGGCGAAGTCACGTCCCTTGGCAAACGCCGACACGTCGGCGACCGCTGCCGCCAGCGCCGTTGCGTTGAGAGCGCCAATGCCTGACACGCTACGCAGGAGACGGGCTCGTTCATCGCTTTTGGCAAGCACTTCGAACTTCTGATCCAGTTGCTTGATCCGACGATCGAGCGCGTGCAATTCATCGACCATGTCGTGAACGAGTTGCTGCATCCTGACGGTCAGGATCGTGTTGTTCGGCGGGTTATCGCGCAGCCACAGGTTCAGCTTTGGCCGACCCTTGGGAATGACGATGCCGCGGTGGAACAGCACACCGCGCAGTTGATTGATCAGTGCCGTTCGCGTGCCGACCAGCCGCTCGCGGGCACGATGCAAAGTCTGCACATCGAGTTGCTCCTCCGACTTGATCGGCACGAACCGCATGGTCGGTCGTGTCGCCGCCTCGGCGATTGCCTCGGCATCGCGATCATCGTTCTTGTGCGACTTCACGTACGGTTTCACATACTCCGGCGGCATCAGACGAACATCGTATCCGAGCGCGGCAAACTGACGAGCGAGGTGATGAGCGCCGCCGCAGCACGCCTCCATGCCAATGATGCAGCGCGGTTGCTTTTTGACGAATGCAGCAAGGGATGGCCGGCGTCCGACGACGCAGCACAACCGCTCCTTCGGCCATGATGGCGGCAAGCCCAGTTATTGGACCTCACATCTCCCGATCTGGCCTTTCCAGAGTGGCAGACCGAGCGAGTCGGCCACATGTGGATCGCTCGTATAAAGGGGAAAACCGAGCGCCGACAGCGCCAGCAGCGTGGCACGGTCGGAACTGATGTGCATCCGGTCGATGTTCAGTTCGTTGTAGACATGGCCGTGCGAACCTGGGTCAATTCCGGTGATGATCACGGCCGGCGCGCAGTTGTGCAAGGCGTAAAGGACCGCTGTGATCCCGGTCGAGAACTTCTCCTCCAGATGCATCTCGAAATTGGCCACACCTGTCACTGCCTCGTAGAGCGCCATGCGCTGGTGACGGGTGATCTTGCGCAGGTCGCGGCAGCGGTAGTTGAAGGCCGCGATGTTGCGGCGCAATTCCTCGATCGTGCGGTGTGCGCGCACAATCCAGAGCAGATCGGTCTCCTGGCCGGTCAAGACGGCGCGCACGGCTAAAGCGTTGGGCTTGGCCCCGTCAAGCTGGTTGACGTAAAGAAATGTTGCATCAGGAGTACCCATTCCCCAACGTGCCGTGACCGTCTGCGAGCCATTCACGGTAAAGATCGTGAAAGCATCGCGCCGAAAACCCACCGGCGGGTTTGAGACCGGCGCGGAGCCCACGATGAAGACCGGTTTTGTAAGCGGCGCAGGGTGCCGCGGCGGACGAGGGTGCAGCAGGCGATATAACAGTTTCCGCTTGATCACGAGAAGCGGGTAATCGAACAAGCGCTTACGCAGCGGCTTCGGGGCATCGGGATTCATGTTGCCCTATGCTCTGCAATCTCCAAAGTGACCTTCGAAACTCAAAGTGCTAAATCGGCAGCATCGCAGAAGCGATAGCCATACTCAACATTCAGCAGACGGCCAATCTCACTCGCCAGCCGAATAGGAATTTCACCATTCAGTTTCGACAACCAGTGGCAAGACAGATTGCTGCAACTGCGACCTAGACCCGGCCTCAACTGGCGGGAGGATCATACTGCCGATTGACCCCGAGCAAGGGCTATCCTTGGGGATATGTGTGTGTTACCGCCCAGTTCACGGCACGCAAGCCGAGCCTCTGCGAAGAGATCGGCGGCCGTCGCCGGAGGCGAATTGCGGCCCGCGCCGGACGATGCGTGGGCGATCATGGATAAGCCGTCGAGGCAGATCAAGTTCCCACCGAGTCGCCGGCGCAAAGGAGAACCGCCGTGAATCACATGATCATCGCTCGGGACCTGCCCCAGCGGAATAAAGGGCTATATCTTTTCGTGATTCAGACCAATGCCGCGGGCAGGGTGGACCTCCGTCGATTGCCGACTTGCTGGCAAATCGGACAGTCTGCGCTCGCACCGGCTGATAACCCCAAGCCCCCGCCCGTTTTCGACAGTTTCCTGCCCTATGCCACCGGCGGCTTCGCAGTCGGCCATGTCAAGGGATCCGCCGACCTCGGCGCATGCGGCTTTACCCCGACTTGCAGCTACAGTGACACAAGGTGGGGTTGGACCGCTGGCGCCGGCGTCGAATGGGCCATGAACCAGAAGCTTTCCCTAAAGACCGAATATCTGCATGTGGACCTGGGCAAGCCAAACTTCGACTCGCTCGGCAACCCCTCGACCGACGCCATCAAGTTCGACACGGTCCGTGTCGGCCTCAATTATCATTTCTAGTCCGAGCTAGCGTATGCGGCGGGCCTCATGGGCCTCCATGGCCGGCGTCACCCGCCGGCCATGTTTCGTCAGGCTCGGCGATCATGACCCTGGTGCGACCGGCCATACCCTCACTGCGATGCCTATTCCGGCCGGCGTCGATCTATCCGTCAAACTGCTTCCCGGAAATCCAGCAGTGCAGCAGATCTTTCCCGCCTGCGCATGACAGGTTAAGCCGGGCTTGACGTATTGCATCGCCCGCCGTTTCATCCCCTTCGGCGTCAAGCCCTAAATTCCAAAGAGCGAACGTATCGATCAGGCTAGGCTCCTGGCCTGTTCCGATATTCCGATCTCTTTCATAAGCGCGCAATTCCGTCGGTGGCTCGAGACAGAAAGTTCGAAGGGTTTCGGGAACCTCAGTCGAGGGCCAACTATAGAACCGTCTGTCGACCGCTTTGGGCCGCAATCAGACCGACAGCTTTCGTGATAATCGCGTCGACAAGCCGCCATTCAGCCTGACGACCCAGAGCCGATTTTCGTCGACCTATCTTGATACTCAATAGTCGACATAATAACGAACACTGCCACGAAAGATCAACCTGCGGAAACGGGACGATTGACATTGCCGCCGTCGGTGTCGTGTCGCAGCACTGCCCTCAGTCGTTCCTTGTCCCGGGCTTTCGATCTCCCGCTCCGCGGCTTCGATGCCGTCCAAAGCCGCCAACGCAACGATCAGATTACCGTTGTCCAGGCCCTGTTCGAGCAGCATGGACCAGGTCGCCAAGCGGGGATGCTGGCGGGGCAGATTGGCATCCAAGTGTCTCGGCGTCAGTCCGCGAATGTATGATCCCGCCAGCCCCAACTGTCGGAACCGACATCCAGAATGGGGCGGTGTTCTTCATCGCCCCATTCCAGGCGGAGAACGCTCGTGTTCGCGGCAGTGTTCTGTTGTCGCCCGGTTAAAACTCGCCTACCGCTACTCTTCATGACCCAAGCTTCCCGTTGGCGGTCGGCGCCAATCAGCATCATTGACGAATGGCGCAGGCGCGCTACGTCTCGGTCTTGTTTGATCTCATTGCTTGCACCCAATGACCGCCTCGCGAAGACTCAGCGCTCTTGACGGATTGCGAGGTCTGGCCGCCCTCGGCGTGGTTGCCTACCACTACGTCGACAGGCCCGCCTACTATGGCCTGCTTGGCGTCGAGTTGTTCTTTGTGATCAGCGGGTTCGTGATCCTTATGACGCTCGAGCGAGTGAAATCGTTGACCGAATTTGTCATCGGTCGTGCGGCCCGTTTGTATCCTGCATATTGGCTTTCAATCGGCGTAGCCGGCCTTTTCCTATGGGTGACTGATCAAACCACCGGTCGAACCATCCTGATCAATGCCACGATGCTGCAGGCCTTTCTTTACGCGCCTAACATTGTTAGTCCATATTGGAGCTTAGCGTATGAACTCGTGTTCTACGCTACCATGGCGGTGATTTTCAAAGTCAGCCGACTCCATAATATAGACGCTATATCGATTGCCTGGCTAACGCTTATGATTCTGCTTAGAGGCGCAATCCTGCTAAGCGGCCACGGGTGGGGCTTCTACAATGACTGGCTGGTGCAGTCGCTACTAATGCCGCAGTTCGGGCACCTGTTTATCGCTGGCATGATGCTCTACCGCATCCGCACCGGCCGAGCGACGAAATTGACTTGCGTTGCGCTTATCCTAGCGGTTTTTTATTCGCTTTTTGGGCGCCCGGATTGGGCGCACATCAGTCCGACTCTCTACTTCTTGGTCAATGCAGCATTCATCACTGCCGTTTGGGCTGCTTCGTCGGATCGAGCATCACTTCTCGCGACCCCATTGCTGGTTGGCGTAGGGGTTTGCTCTTATTCGCTCTACCTATTGCACCTGCCGGTGAAGCTGGTTTTGAGCCATCTGTTCGGTCAACTTAGCGGACAGCCTTGGTTCGTGATCGCGGTCCTTTTCCCGGCTGCGATCGGCACGGCCGTCGTTTCGCGGAGGTACATTGAGCAACCAGTTCAGTTGTGGGCCAGGAAGCTGATCACGCCGGCTTGGATGATGGACGAGCGAAGACCTAGCATCACGCCGACCACCGGCGGCCGCTAGTCCTCCGGGCGCCGCGCTATTTGGGGCGGACATTCCATTCATGACTCGTGCTGCAAGGTAGATTCCTCCGCCCCCGCTGAATGCGGATCACAGGTTGGCATGGACTATGATCGAATTGCGCTCCATGAGACGAGCGGCAAGGACGCGGTGCTCGAAAGGTATCGTGGCCTCCGCTTGCCTCTTCAAGAGAAGCTCCGTGTCGCCGCTCCGATCAAGTGCGCGATGGCGGCGATACCCTAGGCCACGAACTGCATCCAGTCGAGATCGTCGAGGGAAAGCAGCGAAATGTCGCCTGGGATCGCAAAACTTCAGTGCTGAAGTCGCCTCAAGAACGCCTGTCGCCATGACACCGTCGGCGGTAAAAGTAGCGGACGGTGCATTGCGCAAAGCGGCCATAAACGACGGCCGCTTGCAGGATGCAGACGTGGTCAGGGCAATGACCGGGATGCTGAAGGGTTTCGGGTGCCGTCAGGTGTACGAAAGTCTCTCATGCAGGAACCCGCGGGCCGCAGACGATTGCCTATGGGAATTTGTGTCTCGGGGTGTGCCAGCGCCTGTCGCGAACAGCCGCGCAGGGTGCGGTGGGCGTGTCGAGGAAGCGGCCTCCAGGCGGGGTCGCAGAGCCGGTCGACGTGATTCCGACGGGATTGGTGTGCATGATGACCGGCGCCACGGCAACGTACAGATAACATCCCGTTGACCGGCGCCGGCGTGGCGTGGTCGTAAGAGCAACTTGGCTATGCCGGGTCATGGGGCGTTCTCCCGGTTCGGCGCTCTTGAGGCAGGCGGCGCACGAGGCTGGCACCACCGTTCGAACCTCTCGATGACGACCATGCGTCCGCCGCAGCAAGGGCAAGGCGGGCGGACGTCAGCCGGTTCTTCCGGAGTGTCGTCTTCGGGCGGCGGAGCGACGCTCAGCAGGGCCCGAGCGAGTGCGAGGCTATCCTTGCGGGCGGAGCCGGCGAGCAGGCCGTAGTGACGGATGCGGTGGAACCCACGCGGCAGGAAGCGGCGGATGAACTCGTCGGCGGCAAGCGTCATGGCGCGCTGGCGCTCGACACCATCGCGGCGATAATCTTTGTAGCGGAAGGTGACTCCAGCCTCGTCGAAGGCGATGAGGCGGCGGTTCGAGATCGCGACCCGGTGGGTATAGCGCGACAAATAGGCGAGCACCGCCCCCGGCCCGGCGAACGGTGGCTTGGCATAGACCACCCAGCGCTTGCTACGGACAGGCTTCAGATGACGCAGGAAGGCCCGACGGTCGGCCAGGTGCGCCGCCGATCCGAAGAAGGCGAGCCGACCGGCGTCGTGCAGCGCGACCAGCCGGATCAGGAACAGACGGCGGAACAGCTTGCCCAGTACTCTAACTGGGAGAAGGAAGGCCGGGCGCGACGATATCCAGCGTGACCCGTCCGGCGCAACGCCGCCGCCCGGCACGATCATGTGGACGTGCGGATGGTGGGTCATTGCCGAGCCCCATGTGTGGAGCACGGCGGTGATGCCGATGCGCGCGCCGAGGTGCTTGGGATCAGCCGCGATCGTCAGCATCGTCTCCGATGCCGCCTTGAACAGCAGGTCATAGACCGGCGCCTTGTTGTGGAACGCGATGACGGCGGCCGCGGCGGGCAGCGTGAACACGACGTGGAAGTAGCCGACCTTGGGAGCTTGTGGGGCGTGGACAAATCTCGTTACGACGATCGATCTGACCAGTGGCGAAGCGGACAACTGCCGCCCTAAAAACGGGCGACGACGGACTGCCGCGACTGATGACAAACCGCTCAGCGGCAGGTAAGATCATTCACGAGGGGTCTCGTCTCCGGGAAATGGTGCTGATCGGCTTAAGCAAGCAAATCTCCGTCCAACGGCTTGCATAAACGCTGTGTAGGAGGAGCAACAAGCGGGCGATGGTTTCATGAGTCAGACGATTTCCTGACACGCATCAGCCGTTCACGGTAGCACCGCAACAATGCCGCAAGTTTCGATCATAATACCCGTTCACAATCAGCCCCTTTTGGTTCTCGAGGCTGTGGACTCGCTTAGGGTCCAATCCATCGGCGACTGGGAAGCCATTCTCGTCGATGATGGTTCAACCGACGAGACCCCAATGGTCCTCCAGAAACTCGCAGCCCAAGACGCCAGGATCTCGCTCCTGGTGCAGACGAACAAAGGGGCGGCGGCTGCCAGGAATTTGGGCGCGGCAAACGCAAAGGCGGACTGGCTGCTCTTTCTGGACAGCGACGACTGGCTTGCCCCTCGGGCGGTCGAATCTCTCATTTGCGCGGCCGGCGAGAACATTGATCTGGTGCACGCCCTAGGCCTCCGTGTTTGCGGGCCAAACAGCCAAAGTCGTTCCCAGGTGCAGCTTCCTCCAAAGGATGATTTGTTCCACCGTCTAACGTGGACAGCAACTTTTATGGTGCATGCGTGCCTTCTGAGGAGATCGACCTTTCAGGAACTCGGGGGATTTGATGAAACATTGATGGGCTGCGCAGATTGGGACCTGTGGCAGCGAGTCGTGAGGTCAGGCGCCCGTTACGCAGGCGTTGATGAGATAGTGGCTTTCTATCGTCAGACCGAATCCTCGCTCAGCACCAACTATGGGCAGGAGCTTAGAGATGGTCTTGTCGTAATCGACCGCGGCCACGGTCGCGACCCTCGAGTTGTCCGACCGTATCCGGCCTATGCCGAAGGCGCTCAACGCTCGGCGTTTTCTCCTGCAGCATATCGATTTGCCACTTGGTTGGGCGGGCTAGCGATAGCTAGAAATCATCCCATCGAAGGCATCCTTCGCGGGATTCAGTCCATTCCAGCGGAACGCTTATCGGCCGGCGATATCGCAGCGACACTGCTCGACGCTATTCCCATTGGACTAGGCGACTTCAGGCCCGACTGGGAAGCATGCTGGCCTACCTTAAGACCCCAACTTTCAAAATTCCTAGAGAAGCTTGGCGACACAACGAGGTCCGGACAGGATTTCGTCCGCGAGACACTGCTTGCGACAGAGCGTCTTGCCGCAATCGCAAATGCTTCGGACGACGGGGCGTGCGTTGGCGCCATGGCATCAAGGGTCGTACGAATTCCCGGGTCTATTCCACACCTCGATCTTGGCCCCAACGTCACTTCGTTCATCGCCGTCGTTCGCACGGACAGGACTGAACTCGGACAATTGGAGGCTGTGGTTGATCCAACCTTCTCTGGCGGAAAGGTTCGGGAGATTGTGGTCGAGCATTATCCGAGAGCGGTTTTCTCGGCCTATTTTAAACGGTTCCCCGCCTCTCTGATCTTTGGAATGATTATTCACGTCACTGATTGGAAGAATTTATTGCTGTCGCTGGCGAACTTTGTGGGGAGCGGCTCGATCGCGCCATCGCTAAGAAGACAAATCGCTCAGGCTTTGTTGGCTCAGTCTTTCGTGCTTCCGGTTCTCGATACCACTTTGATCCAGCGCAATACATAGAACCGATCGCGAACTGAGAGGGTGCGCTGATTGCGGTAGCTTTTCTGCCTGTTGGTCAATCGAACCCGACTTGCTCGTCAAGGTTCCCGTTTCTCATCATTAGCCGTGGCAGCGCAAAAACAGAGTCAGTGTCGTCAATGGATTTGGGAAACGCCGAAAGCGCACAGTCCAATCCAGCTTCTTTCGCGCATTCGACGGTCTCGTTAGAGTAGTCACCATAGGGATATGCGAAACTCACGCAGGGGCGCCCCGACAGTTCCTCACATGTCTGCTTGCTTTGCCGTATTTCTCGCAGTTGAACCTCGCGATCCCACATCGGAAGTGACAGATGGCTTTCCGTATGGCCTGATATGTCCAGCCCCGCCCTCGCTGAGTGTGTTCGAGCTTCATCAAAGGTCATAGGTCGGTGGCTGGCCCGAGGCTTCAAATCGCTGCCGACTTGACACGCCAGCGAATTGATCGCGTCGTACTGAACCTCCAGTGGCACCTGCTTCAAAAATTCCCAGAGCTTAAGATACGCGGTTTCGCGGCGAGTTCGGGGCGGCTCTTGCATTGCTCGCCAGCCTCGGCCCAACTGATTGTCGTCGGCGCACTCGCCGAGATCAATGTGGACTTCGCGATAATGGTCGACAACAACACGGGCGGGTCCTCCAGCCTTGCTATCGAAAACGACACGCTCGAGAGCGTCGCTCCAGAACTCATTCGCACGTCCGAGCATGGCTGTGGCCAGAAAGAAAGTGGCGGGAAGACCGAGGGTTTCCAACAGTGGCCCCGCGACCAAGGCATTGCACGCATAGCCGTCATCAAAGGTGATTGCCGCAGCGTTCCTGGGCAGGCTTCCCTCGACATGGCGCCGCACGAACTCGCGAAGAGGTAGGACCCGTCGGGTCCTTGCTAGCGCTCGCATCTGCTGTTCAAAGTCTGTAGGAGAAACAGCCAGCTCCCAAGGGTCAATATCGGTCGCAGCGATACGGTGGTACATCAAGATAACCGGCTTTGAAGGCTTGCTGCCCCACGCGCGGCGCAATCTTGTCCTCAGCCCCCAACCCATTTCCTCAGTCCTTGGTAGCGCAAATCCCGATCGTGACGGGATAGTGACGATCCCGAGTATATAGCATTTCCGCGTTGAGCTCCTCCGCCGCGAGACCCTCCAAAAAGCATATCGCGGAAAAAACGTTGCCGTATGTGGCCACCTTTGTCCCCTCCGCGCCGAAGACATCCGAGAACATGCGGCGAGCCGATACCTCTGTCATCGACCAGTACCAGGTCTCATAATCTTGACCGTGATCGATTGGCGTAAGGCCCGGAACGGTTGCCAATACGGTTCCACCCCGTTTGAGAAGTCGGAACAATGCAGACACTGCAGCCTTCATATCGAAGATCATGTGCAAGGTCTGTGTGATGACGATGGCATCGAACGTATCACTCCATTCTCCTCCCAACTCAGTCAGGTCACCAATAATCGTCGCTCCTGTATTTTCTGGTCGCAAGTCAATGATGTCACGCCTAGTCGTTCTTTGATCGCCGAAGCGCGCCGTGTAGTCGTCGTTCACAACCTCAAGTGTTCTTCCATGTATCCTTGGTGCATGCTCCGAAAGAAACCTTTCAATGTAGATGCGATCAATGGGAGTGCCCCGATCGTATCCGTAGTTGCGGCTTATCGGATCCGTCCTTCCGAAATCACCAAAGCGAAATTTTCCGACAACCGGCCGGCCTTGCCCTAGCGTTGGACTCAAGGCTCTGACTGCAAATTCGGGCAAGATGTTCCGAGCGAAAAGTCTCACCTTTGATCTAAGGTGGTTTTCATACATTTCGCGTCCTTTCGGGCTTCCCCCGGTATGCTCCAAGCCATAACTTGTCTACCATGTCAGGAAGGGAATTTAGGCCGCCTCAGCCCTAAGGCGCAAGGTCTGGTCTGCGGCCGGCCCTTGCCAGGAAGTGGATTCGCGCCAACAAATCCGATCCGCTCTTGTCTGCCAAAATCGGAGTGGAAGGAATTCTAAAGCTTCTAGTAAAGGCTTTCTGATCGCCGGACGAAAGATGACGTGTGTTGAGAGAGAAAATTAAAATAAGTGTCGTTATTTGCACATACAATAATTCATCACTGCTTGATCGAACGCTCGAATGTCTATCATGCCAAAAAAACCCAGGTGTACCGTGGGAAGTTCTGGTTGTAGACAACAATTGCACGGACGACACGCTGCTTGTCGCGAACCGGCATAAGACCTCAAACAAGATAGAACGCCTGAGAATCGTGAGTGAGGCTCGGCAGGGCTTAACGCCTGCGCGCCAGCGAGGCGTCAATGAGACGGAGGGCGAATGGCTGGCTTTCGTTGATGATGACTGCCTCCTCGACCAAAGCTGGTTGATCAACGCAATTTGTTTTGCGGATGCGCATCCCAGTTGCGGCGCCCTTGGCGGAATAGTCAGGCCGAAATGGGAGGGCGGAGCCGAGGCCCTTCCAGATTCTGTGGGTTGGGCCCTCGCATGCCAGGACCACGGGTCCACAGCATGCGAGATCTGGGGGTTGGTGGGAGCAGGAATTGTCCTGAGACGATCCGCACTCGAGCAGACGGGCTGGACCAAGAGGCCGCTCCTGGCCGATCGCATCGGCAACAAACTCGTCTCCGGGGGCGATACGGAGATCAGCCTGCGGCTTCTGGCATGCGGGTGGGAGGTCTGGTACACGCCTCAATGTGTGATCGACCACATCATACCCGCCCGGCGGACGTCACGAAGTTACCTCAAACGGCTATCTTTTGGACTGGGTATTTCACAGGTATTAGTCGACGCCCTGACTTTCGAGAACGGATTTTCTGCATGTCTGGCAAAGAGTGCGAAATCCGCGCTGCGCCAGACTGTAAGGGCCCTTAAGGATGTCATTCGCGACCGGATGAATGGTAGCGATCGACGGCCTTCGCTAATTGGCCTCCACTTCGCACTGGGCAATTGGGCCGGCATCGGCCGGCTCGCTTTCAGGCGTTCACTGGTCGGCGCAGTAACACGGTCGCTCTATGCCTCCATTTCAAACTCGTAGGTGCAGGGTATGAGTCCTTCGGACGGGAGGAGACTTTCACCTTCAACGTCGGGTCTGAGGACCTCGACCCGACATGCATGGTGGACGTGATCAAGAATGTCGTCGGCTAGGTAGTCACCAGATCGTTGAGCCATCCATAGCTCCAGGGCGTAGGTCCCCGGCAGCAGGTGCACCTGGTCAATCGTAAGGCGGACCCGGTTCAGGCCGGCATGCAGACGGCATACGTTCTTCAGCAAGGCGGTGTCTGCATTGATGAGCTTGAGGCCAGAGAGGCTATTTATCACGACTGCCAAACTGTCGACAATCATGTGCGTCTCGGCCGCGATCTCGAGCTCGCAATGTGCCGGTCCTCCAGTAAAGATTTGGCTGGACGACGAAGGATCACCGCTAGTAATCGAAAGCCCGAGAAACCGGGCTTTGCCGTTCCCGGTGCGCGGCGCCGCTGTGACGTCGATTCGATTCCCTGAAACTGCAAGATCGCCAGATGACTCCAGATAAGAAGTCACGATTTCGCGGGTTTTTCCAAAAGCCTTGACAGTGCCGGAGTCGAGCCAAAGGCAGCGAGAGCACATACGGTTGATGGTGTCCATGCTGTGGCTTACCAGCAGCACCGTTCTGCCCCCTTGGGTAACTAGGCTTTCGATCTTGGACAAAGACTTTCGCTGGAACCGCGAGTCACCGACAGATAAGATCTCGTCCAGTATTAGTATCTCCGGTTCCAAATGAACCGCTACCGCGAACGCCAGGCGCACGAACATTCCACTGGAATAGCGTTTGACGGGTACGTCCAGAAATTGCTCGATCTCGGCGAAGGCAACGATATCGTTGAAGCGCCTCCCCAGCTCTGCTTTCGACATGCCGAGTATGGCGCCGCTGAGATAGATGTTGTCCCGCCCTGAAAGATCCCCGTGGAACCCCGCCCCAACTTCGAGCAGGGCGCCCACCCGGCCGCGAATGATGACTTCGCCTTCCGACGGATCGGTTATGCGAGAAAGGATTTTGAGTAGTGTTGATTTTCCTGCCCCGTTTAGGCCGATGACACCGACAATTTCGCCCGGCTCGACGGAGACGGAAACGTCCCGCAACGCCCAATAGGCCCCCACTCTGTCCGTAAACCCACCAGGTCCACCGAACCACGGGCCAAGCCTCTCACGCAGTGACGTCGGACGACGCTGCAGATCATAGCGCTTGGACAGGTTCTTGATCTCGATCGCCGGCTTCATTCGGGTTTTCCATCTCAAGCCAGATCGACCGCAGTCCTCGACGCCCTCTCAAATGCGACAAGACCCAGGAGAAACAGGGACGCGCTGGTCAAAACGGACACGATCGACTGAACCGGTGTAACTCCCGCCGTATTGAGCGCCAGTGACCTCATGCTTTCGATGATGACGGCGAGAGGGTTGAACCAGGGTAGCAGTTGCAGATGAGGCGGCAAGTTGGACATCGGGACGAAAACCAGCGAGGCGAACATGGCGATCAGGAGCACGTATTGGGTGGCGTGGACCAAGTCGCGATATTGCGCAGCGAGCGCTGCCACGCATAGGCCCGCGCCCAACGTGAACACTACGAGTTCAGTGAAAAGGACTGGGATTAGGAGAAGACGCCAAGACAGTGACATCCATATCCCGTCGAAATGGTAAAAGATCAACACCGCCAGGAAAAGGCCCGTTTGAATAGCAAGGGACACGAGATTCGATAATCCGATCGCCAAGGGTACGGCACTTCGCGGAAAGTATACCTTCTGAAACAAATCTGCGTTGTTCACAAATGTGGCGCCGACGGCGCCGAATGTTTGAGAGAAATAAAGCCAAGGCGCCAAGCTGCAAAGATTGAATAGAAACGGAGGAACGCCCTCCGTTCCGATACCAGCCCCGCCGTTGATGGCAACAGAAAGAACGATCGCCAATCCGAGCGGCTGGACTGCGAACCAAAGCGGCCCAAGCAAAGTCTGTGCGTATTTGGTTACCAGGTCTCGGCGCACCAAAAGCCCAACGAGGTCGCGCGCTTGCCACAGCTCTCTCAGATCGATCCACTGCCAGCCTGAGCGGGGACGAATGCGCGTTTCCCGCATAGGCTAGACCTGCCCAAAACAAGGCATTCGGGCTGGCCCGCACCGCGGTTGCGGAAAAATTATTCGCTTAGAACTCATTGCATATGACTCTGGCGGCTCGAGTGTGCGCGGCTCAATCATGGTCCTTTTTACCTTGGAACGGCGATTGTCATATGGGCCCATAAGTTCACCATTCGCAACTCGCACTAACTCAAAAAGCCCAAACGCGCCAGCCGGGCACGCTGGCGAATGCGCCCGCCTCGCCCTCAACGATCCTCCAGCCGATTTCGACACCATGACATCGTTGGCATCTTGGACCCGAATTGCAGCGATACGGCCCTTCGCCGATCGCTGGGCTCGCGTCAGGTTAATGGCAAGGTCTGGCAGGGCGCGATCCCGCATTCGTCCATCGCGATCGAGGAAGAAGCGGATTGCCAATATCTGCCGCGGATCGAGAGGGCGCTTAGCCCCTACCTGCCGACCAGCGTTCCACGCCGGCCGTCCTTTGGCTGCCGGGTCAAATTGGGAAATACTGACGTTGCCCCCAGGTTCTATCCAGTTTTGAGTTCGTTTCCGGCGTGGGTTGTGCCCTGCTGGGCGGGTGAAGCGACGGTCGCTGGCGCGGAGCTTTTGGCATAGCGCAGCGCGAGCGACCGTCGCGGATCGAAGGTGGTGGCGAACTCGGCCGGTGTCTGCCACGCGATTTGGGAGTGCGGCCGCGCGGTGTTGTAGTCGGCGCGCCACAGGGCGATGGCTACGCGCGCCTGAGCCAGCGAGGTAAACAGCGTCTCGTTGAGCAGTTCATCGCGCAGCCGGCCGTTGAAGCTCTCGATGAAGCCATTCTGCATCGGCTTGCCGGGCGCAATGTAATGCCATTCGACGCGGTTCTGCTCCGCCCAGGCGAGGATGTCGTTGGAGGTGAACTCGCTGCCATTGTCGCTGACGATCATCCTCGGCCGGCCGCGCTCGGTGATGAGCCGGTCCAGTTCGCGGGCAACCCGCATGCCCGAGAGAGACGTATCAACGATGAGTGCCAGGCACTCTCTCGTGCAGTCGTCGACGATGGCCAGGATTCGGAAGCGGCGCCCGTCGGTGAGTTGGTCCGATACGAAGTCGAGCGACCAGCGCTCGTCTGGCCTCAGCGGCACCAGCATCGGCGCCCTGGTCCCGATCGCCCGCTTGCGGCCGCCACGTCGGCGAACGGCGAGCTTCTCCTCCCGATAGAGCCGGAACAGCTTCTTGTGGTTCACGACCAGGCCCTCCCGCCTCAGCATAACGAGAAGACGCCGGTGGCCGAACCGGCGACGCTCCTGCGCGATCGCCTTCATCCGCTCGCGAACCTCGCGGTCGTCCGGCCTGCTGGTCTCGTAGCGAACCGTCATACGGCAACAGCCGATGGCTTTACACGCCCGCCGTTCGCTCATCCCGAAGCCTTCCTTCAGACGAGCGACAGCTTTCCGCTTGGCCGCGGGCGTCCCACGAGATCCTTCAACGCCGCATTGTCGAGCATAGCATCGGCCAGAAGCCGCTTCAGCCGCGTGTTCTCGTCCTCCAGCGCCTTCAGTCGCCGAGCCTCGGAGACATCCATCCCGCCGAAGCGGGCCTTCCAGTTGTAGATCGAAGCATCGCTGACGCCGTGCTTCCGACACAGATCGGCGACCGAAACCCCGGCCTCATGCTCCTTCAAGATTCCGATGATCTGCTCTTCAGAGAAACGGCTGCGCTTCATGTCCTGGTCCTCTCGATAGGCCAGAACGAACTTCAAACCGGATTAGATCAGAGGGGCAAGGTCACCAGATCTCATGCACTTGCTTTGTCAAACGGGAATTCGGTCTTCCACCGGCGCGGTGGAGAGAAACCAACAACTGGCGCAATAGGGTGACCGATTGGACGGCAATGGGGCGGCCGTCTAATGCAGGGAAGGTTTACGCAAGCGGGACAACAGTGCCGCCAGTTCGGCTTGGCGGCGCGTTCCCGTTTTCGCAAAGACAGCCCGCAGCTGGGTTCGGGCAGTCTCGCGACTAATGCCCAATTCTGCGCTCGCGGTGCGAATGCCTTCTCCGGATGCCAATTTCGAGGCCAGACGAGCTTCCGCTCTTGTCAGCTTGAAAGTCAAGCTCAGCAATTGCTCATTTAGAAGCGGCTCATTCAGAAGATCTGTGAAATACAGTAGGACATCGCCGCCAGGGAACAGATCGTGCCCTAACGCAGTCATCGGCATGACATCCGCTATGAGGCAGGGATACCCTTTGCGCGTAATGACAACAGGTTCGGATCGAACCGACACACCCGAAACGGCGGCTCTGATGAAGCCTTGAAGACGGGCGTCACTCGGCTGATCAATCGCGCGGATGCGGCCATGTCGGACAATGAGGTCGGAGCCGAACAGGGCTGCTGCGCGTTCGTTGAATCGCCTCACGCATCCACGACAGTCTAGCAACACCGCGCCAAAATTGAGCGATCAAGAGTGACTAGGCTCGGACCGATCGATAGGTCGCCGAGCTTCTCTGCTGCGCTTATGATCCGGCTCAATTCCGGCGCCACTCTCAAGAAATGATCAGCTTCGCTCGGGTAGAACGGTCCTCTCTGATCATCGCGGTACAGCGACACGCCCCATCTGTGGTTCTTGACCACCAAGCCGACCAAGGCCCACCATTCTCGGTGTCCGGGACGGGCGATCTCTTGATAATAAGGCAGCCCCCTTCGTTCCTCCGGAGTTGTGATTTCGTCCTCTACAGTGAAACTGACCGGCGGTTTCGCGAGCAGCTGCGGTCTCTCAAGATGGGGACTGGGAGCGTCTCCGATCCGCGCGTGCCAAAGAGCCGAAAATTCAGCATGTTCCGTCGAGTCCGGCACGCGGCCGACTTTATTACGCTGATCGGCCGCAAAAGGGTGCGCTTGTTCGCAGGTGCGGAGAGCGCAGCTCCTCGCCCCCAGTGACTCCGCAAGTCTTTGCAGTGCTCCGGGCCACCGCTCAAATTCGAAAGCGGCGTCGTAGCAAGCCTCTATGGCAAGTGCGACTGCGTCGGCAGCCATTCGAACCACCTTCATTGGCTGAGCTACCAATCAGGCGCGAGGATATCACAGATGCGTGAAAATCAGTACAGCAAAGTCAATCGTCGCGACTACGGGCGACGGCAAGCACGCTTGGCCACCAGGCAGGGAAGTAGGTGGCTTTGATTCTTTCGTAAAAGAGACACATCTCCGGGGCCGCTCTTGGCGTGCCGGTGCCAGGGCGTCGCAACAGAGTTTCAGGGCCTACCATCTCCGCGGTTGGGTAGCAGGAATCTCAGCGCGTTGACGCTGGATTCCGGCCCATATTTACTAGCAGAATCGCAGTCCTGATATTCACCCATACGGGTGATGGCAGACAAGGTCGCCGGCGGCATCTTCCCGATCGACCATCGGATGGACGCGCTGAGATGATGTCTTCCGTTCCACGCTGCGCCGCGCAAAAAGGACAGGCACGAGGCCGACTGTTCGCTGTCGCGGTAAGCTTAACAACGTCGATGTCAGCCACAGCGGAGCCGGTTTCCTCGGTGGATCTCGAACTGGTTCTTAGCGTCGATGTATCATCTTCGATGAGCGAGGCGGAACAACGGCTGCAGCGGCAAGGATATGTCGAAGCACTCCAGGATGCCAAAGTTTGGCAGTCCATCAAATCCGGCCGGCGCGGCAGAATCGGCATAACGAATGTCGAGTGGGCTGGCCCGGACCATCAGATCGTGCGGATGCCATGGGCTATTCTGGAGCAGCCTGAAGATGCGGTCGCCTTCTCAGAGGCGCTGCGGGCCCAACCAATCGTCAGGGGGCGAGGCACCTCAATCTCTGGAGCGCTCCTGGTGGCGGGCAAGCTGCTGGAGGATGGCCCCGCAGGCGATCGCCAAGTCATCGATGTCTCGGGAGACGGACCCAACAATGCCGGTCTACCTCTGCAACCGGTGCACGACACACTCATAGCCGACGGCGTGACCATCAATGGACTGGTGATCTCGCTGCACGCACACGACACGCTCGACAGCTTTGGGCCGGGCTTTGTTGAGTTCTATTATGAGAGCTGTGTTATTGGCGGTTCCGGGACGTTCACTGTCACCGTCGCGAGCACAGCCGACTTTGCAAACGCGATTCGAAGGAAGCTCGTGAATGAAATTGCCGGTATGTCCGCCAGCGTGCACTCTGCGGCTTATCAGCTCCACTTAGGACCGGTTGTCGATTGTGACACGGTCGGAGAGGCGCCTGGACGATAAAAGCCCCTAACGGTATCGCAGCGACCGATTTGTCACGAAGGCCACGGGCGTTACCAAAGAAGAGCCGGAAGGCCTCACCCGTGCGCCCATGGTGGAGCTCTCAGGAACATGACACGTTCGAAACACGACGACGCTGCGCCCCTCGTTCTGCTTCGCGTTCGCATCGGGGGCGCTCAGCACTCCCAGTCTTTCGGGTCCCGCGACAGCTGCCCGTGACGGATGTCAGCGCGGATAGTGTAAACGACCTCGTCCATTCCCGGCGCGATATGCAGCGCCGTAAACGTTCCAAAGTTTCTGCAAATCATCGCGGATCGGCATTTGTCCCCCCCTCCACCGGCCCCGCATATTTTAGCGACGTCTTGAGGACCGAATAGATCGCCAACCCCGCGTCTCTTGCTGGCCGCTCGAGACTACACGGGCGAAACGCGAGTCGCGTCCTGGCGCCCTCCTGTGGCCCGTAGCCCACGCTCCGGCGCGCGTTCCTAGTTGAACCCACTAAGTCTTTTGAATGTTCTGAACTTCGAATGTTGTCTCTTGGGGTGGTGAGGTGAAGCCGCCCTTGATGCCCTTGCTCATTGTGGGCATGAGGACCCCATCGCGAAACCTCTCCCAACTGTCTTTGGAGTCGTGGATGGCTACGATCGTCCAGCCACCTGCTGAAGGCCCGGCGGCGTGGAACGTCTGGCCCTTTGGTAGGGCCCCGCCTGCTGGATGCACAGCAGCCAGCGAAGCCTCATATTGCGACTTTGTCCCACCCGGAAAGTGGTGGACTATTCCGTAAGCCATCTTTTCCTCCATTGTGACGTTTGAGCCGGTTTCGTTTTGTAGGCGTTTTTAGGCGCATTAGCGAATCCTCTACCTCCGCTTGTCGAGCGTCTTCGCATGGTTCGTGAATTGCAGGTTCCGGTCGTCACGGCCGGCGCCGCGGCACTCGTGGCAGAATTATTCAACAGGTCCCAGTGCAAACAAGGCTGCTCCGAGCCGAAGCGTTTGACGAGGTCAGCGACGTCAAGCACCGCCTTACGACGGCATGTCTGGGTGAAACGACCTACGTTCTCATGACAATTTCCAGGCAGCAAAAATGGCCCAGGAGCTGCAGTCTCCGAAGCTGTCACCCGTTATGACATATAGCCGGGATGGAGCCGGATGGGGCCGGTAAAACAAACCCGCGCCTTCCGCCTAGTGATTGAGAAGACGCGGGATGCTGCCACCATGTTAAGTATATTGACGCATCTGAAAAAGAGCGCCAATTCCGCGATCGCACCATCTCCAGGCGAGCTCTCTTAGCCATTTTGCATATGCGGCGGACCTAACGGAGCGACAGGCCGGCGCCTTCAGGCAATTTCCCCCAAACGGAAGGAAGGGCGTCGGCCACTATCCATAGCCCAGCGGGTTGGCCCGAGAATGTGCTATGCTGGCGGAAAGCGTGAGAGCAACAATGGCCTTCATTGTGATCTGGTATGGCAGGCGAGGCATCATCGACAAGGTGACCTTTGACGCCGAGAAGACGGCCAAAGATCATGCAATCGCCATGTTCCAGACCCGAAGAGGCGACGACGGCGTCGTATGCGTTGAGGTTCGCAAGGACAACGGCGCTGTGGTCTTCAGCCACGCGGAGAATTAGGAAAAGGCTCGCGAGCGCAGGTCATCGCCGTGATAACCTCATCGAGCGATGCGATGTCCTTTACCGCCGCCATTTCTACCGGATCGTGGGTTTGGGCGAGCGTTCGCATTTCGGGAATATCATCCGGGCCGATCGGCGCGTAGCTCGCCACCAGCAAGTCTCGATATTCGTGTAAGGAAACCCAAGGCCTGGATCGATAGTTTTTTTAATCCATCGACCCACCTTGTCATAGCGATGCGCCCTGTGCCGCGTTCAGCTAATAAATTCTCCTCACGAAAATCCTGCAATGATGCATGCCGCAGGTCGTCCACGCCTCGTACATGCTTTCTGACACCACTCGGCATGGCTTGGAGCTCCGTCGTCGGCCGTCATACATTTGCCAACCGCACGTCGAAGGCCTATGCTGTTTCAATCGGCCGCCAGTGTTTTCGGATGCCGCCGACAGTGAGAGATACGCGCTCTTGCCCGTCAGGGAGGAGAGCCATGCCTCGATCCATTTTTCGCAATTATGTTTTGAAAACCCTTGCCCCAAGGGACTTTTCGCTTTTACAGCCATCGATGCATCGTGTCGAACTGGCCATCAAAGCCCGGCTGGAGGAACCCTATCGACCGATACAGCACGTGTATTTCCCCGAGACGGGTATCGCGTCAGTGGTCGCCACCATGACCGGAGGACGGCAGAGCGAAGTCGGCATTATTGGCTACGACGGTATGACAGGAGCCGCGGTCATTCTCGGCCAAGACAGGTCTCCCAACGAAACCTATATCCAAGTCGCAGGTAATGGCTGGTGCCTGTCGGCTGAAGACCTTCGGACTGCAATCGCCGAAAGCCAGACGCTTCGCGGGTCGCTGCTTCGCTACGCTCACGCATTCCTAGTGCAGTCATCCAGAACGGCATTGGTCAACGGTCACTCGAAAATCGAGGAACGGCTGGCCCGGTGGTTGCTGATGGTCCACGACCGCACGGAAGGAAAAATCTACCTGACGCATGAATTTCTGGCGACAATGCTTGGCACTCGGCGTCCCGGCGTTACCTCCGCCCTCCAAATGCTTGAATACCGTGGGCTGATCCATGCCAAGCGCGGTGAGATTACAATTGTTGACCGGCCCGGAATGATAAAACTGACACGTGGCGCTTATGGCGAGGAGGAACAACGTCACTTCGGCAGTGCCTCAAGCTGATTGTCCGGAATCGGACAGACGCTTGTAGGTCGCAGAATATTGGCCGTAAATCGCGTTGGTTTGGGTTCAGGGAGGAGCTCTTGATGACCAACGCCTTTCATACCGTCACGGTTGAAGGAGCGGCCGAGGCCTATGTCCTTTCCAGAGGCAAGGCGCGCTTCCTTTCCATCGCACAGGCGATCCGCGCAATCCGAACACTCATGCCCGCGTGCAAGGCCACCGACCACGAGTTGGAGGAGATGCTGGCGGCCGCATGCATCGTTCACCATGTCCCCGTCGCGTTCGACGTTGCACCGGCGCACAGCACGGCAACGAGACTTCATTCATAGGAAGTCGCGATGCGTTCGCTCGCACAGACGCCTGCTTTATCGGACTATCGGCTAGTGATAGTCCGCTACCTGATCAACAAGGTAGACAATCCAAGCGTTTCGATATCAGAGGTCATTCGCACCGTGAGGGCGTTGTTTCCGCTTTGCGAGCTGACCGATTGGGAACTTGGCGATTACATTGCGCGGAGCGCGATTGATGCGGGATTTGTAGTTGAATTCGATGCGGAGGTCCCCTGACCACCCCGAACTATGCTGCCCAGCGATCGGCTCTCACGAAGTCCAGCGGGCTTGGCCTGAAGACAGCGACGGCGAAGCCGGCGAAGAAGGCGGTCAGGCAGCCGGGCCGCCGGGCTTGATCGGTGCGAACCGCCGGACGAGACGCCAGAGAAAAGGTTCAAGGCGAACATCACGGCGTCAGCGAACCAACGCTGCGCGCATGCAGAATTGCCGAGCAGATCGTCGCGGCCGCCTGAAGCCGGTTGCGCGTCGGTCTTCCGGTCAGTCTGAGACAATTTCGTAGTGAAGAACCTGCGCGTCGCTGAGGGACAACCTTAATCCAGGCGAGATCACGCCGGAGCCGAAGAGGAGAATATCTTCGCGGCGTATGAATACTTCATGACCAGGTCCCATCGACAGATATGTGCCCGACGAGCTTCGCTCGACAAGCCGGGCCCTGCCATTCGAAATGGTGAAGGTCGCGTGGTGCCTTGAAACCCAAGGCCGCGCGACGACAATATTGCATTCAGGAGATCGGCCAATGGTCACCATTTCGTTGTTTCGACAGGATCGCAACTGATCTCCGTAGCGGATGAACAGATTGATCTGCCGCGGCGGGCCGGAGCGCTTACCAGTAATGGTGCCCCGGCTTGTGATCTGAGTACTGAGGGCCCCATTGTCGCTCCACAGCGTATAGACATCGAAGACTTGGTGCTTCCCCTTGAAGTCCATTTTGTCGAGGAGCCGCAAGCCGCTGCGGCTGCCGGCGGAAAGGGCTTCGTAGAAGCTTTGGCTGATCAGCACCTCCCCAGGGTTGGCCGTAGTGGATAACCTTGCGGTGACATTGACAACGTCGCCGAAGACCTCGCCCCGTGCGCGAATGACCCCCCCGAAATGCAATCCTATACGGGCGCTCAACGGCCCTTCCGTCAGTTGGCGGCTGATTTGGCAGACGGCCCTCAGCGCCGCCTCCGGGTTCTCGAACAGACTGAGTACGTCATCGCCTTTCGAGTGAATGAAATCACCGCCGTGCCGGGCGACGATCTCGCGCATCGCGTCCAGGCAATCCGAGACCTGCTGCAGAGCGGCATCGTCGCCGATGTGCTCATAGAGGGGCGTGCTGCCCACGACATCAGCTAAAAGGACCGCGGCTAGGAGTCTTTCCTGATCCATCGATCTCGTATCCGCCCCGAGAGCGCAGCGTGTATATCACACAAGGACGCCGATAATCTATTTGATCACGCGGCCGGGGGTGGAGGCGCTGCTTCGGTGTAATCGTCTTCGACAGACACGCGTCTGCCTTCACTCATATCGCCAAATGACCCGCTTCTCCCATCGGATCTGAACCAGGCGCCGGAAACGGATGGTGTGCGCCTGTTACCGATGGGTGGAATAGCTCGGCATCCATCCATTCGCGACCGCCGAACTTTTGGCGCCCGCACCGGATGCCCGCCACCTGCCCGGTGTCATGGGCATGCGTCAGGGTCTAGCGGCACCTCGCGCCCACTTTTCCGGTTGATCAGGCATTCCTCAAAATGAGGATTATTCCTGTCTGGTCAAGAGGGCCTTGACTCCAGGTTCTCATTTTGTTCACTATTTGCAGGACAGCCACAGGAGGCCGGTCATGGACATGTTTATGGATGCCAGGGGCGCCACCCCTGAGGAAAAGCAGCGCGGGCTTGAGGCGGCAAGGGCGGTGCTCGATCGGGCTGGAATCGCGGCCGAAGAAGCCGCCGACGGTGCTTTTGCAGTTGAGGGCTGGGACGATATGGGCTTCCCGCCGGACCAAGAGCCGACCGAAGCCGTGTACGTGGCTGCCGAAGCCTGGTGGGCAGCAAGCAACGCAGCAAAGGAAGCCTGTTGCGCGGGCTGGTCGGACGAGAAGAGATATCACGTCGGTGGCCTGCAATTGCTGCACGATCCTGAGACGGAGCTAGCAGATCGCGCCACGGCGCTGGCGCGAATGCGCGCCATTATTGAGGAGGAAGACGGCCGAAATGAATACCATGAGGATCGCATCTTCCTGCTGGCGCTTGCCGCCACGGCCGAAATGGCTGACAGCATCAAGGCGCGAGAACTCGTCAGCGCGGTGACTTGTGCATACACACCTCTGGCGCACGCCGGTTTCACGCCAGACGAACCTATTGAGCCCAAGCGTCGGGCCGTGTTTGATGCGATCGATGCGCTGGAGCGAGGATCGGCGCCACTCAACTGAGGTCGAGCATGTGCGGTCGCTACACCAGATATCTGTCCTGGTCTGAGATTCACCGGCTCTATCGGTTGACCGCGCCGGCCGAGATCGGCCGAAACGATGCGCCGCGCTACAACATCGCCCCGACCGAAGAAGTGCCTTTCATCACGGCCGGTGACGACGGCAATCACAAGCTCCGCAACGGTCGATGGTGGCTCGTTCCATTCTGGGCGAAGGAAATGCCCAAGGCTGCCACCTTCAATGCGCGCATCGAGACGGTGGACACCATGCCGGCCTTTCGGGACGCCTTCAAATCGAAACGTTGCCTGATCCCCGCCGACGGCTATTACGAGTGGACGATCTCACCGGCTGACAAAGGTCGAGACCCTTGGCACATCTTCCAGCCCGGCCATGCGCCGTTCTCGTTCGCTGGTCTATGGGCCTACAATTCGAACCTTGATGTCACCAGCTGCACCATCATCACCGAACCCTCTGCAGCGCCCGTGAACCACATCCACGATCGGCAGCCGCTCATCCTCGATCCGACCTATTATGACGCTTGGCTCGACCCCAAGACGCCTGTCGGCGACCTCAGGGATATTCTCAGCCATGACATCGATGATCAGCTGCAGTTCTATCGCGTCGGCCGAGAGGTCAACGCCAGCGTGAAAGACAAGCAGCCCAACGACTACGCCGGGCTGATCGAGCCGATCAAGCTGCTATGAGCGACGAGCTTGTGAAAGGCGCGCCACCGGCGCCCCAGCGTGTGGTCGAAAACCACGTTTGTGAGCATGCCGGATGCTGCAAGGATGCGGCGTTTGGTTTTGCCATGCCGCGACGACCCGCCCACTGGTTCTGTCTGGAGCACCGCGGCGAGGGAGAGCAGTTTCTATGATCAGCCCGCCGAAGCATTCTGAAGCCTACGCGGACCGCGAGCTCGATTGCCAGGAGGCGATGGAGCCTGGCTTTCAGGCGATCGTCGATTGCATGCTCGAGGCTGGTTGGACGCGCGGCGAGATCATTCGTTCGCTGCGCCGGCTGATCGCGGCCGACAACATGACGCAGAAGGAAAACGCCAAGGTCGAGGCGGAGCTTGCGATTGTTCGGGCGATGGTGCGGGCGGGTCGGTTGTTTTAATGGAAAGGCTTCAGAGGAAACGGGGCAACGGTCGGGTTATGGGGAAAGATTTCACTTCGCAACTGGTCATCACAACTATTCGAAAGCAAATCAGCGCGAGCTGGGCGGAGTTGGACCGCATAAATGACCGGATTCAACAGACGCACCTAGCTATTGAACGGTCCCGCATCTTGCTCGAAAGGCAGCGGGACCGCGCCGTTGACAACCTCCAACTCCCGCGAGCGTCCAAATAGTTGGGCGCCGCTTGCCGGCCGCCGGTCCGCCAAGCCTGCATCGAATGTAGCGTCAGCTTGACGAAGCCGCCGGCCGCGCCAGACTCTTTCCCATGGCCAGGGGCATCAACATTGGCGACGAGGTCGCCATCACCGCGACCGTGCGCGGGCGAGTGACAGAGGATCGCACCAGCGTCTCGATCCCGTCGTACAATCATTCACACTCGATTGTAGACCGGACATCGAAGGTGAAAATGGGCCAGCCGATCGAGCTAACCGGCAGCGTCACCCGGGTCGATGAGCGCACCGTGACGGTCAATCTCGGCGTGCCGGTTACAGTCGACATCAGCACTGTGCGGCTGGTGAACGCCTACGTGCTGCCGAAGCGAAAGACGCCCTTGGTCGACAAAGCGACCTGAGAAAAGCCCGCCACCGTGAGGCAGCGGGCAAAAGAGGTGGTCTCTCCATGCTCGGCTTGGCGGGCCAAGCACAGGCATCTTGCACAGCAGCCGGGGTCCGGGCATCAACATTTGTTAACCAGCGGCGCGAGTGCTCCACTACCGTAGTGCCAACGGCTTACGTGATCGCACCATGTCGGAAACCATATGCATTAGCTATTTTGAATATGCGGCGGACTTCGGTTCGTCGGGCCGGCGTCGGAGGCAACCTCAGGCAGCAGGCGCCGGTCACTTACTTTGCCAAAAATCCTGTTTGCTCTCTCAAATCGTGATGCGGTGACCTCATTCAAACTGGGGATGTGCTCTGACGTGCATTAGAGAATACTAATGCTACCCGGTGGCTCACAACGCCGGTGCAGCCCGGTATGCGTCCACCGCCAACACACCCCGTTTGACGGTTGGTTACCGGGCTGCTCCGTCTCGTTTCAGTCCTCTTCCCGGAAATCCCACAGCGAGGCGTGGCGAAGCATCTCCTCGCCCTTCAGGAACTTCACCCGACCGACGAGGGCCAGGCTTCAGCCATTCGGCCTTTTCCTTGCCAGGCCCTTCGGCGGCGGCGGCGCGCCCTGCGGCCAGCAGCGATAAGCGCGATCTGCGGTAAGTCATCTGGCACGAGCAGCCGGGGCACGAGCCGACAGACATTGATAGCTAAAGAAAAACCCGCCGACCGAAGCCAGCGGGCCATCTCCCTCATACCTGCGCCCCTAGTCCCCAGACGGTCCGCCGAGTCCAGGAACCCCCTACGCAACCGCGTTTGTAGAACTAAACCCGGATGCTGCGCTGTAGTTCTGCGGCAACACTTGCCTCAGATGTGTCTCGTTTCGAGACAAAAAGTCGGCATCGGTTTTGCATTGAAGAGAATGCCGGTCTTCCTCCACCGGTCCTGATCGGGGGATCAGGTTTAAATCTCGCCGGGCCTTGGGGCTTTGGGTTTGGGTTTTGGCCCGGCGAGTTTTCTTTCAAGCAGGTGGTCATCGCATTCCGCAGGAGCGAAACGAGCGTTCGAACAGCTTGTTCTTGGTGAGCGTCACGCGGGCGTAACTGGGCTTCGACTCAGAGCACGGCGCCTGCAATCCCTGACAAATGAGACCTGGATATCGAATTGAGACCAGGAGCGGAGAACGTACCTTCAGCGCCCAGCAGCGCAATCCAATCGATCAAAGGTCGCGACTTGCGTGGTTTTCGTTGAGCAGGTGGACAATCTCGACTGCGGAGACCGGCTTGCTGAAATGATAGCCCTGCATTTCATCGCAATTGTTCTTGCGCAGGAACGCTATCTGATCATCCGTTTCGACGCCTTCGGCAATGACCCTGAGGTGCAGCTTCTGGCCGAGCGAGATCACGGCGCTGGCAACTGCCTGGTCGTTCGGATCGGTGGCGAGATCCTTGATGAAGGACTTGTCGATCTTCAGCCTCGCCACAGGGAAGGTCTTGAGCGCGCTGAGGCTCGAATATCCCGTTCCGAAGTCGTCGATCGATATCTGGACACCCAGGCTTTGCAGAGCGTTCATCGTAGCGACTGCCCGCTCGGCATCCTGCATGATCAGGCTCTCGGTCAGTTCAAGCTCGAGAAATCTCGGCTCCAGCGCGCTGTCCTCCAGCGCTGCGACGACCCGATCGATCAGATTGTTTTCCTTGAATTGTCGCGCCGACACATTCACGCACATCACCATTGGGTGCATGCCCGCGTCCTGCCAAGCCCTGTTCTGTCGGCAGGCCTCATGCAACACCCAGTCGCCGATCGGCACGATCAGGCCCGTCTCCTCCGCGATCGGGATGAACTTTATCGGCGAGATCAGGCCCAGCGTCGGATGTTTCCAGCGGATCAGCGCCTCGACAGCGAAGACCCGACCGGAGCGCAGATCGACCTGCGGCTGATAGAAAAGCGTGAATTCGGAACGCAACAGCGCGTTGCGCAATTCCTCCTGCAGCAGGAATTTTTCGTGGCTGGTGGCGTTGAATTCGGGCGCATAGAACTGGAAATTGTCGCGGCCGAGCTCCTTGGCCCGGTACATGGCCATATCGGCGTTGGCCAGCAGCGCATCGGCATTCTCCCCGTCCGTGGGGTAGTTCGCCACGCCCATGCTGGCTCTCGTCCTGAGCTGATGTTCGCCCAGCTGAATCGGCTCCGCGATCGCCGTACGGAGCTTATGCACGGCCGCGGCGACGAGGTCAGTGTTCGGGTCTTGGTCGAAAAGCACGACAACGAATTCATCGCCGCCGAGCCGCACGACCGTGTCGGTCGCCCGCACGCATTCGACCATCCGGCCGGCGACGGTTTTTAGCAGCGCGTCTCCGGCATTGTGGCCCAGCGTGTCATTGACGAGCTTGAAATTATCGAGATCGATGAACACCACACTGACCCAGCGGTGATAGCGCTGCGCATAGAGGATCGCTTGCGAAAGCCGATCGCCAAGCAAGGCGCGATTGGGAAGCCCGGTCAGCGTGTCATGGTTGGCCATGAAATGGATGCGGTCCTCGGCCAGCTTACGCTCGATGGCGATGCCGGCGATGCGGGTGGTAAAATCAATGAGGCCGGTCTCGGCCTCGATCGGCTCGCGCACCGTCGTCGAATACATCGCAAAGACGCCCAGCACCGCGCCGGTATGCGACAGGATCGGCGTCGACCAGCACGAGCGGTAGCCATAGGGCTCCGCGATGCCGCGATAATCCTCCTAGAGCGGATCACTCATCACATCGGCCACGATGACGGGCTCGCGGCGATAGGCGGCTGTTCCGCAGGATCCGACGTTGGGACCGATCTCGATGCCCTCGATGGCGCTTGTATAGTCTTTCGCCAGGCTTGGCGCCGCGCCGTGCCGCAGATGTCTGCCGTCCTTGGCTAGCAAGAGCACGGAGCCGAATATGCCATCCAACTGCGACTCGACGAGGTGCATAAGGCGGTCGAGCACATCCTCGAGCGGAGCGCTAGCAGCGATCATTTCCAGGATATGCGCCTGGCCGTTACGCAAATCGTCCGCCCGCCTGCGCTGGGTGACGTCGCGGGCGATGCCGACCAGTCCAAAGATCTCGTTCTGGGCGTTGCGCAACGGCACCTTGGTCGAAGACAGCCACTTGCCGTTGCCCAAGGCATCGACAACGAATTCTTCCTCATTGACCATCGGCTGGCCGCGGCGCAAAAGGTCCTGCTCGCAGGCGTGAAACTGCCTGGCGAGCTCCGGGGCATGCAGATCGAAATCGGTCAGGCCCATCATTTCGCGCGTCTGCCGGCCACTATCCGCGGCAAGCGCCCGGTTGACCACCACGAAGCGGCTTTCGGTGTCCTTGACCCATAGATAATCAGGAACCCAGTCGATCAACGTCTGCAGCGAAACGCGCTCATCGGCGATCAGGCGGCTGGCGGCGAGTTCCGTGATATTCTCATGCGTCGCCACCCATCCGCCGTCAGGCATCGGGTGATGGCAGACCCGGATCGTGCGACCGTCTTTGAGTTCGGCAGTCCAGGTTTTCGACTTTTTGCCCGCATTGATCGAACGGGCGAACGCGAGATAGGCCTCGCCTGTCATTGACGATGTTTCGGCGGCGAGCCTCAACTCGACGATATCGCCGAGCGTCACCCCCGCATGCAGTTTCTCGGGCGCGATGCGATAGATTTCCGCGTAGCGGCGGTTGCACAGGATCAGCCGTTCATCGGCATCGAAAAAACAGATGCCTTGGGAGATGTTGTCGATCGCCGTCTCGAAGCGCCGCGACTGCGCTTCAAGCGCTGCGTTGGCGGCCCGAAGCTCGTTCTTCAGATCCTCGTACGAGACGACCGCCAGTTTCGACAGCTCAGCCAGGCCGGCTTGGCCCGCCGGCTCGGCAGTGCGCCTGAATGATTTCGTGGCCAAACAGAGTTCCTCCGGTTCGGCCTGCTAGGCAAATAAAATTGGCCGAGACAGAGCAAAAATCGCTTACAAGTTAGTTGATACCTACTAATTGTGTATGAACGCTCTCGCGTGACCGGGTCGCTATCCCGAGGCCTCTGGGACAACTAACGGCATCCATGTAGAAGATAACTTGGCAGAAGCCGTTTACTGGTTATTGCAAAGGAAACGAGCCCAGCGCCGCAAGGTATGGTCAAGTCGAACCGCATGTCCGTCGCCGCGACAAAGGCTTACGAAACTGCGCCCCCCGACCATGACGCGCCCGGGCGCCGCCGCCCGATGGTCTGCCGATATCCAGCGGGCGACGCATGGCTCGGAAGAGACCTTGAAATCCCTGCTACGTTCTGGAAGATGCTCGCCGAGTTCTCCAGCAGACCGGGCTTATCAGTGCGCTGAACATGTCGCGCGGCGGTAGCTACAGTAAGGGCGGGGAACGTTTGGCCAAATTTGCCACTCAGGGACGCTTAAAACTCTCTATCGTTTGTTCCACCGGCTTTCCGCCGCCTTCCTGGCGATCTCGGTGCGCCGCTCCGGTGACATGCTGGCGGCGCGCTTCTTTCCGCCCTTTGCGCCAAGCTCTTTGGCGGCGGCGCTCTTGCCGTCGTCCGGCGTGCCGTCGGTTTCTTCCCCCGCAATGCACATGACGCGGACGGCGTTGCCGATCACGTCGGCGGGGCGTTTCTGGCCTTTAGGTCCGGTCGGCATTGTCGTCCTCCGGAACGAGAGTGCCTATCAGGCGCAGCAAATTCTCACGCTGTGGCGCACCTCGATCCCTACTAAGAAATGCGTCAAGTTCGATGTGATTGGACTCGCCGCCCGATGCGGGGTTCGGAACGTGTCGAACAAAAGCCTTACCAGATGCGTCTCGCGTGAGAAGCCACTGGTCGCCGTTGCCGCTGGCGTAGATCAACAGGGATGCGTTTGCCAATGCCTCGGCTCCTATGCTTTCCGGTAAGCATATAGGCGCTTTCGCCTATGGGAGCAAACGTGGCGAGGCGCTTTCGCCTAGCCGTCAAATTTGAAACTGAGACACTACCCGCGTGCGATAGGAGGTTCATTACTGCCTGCGGTATGCAATTATCCTCTCTGGATCAGGACCGTGCTTTCAGCCGACCAACGCAACAGCACATCTTGTCCTTCCACAAGCTTCTGGGAACCGTCATTCTTGACCAGCACCTTGATCGTGTCGCCAGCGCGCTCGACGAAGTAGGTGCTGGAATTGCCGGCGAAGATGCGCTTCGAGACCCGGCCGCTCATCATGTTGCCGGCCGAGCCCGTGCCCGCAGAGACGGGAACAATCTGGATGCGCTCAGGCCGCACCGCGCAACTCACCTTGCCGCCTGCGACCGCGTGTACACCGGCCGCTGTGGCGATTGCCGTGCCGTCGGCCAACCTGATGCCGCTCCCGGTTGCCTCGCCGCGCAGGATGTTGGCATCGCCGAGGAAGATCGCCGCGAACTCACTCTTCGGTTGGTCGTAAATGTCTTCTGGCGGGCCTTCCTGCACCAGACGGCCATCGCGGAGGATGCCGATTCGGTCGGCCATGGTCAGCGCTTCTTCCTGGTCGTGGGTGACGAAAATGGTGGTGATGCCGACCTCGCGTTGGATACGTTTCAATTCCACCTGCATGTCGACGCGCAGCGCCTTGTCGAGCGCCGAGAGCGGTTCGTCGAGCAAGAGCACGCGAGGCGTCGTCACTATGGCGCGGGCCAACGCAACGCGCTGACGCTGGCCCCCGGAAAGCTGATGCGGACGCCGGCCGCCGAGCTTGGCTAATTGAACCAAGTCTAACGCACGCTGAACCTCGGCCTGAACGGTGGCCCTCGCCTCGCCTCGCACCGATAGGCCGAAAGCGACGTTGTCGGCGACGCTCATGTTGGGAAACAGCGCATAATTCTGGAACACCATCCCGATGCGCCGCTTCTCGACCGGGACCCGCTCGACGTTGTCGCCGCCGATGGAAATACGGCCACTGTCGGGGAAATCGAAACCGGCGATCTGCCTCAGGAGCGTGGTCTTGCCGCTGCCCGATGGCCCGAGCAGCGCATAGAAGCCGCCGTCGGGAAAGTCGATCGACACGTCGTCCAGTGCCTTCATAGCGCCGAAGCTGCGCGAGACATTCCGGACTTGCACCTCGGCCATTACTTTTCTCCGCCGAATCTAAACAAGCGCGCCGTAAGCAGCATCAGCGCCATCGACACGACAATGATAATGGTCGATACCGCGTTGATCTCGGGCGTGAACCCCTTGCGGATCGCGGCGTAGATTTCGACCGGCAGCGTCGTCTGTCCGGGTGTCGCCAGGAAATACGACACCACGAACTGGTCGAACGACACGGCAAAGGCAAACAGCCCACCGGCAATGACGCCAGGCATGATCCAGGGTAGCGTGACGCGCATCGTCACTTGCCACTGGTTGGCGCCGAGCGAGCGGGCCGCCTCTTCCAGCTCCGGCGCGAAGGTTTGCAACCGGGCCGAGACGACCACAATGACATAGGGCAGCGCCAGTGCGACATGGCCGAGCAGGATGGCGAACAGGCCCCGCCCGATGCCGATGCCGAAGAAGAAGATCAGCATCGCCGTGCCGGTGATCAGCCACGGAATGGCGATCGGCGGGAAGAGAAGCGCCTGCAGGAATCTCTTGCCGCGGAATTCATAGCGGTAAAGCGCCAGCGACGCCGCTGAACCCAGCACGGTCGAGATGATGGTCGTGATGACGGCGATCTCGATGCTGTTCCGGGTGGCCGCGATCAACTGGTCGTTTTGCCAGAGCGAAGCGTACCACTCCGTCGTCCATTCGAACGGCAGCTGGTAGAAGGGCGAGACGTTGAACGACATCAGCGCCATGATGATGATCGGCAGGTAGAGGAAGGCGAGCAGCATTAAGATGTAGATCCGGCCCAGCCATTCCAGGATACGCGTCGTCGCCATCACGCGGCCCTTCGCAGCACCGGTGAGGCGATCGCCAGGATGACCAGGACGACGGCGAGCAGTATGAAGGAGAGTGCCGCTCCCAGCGGCCAGTTGAACACGGCGACGAACTGGTCCTCGATTAGCGTGCCGTAGAACGTGCCGGTGCGCCCGCCAAGAATGCGCGGTTCCATGAAGGAGCCGACGACTGGCACGAAGATGAGCGCCGCGCCCGCCACCAGCCCGGGCATCGACAGCGGGAGGATCACTCGCTTCAGCACCTGCAGCCGCGAGGCGCCGAGCGAGCGTCCGGCCTCGATCAGCGAGTCGTCGATCGCCTGCAGGGTGAGATAACAGGTCAGCACCATGTAGGGCACGTAGGAGTGCACCAGCCCGATGATGACGGCCGGATAGGAATACATCAGGTCGATGTTGATCTTGAACGGCAGCACCGCGTTGAGCGTTGTGTCGAGAATGCCGCCTTCGCGCAAAACCATCGCCCAGGAAAAGATGCGCACCAGCCCGTTCGACCAGAAAGGCAGGATGACGAGCAGGAAGATCGCCTCGCGGCTGCGGCCCTTCAGCACCTTGGCCAGCACGTAGGCCGCGGGATAGCCAATGACGATGCACCACAGCGTCACCTCGAGGCCGAGGCGCAGCGAGGCCAGCAGCAACGTCAGGTAAAGGCTTTGCGAGAAGAAGGCGGCATAATTGCCGAGCGTGAACGCCCACGGCTTTCCCGACAACGGCAGGTCGCTCATGAAGGAGAAGAACACCATGGCCGACAGCGGCAGGAAGATAGCCACCGTCAGCCACAGATAGGCGGGCGCCAGCAGCGGCAGAGCCGATTTCAGCCCGCTGCGCGACGCCGTCGCAGCCTGTGCTGTCATGATACCCTCCTCCCCAGGATAGGAAGGATCAGCCAGCCTGATGGTCGGCTGATCTCGGCGTCTTGTTACTTCACGTCGACCTTCAGCTGCTGCCAGAGCTCCAGATAGGCTTTTCGCTGGGCATCGGTGATCGGTGCCTGGAACTGGATGCGTTTGGCTACCTCGGGGCTGCCCATCACCTTGCGGTTGAAGGCATCCTCGGGCAACGCTTCCACTGCCTTTGTGTTAGCCGAAACCGGCGCGCCGACCTTGGTGACCCATTCGACATAGAATTTCGGGTCGATCATGTAGTTGATGAAGGCCTCGGCGCCGGCAACGTTCTTGGAACCGGCCGGAATGGAAAAGGCGTCGAGCCAGGCGACCGCCCCTTCCTGAGGGATGACCAGCGAGACCGGAAGCTTGAAGTGGGTCTTGGCCCGGTCGGCCGAGCCGCTCCAATAGGTGCCGATGTCGATCTGGTTGGAGGCGACCATCTGGTTCCAGTCGTTCTCCGAGCTCCAGAAGGTCTTGATCTGCGGCATTAGCGAGGTGAGCTTCGCCTTGACCGCACCCATGTCCTTGATGTCGTTGATATTCTGGCCGGTGGCGATAGCGCCGAACTGGACCGCTTCGACGGCGTCGTCGCGGATGATGACGCGGCCCTTGTGGGCGGGATTCCACATCTCGGCGATCGACGTCGGCGGTTTGTCGAAGGATTTATCGTTGATGGCGAGCGCCGTCAGGCCCCAGACCCACGGCACGCCATACACCTTGCCGTCATGGTCGAGCATCGGCGAGCTCGCCTTGTCCTTGGCGATGTCGGCATAGTTCGGCATCTTGGAGGTATCTATCGGCTGGATCAGCTTTTCCGCCATCGCCTGGTCATTGAAGGCGGCGTTGATCATGACGACGTCGTAGAGCCCGGGATTGGTCCGGATCTTGGTCAGCATTTCCTGTTCGGAATTGAAGAAGTCGTTGACGACCTTATTGCCGGTCGCCTTCTCGAAGGCTGCAACGGCCCAGGATTCGTCGGCTCCGTAGCCCTTCCAGTTGAGCACATGCACTTCGTCGGCCTTGGCCGCAAAGGCGAGCGCGGAGGTGAAGACGGCGGTCGCCGTCAGCAGGGCAGTCAAGTCAGGCATGCGCATGGTTCGCTCCTCTCTGTGTGATGCCCGCTTCCCGGGCTTTTCAGGCTGTCTGGTCGGCCTTCTGGGTCTGGCCTGGCGCACCGGTCGAAGAACCGTCCGCATGGCTCAGGAAAGTCTGGATTTCCTCGTCGGTCGGCGCCGATGAGCCGCCGTGACGGGTAACCGAAATGGCCGCGGCCGCGTTGGCATAGTGCGCCGCCTCGAAGGCACGCATATCGCGGGCCAATGCGCTGACGAAAGCGCCGATATGGGTGTCGCCGGCGCCGTTGGTGTCGATGCCTGCGACCTTGAAACCGGGAATGGTGCGGGCGGACCCGTCTGCCAGCAGCACATGGCAGCCCTTCGCGCCAGAGCGGATGATGACGCCGGCCGCCTGCGGGCAATGGTCGGCCAGAAGCCGTGCCGCGAGTGCTCCCACATCGCCCGGACCGGCAATCTCGGCCGCTTCGGTGGCGTTGCAGCTCAACCAGGTGACACGGGCAAGCACCGGCGACAGGACGGCGCGCGGAATGTCCGAAATGACCGGCGTTGGGTCGAAGACGAAAGGCAATCCGGCCGGCAGCGCCTCGATCCAGTCGGTCAGCGCGTCGCGACTCCCAGGGTAGCTCAGCGTATAGCCGGAAGTGAACACCCAATCCCCCGGCCCAACCACCACCGGCGCCATCATGTCGAGGCTCAGCACGCTTTCGGCACCCGGCCATGACACGAAGGTGCGTTCGGCATCGTCCGAGATCATGGCGACGCAATTGCCGCTGTCCATGACAGGCGATGGCGGCATCAGCGTTTCGATGCCCGCCTCGGCGAAGGCGGTGCGCAGGAAGTCGCCATTGGGTCCGCTGCCGAGCTGGCCCGCGAATACCACTTTCATGCCGGTGCGGCTCGCAGCGACCATCATGTTGAAGCCGCCGCCGGCGACCTGCGCATAGCTCGAAGCAGTCTTCTCCGTCCCGGACGCCGGCAAGGCGTCGATGCGGTAGATGTAATCGACCACCGCGCTGCCGATATGGACGAGACGCCCGCTCATGCTGCCGCCTCCCCACCGCCTTGTGCCAAACGTGCCGAAACAAGATCGCCGGCGAGCCGGCGTACCTCGTCCAGATCGAGACCCTTCAACTCGGCAATCCTCTCCCGCGGCAGCGCGGACAGTCCAGCGCAGGCGCCTGCCATGCCGGCAGCGATTGCTCCGATCGTGTCGGTATCGCCGCCGAGGTTGGCGGCAATGACGGCCGCCTGCCACGGATCGCCCCGGGCTACTTCCAAAACCGCGAAGGCAGCGGGTATCGACTCCTGACTGATGACGCCGGTGCCGACCAGATCGACAATCAGCGCTATGGCTTCGTCGCGGGGCTTGCCACGCACAAGGGCCCGCGCCCAGTCGATGCGCGCTGCCATGTCGTCGCCGCCTGTGACCCAACGCCCGAGAGCCGCGCCACGCCTGGCCGCCTCGGCAGCATGGCTGGACGCTTCCTGCCAGCTCGCGCCGGATATTCCGCAGCTGACCGCGGCCGCAACAGCCGCAGCAGACGCGATGGCAATCGAGGTGTTGTGGGTCGCGCGGCATGTCTCGTCCACCTTGGCGACCAATGCATCCAGGGATTCCGGCGGCATTAGGATGCCGACCGGGGCGATCCGCATCGCCGCTCCGTTGGTATCGCCGGTGCGCCCGGCTTCCTCCGGCTCGATCCCGTCATTGATGGCATCTATGGCGCGCTTGGTTGAGGGCCCGAGCAGGTCGTAGGAGCCGCGAGCCTTGACGTCGCGCTCCCAGTCGAGCAGCGCGTTGACCCAGCGACGATGGTCGAAGGCGGGCCCCGATTCCAATAGGATACGGCCGAGCAAAAGGGTCTGTTCGGTATCGTCTGTGATGGCGCCGGCCGGCAGGCCGCGCGAGACTGGATGATCCGGCACCGGCGCGACCAACCTGTCGACAAATCCATAGGCCGACCTGATCTCGGCAGGCGACAGAAGCTGCGTCGGCATGCCCAGCGCATCGCCAAGCGCGCCGCCTAGCAGCGCACCCATCGCCCGATCAACCACCGCCTCCCTGTACCTCCCCTTCATCGCTCAAAACTCCAGATGCAGGGCGAAGTGCTGGGGATTGAGCAGGCTGACGACATATTCGATCGGCCGACCGTCGGCGGCCCGCGTTAGCCGCCGGCCGCGAAGGAACGGCGTGCCCGGTGGACAATTGAGGACCGCGGCGTCCTCGCCGCTCAACATTTCGATATCGACCCACTCCTCGCCGTGATCGGGCACCAGACCAGCGCTGCGCAGTGTCTGGTGAAGAGAGCCCTCGCGCAGACCCTTGAGCGGAACTTCCTCCAACTCCGGGGACAAAGGCATGCGGCTGCGTTCTATAGAGATTGCATGACCGTCGGCGGCATTGCTGCGCACGCGATCGACAGCGATGAAAGCTGGGTTTTGTATGCCAAGCCTCGCCGCCAACTCAGCATCCTCGATGACCTCCAGTCGCAGCGTGCGCGTTTCGGCGTTCGCCCCGGCATTGGCCAGCGCCCTCGACCAGCCAATAGAATCGTCAACCCTCTTTCCGTCGAAGGTCACGAATGAGCCGATGCCGACGCGGGTGGTGATAAGGCCGCGATTGGAAAGCTCCTCCAATCCTTTGCGCACCGTGTTGCGGCTGACGGAGAAGCGCTGCACCAGCTCGTTCTCGCTCTGCAGACGCTCGCCAAAGCCCAGAACGCCGGAGCGGATTTCCTTTTCGAGAACGGTCGCGATCTGCTCCGGCTTGGCGACGCCAGGCGATAGGGGAAATGCAGATCGAGCCATATGCAAACCTGTTCAATATACCTGTATAACCCTGTCCACTAGCGCCAGTTGGCCTCCTCGTCAATTCGATTTTCTTAAATTGGCTGCCGCAACCCACCGTCGCGGCCAAGGAAGACGATCCCAAGCAGCCCGATTCAGGAAGGGTGATCGAACGCAGGCGTTCGCAAATGAGCACAGGTCGGCAAGAAAGTCCTTCTTGGCGCCGTCACTGCTCGCAGGCAAGTCCTGGTTGTAATCGAGTGTTTTGCCTTCCGGCACCTGCCCGGCAAATCAATCCCTGGAGATGCTGCTCATTGATATCCCGCGGCTGTATCCCCTTCAGCGGCATCTTGACCTCACCCTTTCTTCCTTACACCAACCCGGCATGCGCAGCCGTCAGTCCAGCTTCACCAGCGAATAACTGGTGCTGCGCCCGCCGCCCTCATCCTTGATCAACATACCCCGGCCCAGCAAATCACTGATGTCGCGCAGCGCCGTATCGGGGGAGCATTTCTCGATGATCGCCCACTTGGACGATGTGAGCTTGCCTTCAAACTCATCGAGCAACCGGTTCAGCATGTCGCGCTGGCGCTCGTTGAGAGGGTCCGCCGCATGCTTCTCCCAGAACCGCGCCTTCGTGAGCACGCCGCCCAGAATGGTTTCGGCTCGCTCAAACGCGCCCGAAAGACAGGCAACAAACCACATGAGCCACTCGGTGATGTCGAGATCGCCTTTCTGCGTCGATTCCAGGATATTGTAATACGATTTGCGCTCCTGCCTGATCTGCGCCGACATGCTGTAAAAGCGCTGCGGATTATCCTCCGAGCGCGCAAGCTGCATGTCGGCGATCGCCCGCGCGATGCGTCCGTTGCCGTCCTCGAACGGGTGAACGGTCACGAACCACAGATGCGCGATGCCTGCCTTCAGCACGGGATCGAAGCCCTGCTCCTCATTGAACCAGGCAAGGAGTGCGCTCATATCGTCCGCAACGCGCGCGGCCTTCGGCGCCTCGTAATGAACGCGCTCGCGCCCAACCGGCCCCGAAATAACCTGCATCGGCCCTGAACTGTCATCCCGCCATGCGCCAACTCTGATCTTTTGCATGCCACTGCGCCCCGTCGGAAACAGGGCCGCATGCCATCCGAACAACCGCTCGTCGGTGAGCGCCTGATCGTATTTCTGCGTCGCATCGAGCATCATCTCGACGATGCCTTCGACATCGCGATGCGCCGGGACCAGCCCCCCTATATCCATGCCCAGACGCCGGGCAATGGATGAGCGCACCTGGTCGCGATCGAGGATTTCGCCCTCGATCTCGCTGGATTTGAGTACGTCCTCAGTCAAGGTCTGGAGCGTGGCTTCGCTGCGCAGGCCAAAGCCGAGCCCTTCCATCCGCCCGATCAGCCGCCCCTGGCGGTGGCGCACGGATGCAAACGGCTCCGCCAGAACCTTGTGATCCCAGCGAAACTCCGGCCAGTCGTCCCGTTCATGGATATAACTCATAATCTCCGCACCTCATGCGGATGTTCTGCTCGACATTCACCGCAAAAGCAAGATTAATCTCCGCATCTAATGCGGTGATTAACGCCCGCAATCTCCGCTTGCCGTCCCGACGCCGTCCCGACTGAAGTCCGCCGGACATACAAAATAGCTAATTTAGGGTCGAGCCGATCACATAAGATCGAGCACTTGGCCTCAGCCTTCCGTCTTCCTGGATGCAGCGGGGCAATCGGCTCGCATCCGTCGGCGGAAGGCGGCGCAATATGAAAGCTGGGTGCTGCCGTTCGCCATTGTGCTGGTGGTGCCGCTCGGCGTGCTCGCGGCGTTGCTCGGCGTGTCTTTCCGAGGGCTGGACAACAACATCTCGTGCAGATCGGCCTCATCGTGCTGATCGGGCTTGCCGCCAAGAACGCGATCCTGATCGTCGAATTCGCGCGGCAAGCGCAGGAACGCGGGCTGTCGGCCGCCGAGGCTGCCGTCGAAGCCTGCCGGCTCAGGCTGCGGCCGATCCTGATGACCGCCTTCTCGTTCATCCTCGGCGTCGTGCCGCTGATGATCGCAACGGGCCCGGGCGCAGAAATGCGCCAGTCGCTCGGCACCGCGGTGTTCTCCGGCATGCTTGGCGTCACCTTCGTCGGCCTGTTCCTGACGCCGGTGTTCTACGTCACGCTCAGGTCGCTGGTTTCACGGCGCATGCCCCGTGCCGAGGCCGAGCCTTCGGGGCCGGCAGAGGTGCCATCCGAGACGGCCGCAGAGTAGGATTGCGAATTCGCCGCGTCGGGCGCGGCCTATCACTGCAGAAAGTCGGCGCGCCCGTTTGACGTCCTGCAGCGCCTGATCGATATTCAGATCCATGATAGACGTAGTTCAAATGCCTGTCCGCCGATTGCGGTTTTGCGGCTTCGAATCATCCTTAGCCGGCTCTCGCGACTGATCGCCGGCCATCCTGGCTTTTCGCGCCAGCGCCTCGGCGACCTGAGGGTGCGGTTGGCCCGATGGGATGGTAGCTGCGCCGGGCATCGCTGCACCGGGTTGTTCGCCAAGCCCATAGTCTTCGCGATCGATTTCCGTGCTTGCCTGATTCCAGTGTTCTTCATGGTGGCCATGCAGCTCGCCGCTGCGCTGCCAGATTTCATAAGCGCGCCGACGAATGCGTTCGTATTTGTCTTGCGCCATTGTTTGCTCCTCCGTGTCCGTTCCAAACCGCGCCAAGCTTGATTGATCCACTCTCAGTGCCCCGAAGGACTGGATACCTTGTTGTGACTGCCGACTGCGGCTGGGCCAACCACCGCCTCTCGCCTCTGCCCACCGTTTTTGTCATAGACAGGGGCAGATGGGCTAAGCTTTGGCGGCGTCCTCGATCAGCCTGACCACTAAGTTGCGGAATCTCTCGTCAGACTTATCCCCTATATTTCCAACCTCCTCCGCCACCATCCCGGGTGCGGAAACGGACACCTCTCCACTCACCTGAGTGCTGACCGTGAATGTCCGTTCTGCTTCCTGTTCCAATCCTCGGTCCTTATAGATTTGGAACCGCAGGGAGGGCGTCAGCGCTTCGAATTCGCCGCGCGGCATAGTGACGATGTTGATGGTCACCTCACTCGCCACCTCAGCCTTGGCCGCTTCCAACGATGCAACTACGACGTCGTTCAGCCAGGCAGTGGCCTGCGTACCAAAGTCCGGCACCGGCGCATCCTCATCCGCCTCGTCGTCGGGGGCATGGTCCTCCTGCCGACGGTGAGCTTGCTTACCGCGTTCAAGGGCTTCTTTGAACTTAGACATCCCAGTCGCCTCCGGTTGCAAATAACGCTGGCCCTCAGATCGGGCACGGCCCTCGCACTAAACAAAACGCGCGCGATCGGCGTACGTTGCGTAGCTTGAAGCCGCACGTCAGACGCCTTTCGATCTTTTCTTCACGAGATGTGGGATTCACACACCCGGCCATCTTGAGAAGGCCGAGGCGCTCCGCTGATGGTGGGTTTCGCCGCTCATCTTTAACTCAAGGTGATGCGACAGTCCGGTGCTTGGAGCAATCACATTGGGTACGGCCGCCCAGCGACGCTTGCACGCACGCTTGTGGGCCCGGACGGCTCCGGGCAGGAGTCTTGGCACAATGACTATCTGTTGCGAGAACCCGGCTTCAGGCCAGCCAGCAGATTGGTGATCCTGTCCGCCTTCCGGTCGCGGATCTCGGCCTCGTTCTTGCGGCGCACAGCACTGCGGACAAGTTGGGCACCGAAATAGCGAAACGGCTCCGGCGGCAGCGAGGTTCGACGCCCGATGCCGACCAGGCCGCTGGCGCTCCAGCGGTCCTTCCGCTCCAGGACGAGACTGGCCAGGATGCGCCCGCCGATCGGTGTCTGCGCGATGCCAGTCCCCTTGAAACCCATGCCGTAGAAGATGTTGGGGTGATCGCGCAGGTGATCGAAGACGGGAACGTGCTCGGGCACGCAGTCGATCGGACCGGCCCAGTCATAGTCAACCCGCACACCGCGCAATTGCGGATAGACCCGGGTGAGTTCACGCAGATTATCGCGGCCGTGCTGGGGGCTGCGGTTGAAGCCGGCGCCGAAATTGCCGGCCAAGGCCACCTCGCCGCTGCCGCGGCCAAAGACCACCCGCCCTTGAGGGGTGCGCTGGTAGTAAAGCACCTGGGCCTGGGAATCGCAGATCGAGGCGCCGTCGCGCCAGCCGATGCTGTCGAGCAGTTCGGGCACGGCCGCGGTGGCGATCACCTGGCTGGCGACGACATAGAGATGGCGGCGCAGTTCCGGCAGCGCCGACAGCCAGGCATTGGCGGCCACCACCACCTTGTCGGCCTGCACCGTGCCCTGCGCCGTGCGCGCTGTGCACATCTTGCCCGCTTCGATGTCGAGGACAGGGCTGCGTTCATGAATGATGACACCGCGCGCCAAGGCCAGTTTGCGCAATCCTACGGCCAGCTTGGCCGGATGGAGCGTGCCGGCATTGGTCTCGACGACGCCGGCATAGGATGCCGACGACCCGGTGCGGCGTTTGATATCGTCGGCCGTCAGCGGTTTGAAGCGGTGCTCGCCCGCCGCCGCCGTCATGGCAACCGCGCGATCCCATGCGCCCTCCTGGGCTTTTGAACTCGCCGTCCACAGCCATCCGTCGAGCCGCAGATCCATGTCGATCGTGCCGGCCCGGTGCAACGCCTTCAGCTCGGCGATCGCCGTCACCGTGTCGGCGCATAGTTGCCGCGCCTCTTCGAGACCGACGACGGCGCTGATCTGGTCGAGCTCGGCGAACCAGGAATGGACCTGGCCGCCATTTCGGCCCGACGCTCCTGAACCGCACAGATCGGCTTCGAGCACGATGACGCGCGTATCCGGCGCGAGCTCGCGGATGCGCAGCGCCGTCCACAAGCCGGTATAGCCGCCGCCGACGATCAGCACATCGGCGCGTTCGCTGCCCTGCAACGGCTCCGTCGCGGCGCCGGCGCCGATGTCCTGCAGCCAGAACGACCGGTCGGGCGCAGGCGCTACCGCCGGCTGTCGCAGTCGAAGCGACGTCATTGGTCAGGCTCCCTGGGGGCGGTGATGAAGCTGGCATATTTGGCTCGAAGCCAGTCCGGCAAGGGATGCGGCTTCTGGGGAAAGCCGCCGAGATGCGTGCAGGTTTGCGCCGCCGCGAGCGAAGCCTTGCGCAAGGCGTCCTCTGCGCCAAGGCCATCGAAATGGAAGCCGGTGAGGAACATGGCGATGAAGCTGTCGCCGGCGCCGCATGTGTCCACCACATCGACCGGCGTCGCCGGCGCGTGCACGACGCTGGTGCCGTCGTCGAAGTAGGCGCCGCGTTTGCCGCAGGTCAGAACCACCTGTCTCGCACCGGCCGCCCTCAGCGCGGCCAACAACGGCTCGACCGGAGCATCGGCCGCGTCGGGCCCGGAGGCAAACAGCATCGGAACCCCTTCGAGTGGCAGCGCCAGATGCGCCGTCGAGACATCGACACTGAACGGCACATGATCGGCGACTAGCCGGCGGACAAGCTCCCTGTTGGCATTGGTGCCAAGATGCACCCAGTCGGCTGAGGCGATCAGCGCGTAGTGCTGCTGCGAAGGCATGTAATTTTCGCCGACGCCAAAGGATTCGTGTAGGAATTTCCGATCGCCGGCCTCGTCGCGAAGCAAGGTCACGGCGGTGTCGCCGGGCAGGCATTCGACATCGTCCGGCGTCAGGCCGACGCCGGCCAGCCCGGCAAGCACCACCTCGCCTTCGGGGTCATTGCCGACCGCACCGAAATAGCGTGCAGTCACGCCGCTGCGCCGCCACTGCGCGGCGACATTCAAGGCGTTGCCGCCAACGGTGAGCAGGCCGTGGCTGAGATAGGCGTCGAGGCAATTGTCGCCAACCGCGACAAGATTCCGTGTCCGCCTCATGCCGGCACCGCCGCGCGGTTCAGGTAAGGCTCGATGGCGTCGAGGCAGCCTGTCCAGGCCTTGACCGGATCCAGCGCGTAGGAGCCGTTGCCGAAGGGCTCGAAAGTGATCTTTCCCGCGTATCCCAGGTCGGCCAGTTCACTGACGTAGCGGCCGAGCGGCAGGGACCCGTCCCCCCATACAAGATGCCCGCCAGGTGAGCCGTCGACGAGCTGGACATGCGCCAGGCGGGAACCGAACAACTCCATATAACCCGCCACCGTGTCGCCGGCCGTGGCCATGGCGACGGAATCCAGCACCACGTCGATATTGTCGGAGCCCAGCTCGTCCAGCATCCGCCGCAGGCCTGCCGCGTCGTTGACAACGTTGGTTTCGAACCGCTGCAGCGGTTCGAGCAGGCAGCGCACGCCATTGCCGCGGGCATGGGCGGCGATCTGGCCGAGCGCCTCGACCGCGCGTCCCCAGGCCGACTGCTGCGTCTCGCTCTCGAACCCGCGGCCCGGCGTCAGGAACAGATAGCGCGCGCCGAGCATCGCACAGATGTCGGCGGCGCGGCGGAACCGATCGATGCTGGCGCGGCGCAGCTCCGCATCACCCGAGGCGATGTTGATCGGGTAGAGCACCTGCTCAGGGGTGAAGCACCAGGTGGACAGGCCGTTGTCGGCCAGCACGCGGCCGACCGTATCGACACGCGCGTCGGTCGCGTGGAAGAGGTCGAGATGCTGGGCAACCCCCCACAATTCGATCTCGCGCATCCCGAAGTCGCGGATGATCCTGGCGACCTGGTCGAAGGGAAAGTGCTGAAAGCTGAAGTTGGCTCCGATCAGCTGGTGAAATGCAAGCTGCGGCATAAAGTGTCCTTTCAGGGGAAAGCTACTTGCCGATGCCTTCGGACAGGCCACGGATGAAGTAGCGCTGCGCGGCAAAGAACACGACGACGATGGGCAGCGCCGAGATGGTCATGGCCGCGAACACCACGGCATAGTTCGTCCCGTGCGTTGCCATGATCGAAGTCAGGCCGACCGGCAGCGTCTGCACATCGCTGCCGCTCGTGAACACCATGGCAAACAGGTACTCGTTCCAGGCGAACAGGACGTGCAGGATGACGCACGAGATGATGATTGGCCGGCACAGCGGCAAAGTGATGCGCCAGAAGATCTGGCCTTCGCTGGCGCCGTCTATCGTGGCTGCCTCGTCGAGATCGCCGGGCAGGTCCAGCATATAGGCGCGGATGAGGAAGGTGGTGAACGGCACCCGGAACGCCGTATACAGAATGATCAGCGCCCAATAGGTGTTATAGAGGCCGAGCGCCTGCAACATCTTCACCAGCGGGATGATCGCCACGGTAGGGCTGAGCATCAGCCCGCCCAGCACGATGGCGACGACAAGCGATTTTGCCCGCATCCTGGTCCGGGTCAGGCCGAAGGCCGTCCAGGCGCTGATGAGCACGGTGCAAATAGCCGAGGCGATGGTCACCAGGACGGAGACGGTCACATAGCCGCGAACGCCTTGGTTCCAGGCCTGCACATAGTTGTTCCAGGACCAGTGCAACGGCAGGGCGAAGGGATCGCCGAAGATTTGCGCGTTGTCCTTGAAGCCGCTGAGAGCCATCCAGATCAGTGGATAGATGACGACGACGCCGAGGCAGACGAGGAACGAATGAAGGAACGTCCTGGCGATGACGGGCCACACATTGACGTGCCGGCGCCGCCCGGCTGCAAGGGTCGCGCTCATAGCTGCACCCGGCGACGCTTCGTGTACCAGAGCTGTGCCGCGCCGGTGAGCATGGTCAGCACGAAGATGACTGCGGCAATCGCTGCGCCATAGCCGAAATTGTCCTCGATGAACGCTTTCTGATAGAGCCATGTGCCAAGCACCTGGCTGCTGTTGTTGGGGCCGCCGGCGGTCATGACCATGACCTCGTTGAACACCTGGAACGCCCCGGTGATGGTGACGATGATCATCAGCCCGGTCATTTCGCGGGTCAGCGGGAAGGTGATGCTCCACAGGCGGCGCAGCGGGCCTGCCCCGTCCATCGTGGCGGCATCGTAAAGGTCGCGTGGGATTTTCTGGATCGCGATGGCAAACAATAACGTCGAATAGCCGAAGCCTTGCCATTGGCTCATGGCGATGATGGCGTAGATGGCCGTGTGCTCGTTGCCGAGCCAGGGCAGGACCAACTGGCCAAGACCAAGGCGGCCGAGCGCGGCATCCAGCAAGCCGATCTGCGGCTGGTAGATGAAATAGAACAGCAAGCCGGTGACCGTGATCGAGATGGCGGAGGGCACGAAGTAGACGGCGCGCCATAGACGACGCCAGCGCTCGGTCTTCAGATCCTCGATGATGGCGGCGAGCAGAAACGCGCCGAAGACCTGGAAGACGACGGAGATGACGGCGTAGAGGCAGTTGTTCCACAGTGCGACCAGCACGATCGGATCATGCAGGAGCCGGTCGTAGTTGGCGAGGCCGACATTGGTGACCTCGCCGGTATAGATGTCCTGGTCGGTGGTGCTGACGATGAAATTGTCGACGATCGGATAGTAGACGAACCAGCCGATGAGGATCAGCGCCATCGCCGCCCATCGGAACGACAACAGATTGCCGAAGCGGACCCGCAGGCTTCTTCGCCTCCGCGGCATGGCGGCGCCGAGAAGCCCGGCGCCGCTTTCCATTGTCTGCGATGCCCTGACCATGGTCTGCCTTATTTGGCGGCTGAGGCCGCCTTGCGCACCTCGTCCATGACCTGCTCAGGTGTCATCGAGCCACCCGCCAGCGCTTGCAGGCTGGACAGCCATACAGCCGCAACGCGCGGCGGATTGGCGGTGTCCAGCCAGGGCATGAGGTAGGAAGCCGCGTTGATGTCCTTGAGGCCCTCGACCACCGAAGCGCTCATGTTCGATTCCGAGGCGCCGCCGATGGTAGCGCTCGGCTGGCCGTAAGGTGGCGCCGACAGGATCTGCGCGTTTTCCTTCGAGGTCACGAACTTCATGAAATCGATCGCTAGCGGGATTTTCTTGGAGGCCGCATTGATCATGTAGCCTTCGGGAGCGCCCTCGATCGATTTCGGGTCGCCCTTGGCGCCATCGGGCACGGGCAGCCTGAAAAAGCCGAAATCAGCCGGCTTCAGCGCCGAGTCCGGCGTCGCGGCCTGATCGAACTCGATGATTTCCTGATAGTACATGGCCGACTGCGCATTGGTGAAAGCCTGCAGGGCCGAGGCATACGACGTGCCATTGACCTCGGCGCCATCGGTGCAGCGCTGGACGAGCTGGCTGAACTCTCTAAGCGAGGCGACATAGCCTGGATCGGTGTATTCGGCGCTGGCCGGATCGAAGTCGCGCTCCAAAGTCGCCTGCGGCACGTTGTAGGCGAGCAGCTGGCCGACATAATGGACCGCCGGCCACGCTTCCTTGTTGCCCAGCGAGATCGGCGTCGTGCCCGATTTGCGGATGGCGTCGCAGCTGGCCAGCAGCTCTTCGAAATTGGCAGGCGCCTTCAGGCCGAGCTTGGCGAACATCTGCTTGTTGTAGCCCATGAACTTGGCATCCTGGTAAAGCGGGATGCCATAGGGCTTGCCGTTGTACTCGAACGCCTTGACGGCGGCCGGAGAGAGCGTCTTGCCCCAGTCGGTGTCCGGACCGATGACCTTGCTCAGGTCGACGGCGCGGTTGCCGCGCACGAAATTGCCGCCCCAGCTGCCCGTCCAGGAGAAGTAGATATCAGGAAGCGAGTTGGAGGCGACCAGCGTCTTGGTCTTGCCTTTCACGCTGTCATCGCTCTCCTGGATGAGCTCGACCTTCACGCCCGGATGGAGCTTCTCATAGGCCTGCGCCATGTTGACGAAATAAGGCGACAGCTGCTGCAGCCCGAACTTGGTCAGGATCGACAGCGTGCCGCTATATTCGACCTTGGCGTTGGGGTCGGCCGCCACCGCCGGCGAAGCGGCGGAACCGCCACTCATCGACAGGCCCAGTGATGATGCCGCGGCCACTGTGACCGCCACGACTTGCAGCGAACGTTTCATAAGCAGCTCCTTGCCAGGTGAGAGTGGATCAGTATTCAACGCGTTTGTAGTAGCGGCGTGTCGTCAGCGGGTGGTTGCGCAGCACTTCAAGATGCGCGCTCAACCGCTCGAGCAAGGTGGCGAGCAGGACCGGAGAGATCATGGTGCGCACCTGCTTTGAGATGCCCGGCAATTTGACCGACGCGGCATCGAGTACGCGCACGCGATCCGTATAGCGCCTGGCGAAATTCTCGACCCGGTCGGCCAGGGGCCGAAGGGCATCCTCACCCTTGAACACAAAGACGCTGACCCCCGGCTCGACCAGTTCCAGCGTGCCATGGAAGAAGTCCGCGGCATGCACCGGGCGGGTCCGGATCCACTGCATCTCTTCCAGGATGCACATGCCGTAATAGTTGGCTTGCGGCCAGACCGACCCGGCGCCGGTGAAGATGTGATAGGTCTCGTCCTTGATGGTCCTGGCCAGCTCGGCGGCCTCGTCCTCGAAGTCGGCCTTGGCATCGGCGAGCAGGCCCGGCAAAAGCTTCAGCTCGGCGACGGCCGCGTCGAAGCCATCATATTGTCCGCGCTCGGCCAGCAGCGCCAGGACGATCAGCAACGTCTGCAGGTAGAAGGATTCCGAGGAGGTGTCGTCCTCGGCGAAATTCGTGAAATTGTGGTCGGCTTCCTGCGCGATCGGCGTGTCGGAATGACCGGTCAGCGAGATCGTGCGCACGCCTCGCTTTTTCAGGAACGTCATGAGCTCCACACTTTCCTTGGTCGTGCCCGACAGTGACGGAATGACGACCGCGGCCTTGCTGTCGAGACCGGCCGGTGGATCGAGAACGACCTGCGCCGGATATTCGGCGCTCACCGGAAATGTCGAATGGCGCTTGGCCAGTTCGATCGCCGGCAGCGTCAGAAGCTGGACGCCACCGGTTCCCATGAAGAATAGCCGCTCGACGCCATCCGAAAGCAGTGTGCGCATCAGCGAGCGCGCCTCCCCGGCAATGGAAACGGCACCGCCCTGGATCTTGATGAAGCGGTCCCTATCGAAATTCAGCATGTCGTTCTTCCTTGTATGCGGATCCGGCAGGGCCTCTGCCCTGGGCGCTAGCGTCAATGCGCCGTCTAATTAGCTTTGACCGTCTCCCTGGGATATGAGATCGATCTCACATCGGATAATGGACACGCATGTTTGCGCTTTGCAAGCCCCCTCATTCTAAATTTGTAACTCTGGCGTCTTGAGGCGCCGGTCAGCGCCTGCGGGGTCGAGCCACCGAGCCGCGCACGATCAGCCGCGTCGGGAAGTGGATGTCGCGTGGCGCCACCTTCTTGCCCGCCAATCGTTCGAGCAGCAGCTTGGCGGCAAGCGGCCCGATCTCGGAAATGGGCTGGGCGATGACCGTGATCTGCGGATCGGTGAAGGTGGCGAGATTGAAATCGTCGAAGCCGACCAGCGAGACATCATGGGGGACGGAAAGCCCCATCGAGCGCAGGCCCAGAAGCGCGCCCTGGGTCATCAGGCTATCGACCGTAAACAACGCTGTCGGACGATTGCGCCGGCTGAACAGCCTGATGGTGGCCTCGATGGCATGCTCGACAGTCGAACGCGACACACTGATCAGCGATTCATCGAGCGCAACGCCATGCGTGTGCAGCGAATTTAAATAGCCTGCGAGACGCTCCTGCGCGGTGAAGATGCGTGATTCGTCCCGCAGCAGACCGATGCGCTCGTGGCCGTTGGCGACCAGATAGTCGACCGCCTCGCGCGCCCCCCCTTCATTGTCGACGACCACGCTGTCGCATTGCATGTCCTTGACGACGCGGTCGATCAGCACGATCGGCCAACCGTCACGCGCCAACTGCCGGATATGCTGGCTGTCGGTTGCCGACGTCGGGGCCAGGATGAAGCCGCGAACGCTGAGCGCGCGCAGGCTTTCCAGCAATTCCTTTTCCTGCTCGACATTCTCCTCGCTGCTGGCGATCAGCAGGTTGTGGCGATGCTTGCGCAACTCCACCTCAATGTCGTGGGCTATTCGAGCGAAGAAGGGATTTTGGATATCGCCCGGCACGAAGCCGACGATCGGCAACTGTCCGCTGCGCAGCGCCTGGGCGACGAGGTTTCCGCGATAACCCAATTTTTCAGCGGCTTCCAACACGCGAAGCGCCGTCTCGTCGCCGACATAGCCATAACTGTTGAGCGCCCGCGCAGCGGTGGCGCGCGACACCTTGGCGGCTGCCGCAACGTCTTTCAGGGTGATGCCTTTTTGCGTCATTGGTCTCCCGCGACCGGGTCGTTGCGCGTCAGATTGCCTTCCGGCTCGGCACTGCAGTCGCCGTTGTGCCGCATATTGGCGCATTCTCAAAGTGCCAAGAGCGGTCGCGGATGCCTTCTTCACCGAGCCTGGACGAGCACAGTTCAACCTAGCAAGCCTGAACCATCACCTGGATCGTAGCACTGATCGACACTCCCGGACCTGCCCATACGCTATGGGTGTACTAGCGAGGTCGCTCCTGGGGGCCAGCGATTTTTAGATAAGGTGAAAATTGCGTACAGTTCTGCAAGCCGGATATTTCATCCTTCCAGCCCAGCATCACGCGCCTGAGCTGGCTGTGTGAGACATCGACATTACAAAACAATTACCTTCAATATCCGAACGTCTGCTGTCTCAGTGCACAAGCTTCCCACTGTACCCGCCGCCGTTTCCATCGGTTCCGGAATGTCCTAACCTTGAGCAAGAGCCGCCCCAATCCACTGCCACTTGCCTTCATCAAGATCAGCCTGCTCGACCAGCGCCGATCTCCTCCAGATTTTCCAACGCCTCTGATGCTGCGCCCGTGGCGGCGTCATGTTGGCGGCGCGCTTCTTTCCGCCCTTCGACCCCAAGCTCTTTGGCGGCGGCGCTCTTGCCGTCGTCCGGCGTGTCGTCGCGTTCCTCGCCTGTGGCTATGCGCATGACGCGGACGGCGTTGCCGATCACATCGGCGGGGCGCTTCTGGCCTTTAGGTCCGGTTCGCATCTAGGCTTGTTCTCCAGGCGGTCGATATTTAATCGACGATGCCTTTTGCAGCGCCGCAAGCGTGTCCTCCACGGTCAGAAGGACAGTCGTCTGAATGGAACTCAGCGCTCCGCCTGAGCCGATCGCGAGCGCCGTGGCCGCCATCGAGACGTTGTGCGGAGCCTCCCACAAGTTGTAGCCATCGTGCTCACCAAAGGCGTACCAGAAGCCGTGCAACTTTCCGCCAACCGCTTCTATGTACTGCTTCGCCGCTTCTCGGCGGTCCTCCGGGTTCTTGATGAGCTTAGCCCATGTGGCCGGCGTGTAGCTGAACCGGGTTAGGTATAATGGCATGGTCTTATCCTCCGTGCTTTCCGGCAAGCATATAGGAGTTCGGCCTATCGTGCGACAGTCGCTTGACCCCGATTGACGGAGTGGCAAATTTCAAACTGAGACACTACCTCGAAGGCCGACCGCTGGCTGGTCGTCAGGTCGGCGAGCGCGACGAGATTTTGGTGAGGTATGAGCCAAACCAAGCCTCGGGCGGTCAACCCTCCGAAGTTGACACGGAGACGTTCATGGCCCGCGGGCCTGGCTCACCCGAAGGCAAAGGCTTGATCGATCTGCTGGCGTCGGTATCCCTCGCCGCTCCGTCACGTCTTCCGCCCTCCCTTGCGCGCCGCTTGCGGTTTGATCCTGATGCGCAACGTTCCGCCCTCTGGACGGTCAAGCTCAAATGCGTTGGTCCTGCGGACGAGATCGCTCAGCTTGCGAAAGCCGAATGTGCGGGGATCGAAGTCGGAAGCGAGATTGGCAAGCTGCGTGCCGACCGCACCGAGCGGAACCCAGCCATCCTCGCTTTCCATCTGCGCGATGATCTTCCGAATGATCGGCACGGCCGCTGAAGGCGGCTGCAATGGCTTCATGCTCGATACGGCCTCAGGTTCATTTTCAGGCGCGGACGACAGCAGGTTCTCGGTATAGACAAATCGCCGGCATGCCTGGCGGAAGCTCTCGGGCGTCTTCTGCTCGCCGAAGCCGAATACGTCGATTCCCTGTTCGCGTATCCGGGCCGCGAGCCGGGTGAAATCGCTGTCGGAGGAGACTAGGCAGAAACCGTCGAACCGACCGCTATGGAGCAGATCCATCGCGTCGATGACGAGGGTGATGTCGGACGCATTCTTGCCCGTCGTGTAGGCGAACTGTTGCTGGGGTATGATTGCGTGCTTCGAAAGAACGTCGGCCCAAGCTTTCGAGCGCGAGCTGGAAAAATCGCCATAGATACGACGCACGCTGGCCTCGCCGATTTTGGCAATCTCCTCGAACAGACCATCGGCAATCTTGGCCGAGGCATTGTCGGCATCAATCAGAACGGCAAGGCGTGGCGACCGCGGTTCGGACGATATCATAGAGCTTTCCTTAGCGCTGTTCGTGCCACCTGAAGTTCTTGCTCTCAATGTCAATGATGTCGCCGCAGTTCGAGCATTCCATCTGAGTGTGAATACGAATCCAGCCGACGAGCGTCTTCGCCTGATGATGGCAACGGGGACATTCCACGTCGATTTCGAAGGTGTCTGTCTCCCGCCTTGTCATCGCGATGCCTTAGCGTTCATCAGCAGTGGCCTGCTGATCTTCCTTCTTTTCTACAGACGAGGGTTTCTGCCTTTCCCGGCAAGCTTGGCTCCTTTCTTTGCCGCCTTGCCTCGGCTCATACCGATAGTTCGGCGTCATCGCCATTGGAACTCTCCCTATTCAGGTATGGTAGTTTCGTCAGTCAAAAATGCTCGCTGAGGTCGGAATGCTGGATCGCAATCCGGCCAGCGCGCGCGGTTCAAACCGGGCAGTCGCTGGCGCCAAGCTCAGTAAATCTCAACCGTGCGGTCGTAGCTGATCCCCGCACCCTTAAGCGCGGCAAGGAATGCTACGCTCGCGTCATCGGGAGCACCATCTTCGGCGCAACAATTCATGGCCTCCGTCCAGGCCAGGCTGTCATTTCCAGGCCAGTGGTCAAACAGGAAATCCGAGGCCTGCGCGACGGACTCGATGAGAGTGAAGCCGCTCGGCCCGGCGACATAGACAACCACAGGAACCCGGAATCTTTTGCCAGCCATCGTGCACCCTAAGCCCGACTGCGCGGAAAGACGAGCGCGGAATTCAGCCCGCTTTGATCGCTTCCGGATACGGCTTCCGGAAATCGGCGGCGGTCAAAGTAACAGGAGTCGCGGCGATTGCGGGCATACACTTTTCCGGCCACGGTCCTGGATGGAGGTCCGTAAGGCGTCGAATGCCGAAAGACAGGCCGTCTCGGCGCTTCCTTTCCGCCCAGGGCAACACCGATCTGGCCAGCGCCTCTGCTTCGATGAAGAAACGGATTTGAGGGACAGCATGCTTCGGGTCGCTTCCGCACGGTTGAGCCGGATCATGAAAGCGCCGTTCATGCCCGTGAAGACGTGATAGACGGTCCAAGAACGATCGGCCTCCACGCTGCGGCAATCGCCTACCCGCGCATCGCCGCGATTTTCCTCGTCCGGATGAGCCCATGCAGCGAGCGGCATCGGTGGCATGGTTGCCGGCATTCATGATGTCGGCCCTTTGTCTATGTCCGCCTGCGCGGGCAATGACGCCGCAATAGATGGTCGCGCCCTCGTCGTCGGCGATGGCAACGGCATCTGGCCACTGCGGCATGTTCAGCGTATTTGCCAGAATGCGGGCTATCTCGATCGCTGCTTCACGATCGACCGCTTCCACAGTCTCACGGCCAACGACGGCGTGCGCATCGTCGGCAACGCGCGTGCGATAGAATTCGATCACCACTTTCATCCGAGCCTGTCGCGAACAAGCATTGTGCCGTCAGTCTTTGCTCTTGCTTGGCGTGGATGCCGCCAGCCTATTGGATTGAAGAACGCTCTCTCATGCTTGGCCGGTATCTTTTCCTGCTTCGGCTTTCTCATCCCGCGCTTCGAGCGCTTCCGAACGTCCTTTCGATGAGCGCTACGTTGTCGCCGGGTAACACGTATCGACCAAATCCAGCCCCTCCTCCGTCACCACCCGGTCATGCGGTTCGCTTTCGCTGCGAACGCGGTATTGCGGCGAGTTTCGCTTCGACTGCAGGGTAAGGGTGACACGGTAGATCTCGTCAGTCTTCGGACCGACGCCAATACCGCCCTCCAGCCGGACCGCCTGTCTGATTTCGAAAAGACGTGCCGGGGCTCCGTGCTGGATCGGCGTGCGTTGCGTTGCATGAGGGTGGTCATCGTTGTCTCCGGTCCTTGTCCAGCGCCGCTTCGAGTGAGGCCGGTTCGATGGGCACCATTTGCTGTGTGGACCCGTTCGCGGACCCCGCTGGTAGGTGAATGAACATAGCCATTCGGTGCGGGAAGCCGCTTCGAGAGACTCCTCATCGAGATCGCCGCCATACGCTCCGGCCGGGTGCGGCGCATCGAAGCCAGGCAGCATAAACGCCGCATTGAAGCGAACGACGGTCGGCGTGGTGCGACTGGTCACCTGCGGCTTTCTGCGGAAGCGCGTCCGTGGTCAGCGCCAGCATCATTTCAGGGCTCGAACCAACCGAGATGCCGTGCGGAGCGACGGAATACATTCGCCATCGAAAATTCAGAGGTCGAAGGCGAGCCTTCGATATGACGGGGGCCATCTCGACCATCATCGAATTCATATATTTGCGCTTTCTTGGCTAAATAAAAGGCCTAAACAGGGAGTAAAAGATTGCAGAAATTCTGCTCATCGAGCATGATATTTTTCTGACCTCGTAATTATTTTGAGCCCGATAATTTTCCAGGCATCGATAATTATTTTGATTATCCTATCTATCGCGCGATAAGTCGTCTATAGGAGCTTATGCATACCCATTCTGCCACAAGAAGAAAGTCGGTCCCAAAGCTTAGTCGCCCGACATCTGGGCCAACCCGTGAAGCATGGCGTCCTGAGCACAACCGGGGCTATCTCCTGCGCGAGGCACCTCACACGTTCGGCAAGTTTGGCACAAGGCGGCGCTCGCCGTCACGGCGGGACGGGCTAGCGCGAGTGGGATGGAAAATGTGGCGGCGCGCATGGGGGCGGCGCTGTCTTCATATGGTCGACCTGCATTGATGATGTTTGTCGCGCTCTGGATCGTCGCTCTGCTGGCCTCGGTTTTTGTCATCATAAAAGCCTGAACCCGGTCGGCATTCGTCGAGAGGCGAAACGAGAAGGATGCGAGCACGGCAAACCGCTACGCGCCGCGGATGGAGAGCCGGACAGTTGGGCCGTTTTCAACATCTTCACCGGCCAACCTGTCGGGTTTGAGAAGAAGGTGATGATCGGGATCAAAACGCGCCCGGCGCAAAAGATTGTTGGCGAACCGAACGCTCCGGACGCCAAGACGGGTTGAGGCCGAGCGGGAGTTCCTGATCGCGGCAAGGCCGCTACTGCGGTTCAGACTAGCCGGTCATGTAGAAGCGAAACCCTGAGTGACTGCCGCCCTAGGCAGTCATTTCACTTAAAAGGATAATACCGTGAGAACCATGAAGACACCGAATGCCCCGCCCATCGCGATCGTCGCGGTCGCCAAGTCATCCAAGATTATGTCAGCGCGGCTGACGGTTAGAACCGACGAGGCAGCAAGGCGCAGGGTCGCCGACACCGACGGCACACTTAGGCGGGCACGTGAACTCGTGGAACGCAATCGCCTGATTTGAACGATCGTCGGCGCCCAGAGTTGCGCCCCGCTACACGACGATCCTCAAACTGCCTGTACTCGCGGCTGCCGCGCGGGTTCCACCGCATCCGTCACTACGGCCAGAACAAGGCTACCTCCCGCGAAGCGGGTTCGTGCATGCGCCTGATCTCGGCCGTGGAAGTCGATCTTGCCATTCCCAGAATCGGACATTCTCTCCCATAAGGATCAGCTTTTCAGGTTCCTGGATGTGAACTCGTGGGCGACTGTGCTCTTCGACGAACCTACCAGTGCACTTGACCCGGAATTGGTTGGCGAGGCTCTTGAAGTCATGAAGCAGCTAGCCGCTGGAATGACAATGGTGGTCGTGACACAACAGTGCGATCGAAATCGCGCCAAAAGCGATAATTGCAGCAGTGACAAAATTCCTTATTCTAGAGAGGCTTACCTAACTCGGTGAAGTAGTGCCGCAACACGTGGTAAGCTGGATTAGAAACCGGTGAGATGGCCTTCGAAGACGCACCTCCCGATCGCACATCCCCATGGTGTGAACGGCGGTACCCTGCATGGCTTTGGATCGGCAGATGCAGCCCAACATGCCTATCGCGCCTGCAATCAGCGCAGTAAGCCGTCGGTTTCAAAATCTTCCCATCCTCGCAATTTTGCGTGACATGTTTCGACCCGACCAATGCTGGCCGATCCTGAAGCATTTTGTCCGCCCTTTTTTTGAGCCCGCTTCATGGCCGCCCGTCCGGCGGCTCGGCGCCGGTTCTCAGCTGCAGTCAATGCATCTTCCTCCCGCCAGACGGTCACAAGGTCGCGGTCAAGCATATCCTCGATGTATCGTGGGTCGTACACGTGAAAGGTGATCTTTCTAGCTCGACCACGCAGTTTCACCGTTCGTGTTCCGGCGCTCTGGAGTCGACCGTCCCTAAGCCAGCGGTGGCGTTCGGACGACTTGATCGTCAGGATGTCCTCCACCTCGCGCGGGATTACAGCCAGATCTTCGATGCCTTCCATTGCTTTCGACACAATGGCAGACGCCGCCTGCACATCGGCTTCCGCGCCCTCCGGCAGGCGCAAGATCAGCACCCGCGACTCGATGTGCAGCAGCTTTTTCGATGGTGTTGGGAGCCGAGCCCGGACTTCGAGGAAAATGCCCCTCGCCCTGACCGACGACCCAAGCGTCGCGGCCGGCGACAGTGGCCATTCTCCTATCAGCTTTGCACTTTCATCGATTTTTCGGTGCCCAGGCATGACTGTTAGATAGAGGCTGAACGCTGGAAGCGCCATTCAACTGGTCATGATGATGGAACATCATCGAGATCCGTCCCTTGAGGACTCCAGCCGGGTAGAGATGCCGCATGCCCAGACTCAACAGCGAATGGAGGGTCGGGCCACATGGCCCTCTGCAGGAGTTGGACGAGGGGCTGCTCACTATCGAAGTGCCAAGCGCGTTCAGTCCGTCGGGACCCTGCTCGACTCCGGTCGAAGCCGTGATGTTGTCGCCGAATGGAATGGAAACACCTGCGAAAACGCCGAAAACTGTCCCTGTCGTCGAGATCCTTGAAGACCGTCGCATAGATCGTGCTGCGCTTGGAACCTGCTGCCGTAGGAGAGGCCGACAATCTGCCCGCTCGCCAAGCTAAAAATCCCCATCATTCATCGTCACTGTCACTGGGCTCGACGCCGAAGTTGCGGCGCGGGTAGCCTCTTTGGGAGCCGCCGGGAGCCACAATAGTTGCCGCCGTCGCCCGATGTGCAGTTGACGAGGACCGAACCATGAGCCGAAAACCGGATTTTCCGGGCTGGAGGCATTGTTGCGTTTTCCCAGCTTCTGGAGCGGGGAAATCCTGCATGGAACGGGTGATCGATTTATTCTGCTGCCCTGTCTCCGGCTCCATGGAAGAAGGATTGAATTTCCTCCATATCGATGCTGTTATCGCCGTTTTCATCGACGGCATTGAATATCCGCCCGATGAAATCTTGAACCTCGTTCCGCGAAAGCGCACCATCGCCGTCGGCGTCCAATATGGCGAATAACATTCGCATACCTGCGCCATGCATCATCCCGGCTCCCATGCTGCGCTCGCCCATCGCCCGCCGTCCTTCAGGCGCGCCCATTCTGTAATCCCGATGCCAGCGGTCGCCGTCACGCCGTTCAGCTCGGGCACCCCGATCCTCTTGCATTCTTTCCTGCATCATCTCACTCATCATCTGGCGCATCATTTCGCGCATAGACTCGGGGTTTTGTCCGTTTGGCGCGGGTGTCTGTTGGGCTCCCTCCTGTGCCGGTGCTGAGGGGGCAGGTGTCCCGTTGGTCTGGGCGAGCGCTGGCGAAGCCAACATCGCCAACACCGCGGCAACTGCTGTGGTTGTGCTCATCGTGTTTCTCCGTTGAATGCGTAGGCCGAAGCTATCGGGATCCAGCCAAACCCGCTGCTCACCTCATAGTTCCCGCCGAGTTCCTGGGCAGTAGCGCATCTTCCGCCTCAATGAACGTCCGTAAGGGGATCGCCGTTCACTGTCAGCGGCGGGCCTACCCAGATTGGATCGGCCCGGATGGTCGCGCCGGGGGTGGTCGCCGAAAGCGCGATGGAGCAGTCATCGCCCAGGTATGTACGTCGGCCGCGCTTGACGCGAAACAACAGCCAGTTTGGATTTCAACCAAGTCGCTCTGAGCGGAATCGAAAGTTTCCTCTTTCACCGCGTCTTCCTGCTATCGTGGGGTCAGGAGACGGGCCTATGAGCGAGAATCGCAAGCTAGCCGCGATCCTGGCCGCGGACGTAGTCGGGTACAGCCGACTTGCCAGTGCTGACGAAGATCGTACTTTGGCGAGGTTGCGCGCATTGCGCAGCGACCTCATCGATCCGACCATTGCCGTGCACAACGGGCGGGTGATCAAGCGCACAGGGGATGGGGCGTTAGTCGAGTTCCGCAGTGTGGTTGATGCCGTACGCTGCGCCATCGAGGTGCAGAGCGGCATGGTCGAGCGCAATGCCGGCGTGCCGCAGGACCGGCGCATCGAGTTCCGCATCGGCATCCATCTGGGAGACGTAGTCGAAGAAAGCGACGGCGACCTGATGGGCGACGGCGTCAACATAGCCTCACGTCTGGAGGGAGTCGCGGCACCCGGCGCCATCTGCCTGTCAGAGGATGCCTATCGCCAAGTCAAGGCAAGGCTCGACCTTTCGGTCAGCGATCTCGGCAACACGCAACTCAAGAACATCCCCGAGCCTATCCGGGTCTATTCGCTTCAGGTCGGCCCCGTCCGGGCAAACGCAACGGCGACCTCTGAATTTCCGGCCGCTCTGGCTACGACAGCGCCTCCAACGAAGCTCTCCATCGCGGTCCTGCCATTCGCCAACATGAGCGGCGATGGCGAGCAGGAGTATTTTGCCGACGGCATATCGGAAGACACCATCACGGCTCTCTCAAAGCTGTCGCAGCTGTTCGTAATCGCTCGCAATTCGTCCTTCACGTTCAAGGGCAGGAACGTGAACGTTCAGGAGGTGGGCCGGAGTCTCGGCGTGCGCTATGTGCTCGAGGGGAGCGTCCGCAAGTCCGGCAACAGGGTACGGATCACCGCGCAGCTCATAGACGCCACGACTGGCGGACATCTGTGGGCCGAGCGTTTCGATCGGGACCTGACTGACATCTTTGCCGTGCAGGACGACGTGACACAGCACATTGTCGGCGCGCTCGCGCTCAACCTGACGGAGGTCGATCAACAGCGGCTCGTAACCGAGCAAACCGACAACCTGGAAGCATATGACTGCTTTCTTCGTGGCAGAGAGCACCTCTGGCGGTTGACAAGAGAGCAAAACAGCCAAGCTCGGGAATTGTTGCAACGTGCCATCGAACTGGACCCGAAATTCGCTTCCGCTCACGCTTTCCTCGCCTTGGCGCACGGGCTGGACTACATAAACCGCTGGAGCACGCCCCCGTCGACGTCAATGGAGCACGTGGAAGAGCTTGCGACACGTGCGGTGGCGCTCGACGATCGGAATCCTTACGCGCATTGGGTGCTGGGCATAGTCAATCTGCATTTGCGACGGCACGACATGGCCATCCGCGAAGCTGAGCGTTCGATCGCCCTCGCACCAAATCTTGCTGAAGGGCACGAAAGCCTCGGCAATGCGCTGCACTATTCCGGGAGGTCCGAGGAGGCGCTTGCGTGTTTCGATCAGGCAATGGCTCTGAACCCGCACTATCCCGACATGTTCCTGCACTTCCAGGCGCAAGCGATGTTCCAGTTGGGCCGGTACGAGGATGCGGTCGCTTCTCTTAAGCGGCGACTTGTTCGTAACCCTGGCACCGACGTCTCACGTGTGCTTCTGGCAGCGAGCTATGGTCATTTGGACCGCCTTGCAGAGGCACGCGAGGAGTGGCAGCAAGTCTTCCGTGCCAATCCGGAATATTCCTTGGAACACCGTCGCAAAGTGCTGCCTTACAAGAACCCCTCCGATTTTGAGCGGGAGGTCGACGGGCTTCGCAAGGCTGCCCTAGTGTAATTGCCAGACCAGGCGAATGTCTGGTCTTGGCACCTGGGCAGCCACTCACGCGAATGAGGAGCAGTGGCCGTTGTTGACGCAACCGCGACCTCGAGAATGGTTGCCAACAATGTCTGCTTTCAGATAGTGGCTAAAAGTCACCCCAATGGCCAACATTGAGGCGCAAAGCAGACAGTCCGGGTCTGACAGTCGACGCGCTGAGGAATCACACCCCATCACATCGTAGAGCGCACAACAGCCTTGATGTGTTCTGGCAGGTCGAGCTCGCCGCGCGCCTCGATCTGCAAAGAGATATCGGGCCTTGGCCAAGCGATCGCCTTCCCCGACCGCACGATAGGCGCAGATGGCTAGTAGCGCCCCTCCTCCTCTCGGCCAGCCTTGATGTGATCGCAGCCGCGACTGCCTCTTTGGTGGACGGCCTTCCCAAACGCACCGTGCGCTGCCGTGTGCGCCTCAATCGGAGTTCGCAGGTCGATGGATGGTTGCCGATCACGGCTCATCGGTTCTGTGCCGCGAGCGTTTGCTGGAACGGTGGCAGCAGCGACTGCGCAACCGGAATCGCAGAGTAAGGCGCGGCGACCAATCCTGGACGTGGTGAACTCTCCTCTTCGCATTACAACAGGCCAGAGCCATGAACAAAGCTGATGCCTATAGTTCGGGCAAGCTGGGGTTGCGATACGTCCGACTGGACGCGAACGATGGCTCTCTGCCTGCCGACCTGCCGATCAGCGGGATGAGGGCTCGGTTGAGGTTGGCCTTTGTCCCCGCCGCAGTAGCAGGAGCCGCTTCGATTCCGAGCTGGCCTCTCGCTACTGCATCGATCACTCCTCGGAATGTGAGTCTGTCGCGGTGCGCCGCAAGGAAACAAACTCAGCAGATTTCCGTATTGGGGAGTTGCAAATCGCGAAACGGATGCGCCTTGCACTCGGCTATCTCGGCCGGCTAATCCTGGCAATATCCCTGATGGTCGCGCGGAGTAGAGGCCAGGGAAACTCGGCGTCGCTTTCCGACGGCTGAGCTACCCTAAGCACGGCATCTAGTTTGGCGGCCACACCGGCAAGGGTAGTGGCTGGCGTTTCTGACAATACCTCAAGCAATTCTTCTGCTCGATCGGCGGCTTCGCGTTCAGCGCGCAATGCGGAGGAATAGCCAATTTCTTCAGCGGCGGCATCCCAGCGAATCTGGTGGGCCGCCAAGTCGGCTTCGGCCTTAGCGCGGATTGTTGCGTCGATGGAATCGGCGCCAGGCAATTCACCGATTTCCTTCAGACAATGCAGTGTCAGGCTCTCACCATTGGACTGCAGGATCGTCGCGCGCGGAAAACCGACAGTTTCGGCAAGCTTCCGCTCCAGCCGCTGTTGGTCGCGGCACTGCCGCTCGGTCAATTTGAAGGCCTCCTGCCACTCGCGCCATACCGTTACAGCGGCATCAGCGGATTGGTCCTCATCCAGGATCTTGCGAGCAACCTCGGTTGGCTGCGACCCCACCATTGCATTTGCCGTTCGGGCAGCTACGGTCCTGCCCGTGACGAGGGGCAAAGTCGTGGTATTGTCGGAATCAGCCATGATCCGAGCTCCCAGAAGCTTAGGCGTGGTCAGGCTAGGCACGGTGCGTCAACACCGAGTCTAGCCGCACCCCCGGACCAAAGGCCCAAGGGTATCCACTGATACCTTTGGATCATAGCGCAATGATCTAAAGGGATCAATAGAAATTGATAACAGCGGCACAGATGCGAGCAGCCCGCGCGTTGATAGGTCTCTCACAAGCGGAGCTTGCCCGCCGCGCTGGCGTTTCTATTCCGACGGTAAAACGCTGTGAGAGTGACAGTGAGCGGGCCCCCGCCGTGTCCGCTGGAACCCAGGACAAAATCCGCGCTGTTCTTGAGGCTGATGGCGTGGAATTCACGAACGGCAATCATCCGGGCGTCAGATTGCGGCGACCGTGACTGACTGACCAATGTCTGGTTTGCTCGCTGGCTCGGTTGATTTGATTCAGCCTTGCCAAACTGCGGCGACAGAGCGATTTCACGCCGCGTGGTGTTGTGCTCTACCCGTTCATATCCTGCGTGCGCTGTTTGACCGGATATCAGTAGTAGGTCACGAGCAGGTCACCTCCGAGGTTGCGCAGCGCCTGTTCGGGCCAACTATCTTCGTATTTGGAGACCGCGGCAAGCCGGTCCTAAGCGCAAATCATTGCGCGCCGCGGCGGTGATTCCAACCTGCTTAGTGTTGTGCTCTACCCGTCCTACCAGGCGTGCACCGTCTGATCGGATGGTAGGGTTAAGCACCGCACCGCTTTCGACCTGCCGCTAGGGAAAGAGGAATGCTGCTAGTTGAGCGCGGCCTAATGGCCCGGCTCAGATATCGGTATAATGCCAGCGGCCAAGCTTTCCTCTTCGAGAATATCAATAACATCACCGACGCTGGCCCCCGCGTTGGGGTGAGCCCTCGCCAGTTCCTCTGCCTTGGATTTCACATCAAAGGAAGGTTGCGGCCGCTTCTTTGCTGCTGCTACCGCGCCTGCAATCTCGACTGCAAGGGTGAGTGCCGGCAGAGGATTTCTCCCGAATGCCTCAGCCTCTACCCCAAATATGGCAGACATTCGGCCAGCCTGACATACTCGGTCGTCACGGCTTGGGCGGGCTCTAATTTGAAGCTTGCTCGTCACCAGCGCCAAGCTCATGAATCGTTTCCGACCGTTTTCGCTGAAATCCAATCGCGCCAGTGGGCAGGATGAACATCGACCGGCACCTCGGTGACGGCATGCCTCCATCCAAATTCGGTCCGCTCACACGGAAATACGAGCGAGTGCGCGCCTTCTCCGCCCAGAACTGCCAGTTCCAGCAGGCGCAAAAACGGTGCGCTGACTGACGTTGCCCCCAGGTTCTATCCAGTTTTGGCTTCGTTTCCGGCGTGGGTTGTGCCCTGCTGGGCGGGTGAAGCGACGGTCGCTGGCGCGGAGCTTTTGGCATAGCGCAGCGCGAGCGACCGTCGCGGATTGAAGGTGGTGGCGAACTCGGCCGGTGTCTGCCACGCGATTTGGGAGTGCGGCCGCGCGGTGTTGTAGTCGGCGCGCCACAGGGCGATGGCTACGCGCGCCTGAGCCAGCGAGGTAAACAGCGTCTCGTTGAGCAGTTCATCGCGCAGCCGGCCCTTGAAGCTCTCGATGAAGCCATTCTGCATCGGCTTGCCGGGCGCAATGTAATGCCGTTCGACGCGGTTCTGCTCCGCCCAGGCGAGGATGGCGTTGGAGGTGAACTCGCTGCCATTGTCGCTGGCGATCATCCTCGGCCGGCCGCGCTCGGTGATGAGCCGGTCCAGTTCGCGGGCAACCCGCATGCCCGAGAGAGACGTATCAACGATGAGTGCCAGGCACTCTCTCGTGCAGTCGTCGACGATGGCCGGGATTCGGAAGCGGCGCCCGTCGGTGAGTTGGTCCGATACGAAGTCGAGCGACCAGCGCTCGTGTGGCCTCAGCGGCACCAGCATCGGCGCCCTGGTCCCGATCGCCCGCTTGCGGCCGCCACGTCGGCGAACGGCGAGCTTCTCCTCCCGATAGAGCCGGAACAGCTTCTTGTGGTTCACGACCAGGCTCTCCCGCCTAAGCATCACGAGAAGACGCCGGTAGCCGAACCGGCGACGCTCCTGCGCGATCGCCTTCATCCGCTCGCGAACCTCGCGGTCCGTCCGGCCTGCTGGTCTCGTAGCGAACCGTCATACGGCAACAGCCGATGGCTTTACACGCCCGCCGTTCGCTCATCCCGAAGCCTTCCTTCAGACGAGCGACAGCTTTCCGCTTGGCCGCGGGCGTCACCATTTCTTTCCCACGAGATCCTTCAACGCGGCATTGTCGAGCATAGCATCGGCCAGAAGCCGCTTCAGCCGCGTGTTCTCGTCCTCCAGCGCCTTCAGTCGCCGAGCCTCGGAGACATCCATCCCGCCGAAGCGGGCCTTCCAGTTGTAGATCGAAGCATCGCTGACGCCGTGCTTCCGACACAGATCGGCGACCGAAACCCCGGCCTCATGCTCCTTCAAAATTCCGATGATCTGCTCTTCAGAGAAACGGCTGCGCTTCATGTCCTGGTCCTCTCGATAGGCCAGAACGAACTTCAAACCGGATTAGATCAGAGGGGCAAGGTCAATTCGTTGGTACATCGGTACAAGTCAGCGGCCGGCCTCTTCCCGCCGCTTGGCGTCTTGATCGTTCAGCCCGCTGACCATCTCGTACGCTTGGCCGGCATTGATGCCGACCATGATCTTGTGATCGGACTCGGCGGGCTGGCCGGTGAAGACGTCGAAAAGGGTCCAACTGTCCGGATGGTCCATACGAAGCGCGTAGCGGTTTGCCAATTCCGCGTCCTTTCGTTTTCGCCCGCCGCCGATCTGTTCAGGTCTGCAGAATGAAAAATACCGTCGCCAGGACAAGGACTGTCCACAGCACCACGCCGAGCTTCAAAGCCAGGCCCCCGTGCAACGAGAGACCCTCTCGCATACGGGCCGCCAGATTCGTCATATTGCTGGATCTGGCCGGAGCCGCCACAATGGCGACCGGCGACTTGACCCCAAGCCTGCCGAACACCGGGAGCAGCGTCGGTTCACGCACGGCCTTCTCCTGGCGCCAAGGTCTTAGTATCCCATTCCGCCCATACCCCCGCCGCCGGACGAAGGCGCGGCATCCTTGGCCGGAATGTCCGTGATCATGGCTTCGGCGGTGATCAAAAGTGCGGCGATCGAGCCGGCATCCTGCAGTGCCGTGCGTACCACCTTAGCCGGGTCGACAATGCCGGCCTTGATCATGTCGAGATAGACCTCCTTCTGGGCATCGAAACCCTGATTGCGATCCTTGCTGTCGGAGAGCTTGCCAACCACGATCGAACCTTCGACGCCGGAATTCTCGGCGATCTGACGGATCGGCGCCTCCAGTGCCCTGAGCACGATCGAAATACCAGCCGTCACATCGGCATTGGCGCCCGTCAGGCCGTTGAGCGCGGACCTGGCGCGCAGCAGCGCCACGCCGCCGCCCGGAACGATGCCTTCTTCCACCGCAGCGCGGGTGGCGTTCAGCGCATCGTCGATGCGGTCCTTCTTTTCCTTGACTTCCGACTCGGTAGCGCCGCCGACGCGAATGACTGCAACGCCGCCGGCGAGCTTCGCCAGCCGCTCCTGCAGCTTCTCCTTGTCGTAGTCGGAAGTGGTCTCCTCGATCTGCGCCCTGATCTGCGAAACCCGCGCCTCGATGGTCGCCTTGGGGCCGGCGCCGTCGATGATCGTGGTGGTGTCCTTCTCGATCAGCACGCGCTTGGCGCGACCGAGCATGTCGATGGTCACGTTTTCGAGCTTGATGCCGAGATCCTCCGAGATCATCTGGCCGGCGGTGAGCACGGCGATGTCTTCCAGCATCGCCTTGCGGCGGTCGCCGAAGCCCGGCGCCTTGACGGCCGCGACCTTGAGGCCGCCGCGCAGCTTGTTGACGACCAGCGTCGCCAGCGCCTCGCCTTCGACGTCCTCGGAGATGATCAGCAGCGGCCTACCGCCCTGCACCACCGCTTCGAGGATCGGCAGCATCGCCTGCAGATTGCCGAGCTTCTTCTCGTGGATAAGCACGTAGGGCTCTTCCATTTCGACCCGCATCTTGTCGGCATTGGTGACGAAATACGGGCTGAGATAGCCGCGGTCGAACTGCATGCCCTCGACGACGTCGAGTTCGGTGTCGGCGGTCTTGGCTTCCTCGACGGTGATGACGCCGTCATTGCCGACCTTGTCCATGGCCTTGGCGATCATCTCACCGACGCTGGCATCGCCATTGGCGGCAATGGTGCCGACCTGCGCGATCTCGGCCGACGACTTGACCTTCTTGGCCCGCGCCTTGATTTCCCCAACGACGGCGGTGACCGCCTGGTCGATGCCGCGCTTGAGGTCCATCGGGTTCATGCCGGCAGCGACCAGCTTGGCGCCTTCGCGCAGGATGGAGGCCGCCAGCACCGTGGCGGTGGTTGTGCCGTCACCGGCAAGGTCGTTGGTCTTCGAGGCCACTTCGCGCACCATCTGCGCGCCCATGTTCTCGAACTTGTCGGCAAGCTCGATCTCCTTGGCGACGGCGACGCCGTCCTTGGTGATGCGCGGCGCGCCATAGGCCTTGTCGATGACGACATTGCGGCCCTTGGGGCCAAGCGTCACCTTGACAGCGTTGTTGAGGATCTCGACGCCGCGCAGCATCCGGTCGCGCGCATCGGTGGAGAATTTGATTTCCTTGGCAGACATTTTTTTATCCGATTCGGTTTGGGGAAATGCGCGGCGCTCAGATCAGGCGGCCTTCTTGACCGCCCCGGTCTTGTTGGCGCCGGCCATCTCGCTCTTGTCGATGACGCCCATGATGTCGGCTTCCTTCATGATCAGAAGGTCTTCGCCGTCGATCTTCACCTCGGTTCCCGACCATTTGCCGAACAGGATGAAGTCGCCGGCCTTGACGTCGAGCGGAACAAGCGCACCGTTTTCGTCGCGAGCGCCCGGGCCGACAGCGATGACCTCGCCTTCCTGCGGGTTTTCCCTGGCATTGTCGGGAATGATGATGCCGCCCTTGGATTTGGTGTCGCTTTCGGCGCGCCGGATGACGACGCGGTCGTGGAGTGGCCGGAATTTCATGGGGAACTTCTTTCTGTGGCCGGCATGGACGGCCGCTGCCTGTGTATAGGCGGGTTGGCACTCGATAGATAGGAGTGCCAGAATTATTTCTCGCCAAGGGCCAAGAATTCGAGTGAAATAATTCGAGCCGCACGAAATTCATCCGCACTGGTGGAAAACTTTCTGCCGGTTTGAATTTCGCAGGCGCGCATCTGTTATTGCAAGGGAAAAAATAAAAGGCGTCGCGACCTTGTTTGGAACTCAAATGAGGCGCGTAGGTGAAATTCGTTAATTTGGTCGAGTTGGCTTTGTGTCAGAGCCCCGCCATTCACCACTGAATTCTCGAAAACGAGTGCATGCGCCGGTCCGGCGCACATTTCGTTCCGTTCGAACCCCTGGAATGACATCGACGCTGACCACGGATGTACTGGCAGCGTCGGGCATCATTCCGGTGGTTCGAGTGGGAATGATACGGAAACGCGCAAGGCGCGCGTTTTCCGCTGAAAGCCGCAACAAATGACCAGCCGCACCACACCAACTGTCGTTCGCTTCAAGTCGGCGTTTTCGCTGCCCGGCTTTGATGCACCGCAACCACCCGGGGATTACCGCGTCGATCATGACGAGGAAGCCCTAGAAGGAGCTTCCCTGATCGCGTGGCGCCGCGTCGCCACCTTCATTCACCTGCCGGCGATCTCCGCAAGCGGTGCTACGCGGCAGATGGTGCCGATCGAACCGGCATCGCTCAAAGCCGCACTGGAGCAGGACCAGAGACAATGATGAGAACCACGACGATGATGCAACGCAACGCACGCCCGGTCCGCCGCGAAGCCGCAACGCATCTATTTGCCGTCGGACAGGCTGTCCGGCTGAAGGGCGGCTTCGGCATGTTTCCAAAGACTTCGGAAATCTACCGGATCACAGCCAGACTCCCGCCGAGGGAAGATTCGGCGCAATACCGCATCCGCAACGACGGCGAACTTCATGAACGGGTGGCGACGCAAGACAGTCTCGAACCGGTCGCCACATCGCCGGGTGACACCATAACGCTCATCGAAAGGACGTTCGCACATGTCAAAGGGACAGAAACGCTCGAGCCGGGAAATCAGGAAGCCGAAGCAGGAAAAGGTCCTGCCCAAGCCTAAAAGCGTGTTCGGCGCCCAGACCAGACTTGCCGCTAACATCAGTACCCCGCGCGGCAAAGGCGAGAACTGACACGGCGAGACGGATGACGATGAAGATCATGATCGAATTCTATCGCACCCGAGAAGCGGACGATGCGCATGCCGTGCTTGGCCGCGAGACGGCGGAAGCCGCCGACCTCGACGATGCGATCGAAATCGCCAGGCTTTTGGCTGGGACCCTGAACATGCCGCAGCGGCCGGACGCCATGACGATCGCCGATGCGAATGGCGCAACGCTCTATTCGGGCGTTCTCGTCGGGAAGGCGATTAATGAGGAACGGCTAACATCATGAGTGGCCATAACAACGAAAGCTGTCGGACCCGCAACGTCGCCGCGCTTGCGGTCTGGGAAATGAGGGCGGCGCGTCCGGGCGCGATTTCTGTGGACCATCAAATGGCCGTCGAGTCGAAGTTGATCGCTCCCTGGACCGACTTCCACGTTTTCAGCGCGCAACGCCGTCCGCCTCACCGATCATGACGGCTTGCTTCTTGGTCGATGTCGAGGCGCTCGCGAAATCGGATATCGCCTTGGCCGAGACCGGGGCTGCTGAAACAAGATGCCTTTCAGCATTCGACGCCTTCCTGATGTCCATCCATGATGTTGCTTGCAAAGCCTACTCCCGCAACCGTCGCGATTCCTGCACTCTGACCCCGCTGATTTCCGGCAGGCAAGATCCACATGCTGATCCGCTACGGCTATGAGATCACGCTGACCTTCCAGCAACCGACCGCATTGGTATGCCTGCTATCGGTCCACGACGACCGCGCGGCCGACATAAGGATCCCCGAAACGGTCTTCACCACGCCCGATGTTCCGACATCGACCTACCATGATCCCTTTGGCAACCGATGCCGCCGGCTTGTTGCGCCCGCGGGCGACCTGACGATGTGGGGCGATGCAACGATCGAGGACGACGGCAAGATAGACAGGCTGCTGCCAACTGCCCGCGAAGTAGCCCTGTGGGATTTGCCGGACGGCTGCCTTGTCTACCTGATGGGCAGCCGCTATTGCGAAACCGATCGTCTCAGCCAGGCGGCGTGGGACAAGTTTGGCGCCACTGCCCCAGGTTGGGGCCGCGTGCAAGCAATCTGCGACTTCGTCCACGGTCATATTCAATTCGACTACATGCAGGCCAGATCGACGCGAACGGCCTTCGAGGCGTACCAGGAACGCATAGGCGTCTGCCGCGACTTCGCCCATCTCGCGCTGACTTTGTGCCGCTGCCTCAATATTCCTGCACGTTATGTCAACGGACATCTCGGCGACATCGGGGTCCCGGTCGTCGACCCCATGGACTTCAGCGCCTGGATCGAGGTCTTCCTGGACGGTGCTTGGCATACTTTTGATCCCCGAAACAACACGCCCAGGATTGGCAGGATCGTCGTCGCCCGCGGCCGCGATGCGGCCGACATTCCGCTCATCAACTCCTTCGGCCCGCATGTTCTCAAAGGGTTTCGGGTCTGGACCTACGAAGTGCAGAACCTTCATCTCACATGAATGATTTGCGGGCGGGGCGGGGCGCGGCCTCTCGACCTGTTGAATTAGAGGCCGTTGCTGGCGCCAAGCGGATCGTCTGCTAGTGGCGCTACCATGACTTCAGCGCGGCCGCCTGCGACGTCCGCTTTTAGGCAGGGGCACAGCTAACTTTGATGACCGAAATCGGGCGCATTGCCGACCGGCGGCTTTGGCTAGCCTAAAGCTGAGGGGCAGCGTGTTCTGGCCTCGCGATGAAAATATCAGAAGTTCAACCGTGGCTCGGTCGGGCTCGCCAGTTGTCCTTTCTTCCGCAAAGTCCGTTGACGATGTTCAAACGGGAATGCGATCTGACAGAAAGCGGCGCCAGCCGCCAAATGACGAGATGTCAGAAGCGCCCAGCAAGCCCACGGATTCCACCAGAAAGCCTTTGGCGGTGCTGCCGTCGCCGAGCTCTATATTGCCAATGCCCAGCGGCGGCGGGATGGCGGCCACAAAGTGGCCGAAAGCGTCGGCAGGTAGCCGCCAGACCTCTACCTCGATCTCAGTGCCGCCGCTCTCCACACGAACCAGTCCCGGCTTGGGCGTGGCCTGGCCGGCGAGCTGATAAAGCTTGTATGAAGAGGCCGTCCTCGTCGCCCGGCAGAACCGGGCACCGGCCTGCTTGAGCTGGCCATTGAGCGGCATTCCCGAGAGGTGAGCGCCGACCACCACCAATTCGATCGTGCCGTCTTCGGCCGATGCGCCGACAGGCTGCGCGCTCGGCTGCCGCCAGCCGGTCGCGCCGAGCGTAAGACCGCTCGCGGCATGGAGATCGCGCGCGACGGACGCCACAAGGCCGTCCAGTCCGGCGGCCGCAAGCAGCGTCACGCTCATCGGCAGGCCGTCATCGCGCGTGCCGGTCGGCACGGCCATGCCGCACATGTCGAGCAGATTGACGAAATTGGTGTAGGTGCCGAGCCGGCTGTTGGTGACGACCGGATCGGCAAGTACGGTGTCGACCGTGTAGTGGGTGGGCGCGGTCGGCACGCAGAACAGGTCTACCGAAGCAATGACCGGAGCGAGCTTCACCTTGTAGGTCTGCAAGGCGTAGAGGCCGCGGAAGGCGTCCGCCGCCGACAGCTTCCTGGCGCCGCCGATGATCTTGCTCGTCACCGGATGCATGGCGGCTTCGTTGACGTCCATGAAATCGCGGATCGCGGCGTAGCGTTCGGCCACCCAGGCGCCCTCATAGAGGAGGTTGGCGGTGGCGTAGAAATCGCCGAACGGGATTTCGACCAGCCGGCAGCCGAGCCGCGACAGCATGGCGAGCGAGGCCTCGAAGCCGGCCTGCATCGCCGCGTCGCCGAAGAATTTCCGGTCGGCTTTTGCCGGAATGCCGACGCTCAGCACAGGCGGGCGCGCGGCGAGCGGCCGGACGGCGATGTCGCGCGAATAGGGATCGGCCGCATCGCGCGCTGCCGCGACGCAGAACACTCCATAGGCGTCGTCGACGGTCAGCGCGAACACCGACACGCAGTCGAGCGTGCGGCAAGCCGGAACGACGCCGCCCGTCGACAACGCACCGACGGTCGGCTTCAGCCCGACGATGATGTTGAGGCCGGCGGGGATGCGGCCGGAGCCGGCGGTGTCGGTGCCAAGCGCGAAGGAGACGATGCCACGCGCCGTCGCCACCGCCGATCCCGAGGAGGAGCCGCCCGGCACCAACTCCGCATCGATGGCGTTGCGCGGGATCGGCCAGGGTGTGCGCACACCAACGAGGCCGGTGGCGAACTGGTCGAGATTGGTCTTGCCGACGACCAGCGCGCCGGCGGCCCTGAGCCGCGCCACCACGGTGGCGTCCTTGTCGGGCCAGTAGGTGTATTCCGCGCAGGCCGCCGTCGTCGGCATGCCGGCGACGTCGATGTTGTCCTTGACGGCGAAGGGAATGCCCCACAGCGGTTTTGCCACCGGGTCGAACGGGCCGAGCGCTTCGACCGCGGCAAGCAGATCCGCCCTGGCGGCGAGATGGATGAAGATGCCCGGATCGTCAGCTGCCTCGATGCGGGCATAAATCGCCGCGATCACATCGCCAACGGCGACGCCACCACGATAGGCCGCGTGCAGGCTCGCTATGTCGAAGTGGACATCACTCATTTCGTCTCTCTAGGATGATCACCGGCAGGTCCCACTGGATCAGCACGACACAGCCGTCCTTGGTCCACACCGAATGCTCGGTTCCGACCGGATTGAGGATCACGCTGCCGGCTGGATAGTCACCGTTCTCGTCGCTCTGGGTGCCTTCCAGCACGACAATAGTCTCCAGTCCGACATGGCGGTGGCGCGGCACGCCAGCGCCGGGCCGGTATTTCAAGATCGCGACCGATGGCTCGACCGGCCCGCCTTTCAGCAGCCAGTGCACGCCGATGCCGTCGCGGAAAGGCTCGAACGCCAGGTCGCGCCAGCCGCCGTCGAGCAGGCCGGCAAAGGCAAGATTAGGCATTGGCAATTCCCTCGAGCACCTGGTCGGTCGTCGCCGTCCAGCCGACGATGGCGCCCTGCGCCCTGATCATGGCGATCGCCGCCGCCTTGAACTCGGGAAAATAACTTTCCGTGGCGTCCTCGGCGAGCAGGCACTCATAGCCGCGATCGTTGGCCTCGCGCATCGTCGTCTGCACGCAGACTTCGGTGGTGACGCCGGCAAAGACGAGTTGCTCGGCGCCAAGCCTTTTCAGGTCATCGCCGAAGGAGGTCGCATAGAAGGCGCCCTTGCCCGGCTTCTCGATGACGATCTCGCCTGGCAGCGGCGCAAGCCCCTCGAGGATCGCGGTGCCCGGCTCGCCGGCGATCAGCACGCGGCCCATCGGCCCGGCATCGCCGATACGGACCGACGGATTGCCGCGATTGCGCTTGGCCGGCGGCAGGTCGGAAAGGTCGGGCCGGTGGCACTCCATCGTGTGGATCACCGGAAGGCCGGCGGCGCGAAAGCCCTCGATCAGTCTCTTCACCGTCGGCACGATCGCGGCCACCCGGCTGACGTCGTTGCCGAGGCTGGCGCCGAAGCCGCCGGGCTCCGCGAAGTCACGTTGCATGTCGATGACGACAAGCGCCATGCTCCGCGGCTTGAAGGCGAACGGAAATGGCTGCGCTGCGATTTCCGCCATCAGTGATGTCCCGCCATGTGCTCGCCGATGGTCTGGACACTGGCCTGCGCGATCGGCGTCTCGTAAACCAGCGCACCGTCCGACATGACGAAGATGCGGTCCGAGAGCGCGAGCAGTTCGTCGAGATCCTCCGACATCAGAAGCACTGCGGCACCGGCATTGCGCGCCTTCATGATGCGAGCGCGGATTTCGGCCACGGCCGAGAAGTCGAGGCCGAAGCACGGATTGGAGACGATCAGAAGGTCGACCCTGCCGGTGAGCTCGCGGGCAAGCACGGCGCGCTGCACATTGCCGCCCGACAGCGAGGCGATCGGGGAGGCAAGCGATGCGGTCTTGACCTTGAACTGCTCGACCAGCCTGGCGCTGAATGCCCTGATGGCGCCGGCACTGATCCAGCTCACCGGTTTGCCGTTGGCGTCGAGGTCGAAGGTGCGGAAAGAAATGTTTTCGGCCACCGTCATTTTCGGCGCGCAGGCATTCTTCAGCGGCTCCTCGGGAATGAGCCGCACATTGAGAGCGCGCGCCTTGGCCCGCGTAGCCGCATAGGCGCTGCCGCGCACCATGACTTCGCCGGCCTCGCGGGGGCGCTGCCCGGCCAGCACTTCGAGCAATTCCTTCTGGCCGTTGCCGGAAACGCCGGCGATGCCGACGATCTCGCCGGAGCGCACGCCGAGATCCTCGATCCGGATCGACTTCAGCCCGGTGCGGTTCGGCGCCTTCAGCGCCTTAACCTTGAGCACGATCTCGGCGTCCGGCCTGGGCTCGGCGCGGCTGTCGAGGGCCGCGATCGGCTGGTCTCCGATCATCATCGCAGCCATGGTTTTGCGGTCGAGGTCGACGACGCGGCCAGTGCCGGTCAGCCTGCCCTTGCGCAGCACGCTGACGTCGTCGGCGAATGCCGTCACCTCATGGAATTTGTGCGAGATCATCAGCACGGTCAGGTCGCGAGCCCTGGTCATGCCGCGCACCAGGCCAAGCACTTCCTGCGCCTCGCCGGGGCTGAGCACGGAGGTCGGCTCGTCCAGCACCAGGAAGGAGCGGCCGAGATAAAGCTGCTTGATGATCTCCAGCTTCTGCTTCTCGCCGGCAGCGAGATCGGCCACTTTGACATCGAGCGGCAGTTTGAACGGCATTCGATCCATGAACATTGCAAGCTTGCCGCGCTCCTTGCGCCAGTCGATCACGCCGGGAACCTTCTCACGCGAAATGACCAGATTCTCCGCACCGGTGAGCGACGGGACAAGCGTGAAATGCTGGTAGACCATGCCGAGGCCGAGTGCCGAGGCGTCCCTGGGGCTGGCGATCGCCACCTCGCGGCCGTCGACGAGGATGTCGCCGGCGGTCGGGTGATAAAAACCCATCATGCATTTGACCAGCGTCGACTTGCCGGCGCCGTTTTCGCCAAGCAGTGCATGGAACGATCCGGCCGGCACCTTGATGGAGACGTCGCCCAACGCCGTGAAGGCGCCGAAACGCATGGTCATGCCGACGGTCTCGACGCCGACGGCCTTGTTGCCGATGATGGCGTTCATCCTGGTTTCCTCACGGCAGCTGGGCGACGAAGGACGCCGAGCTCGACACCGCGCCGAAGACGCCGCCCTGCATCTTGATCATCTTGATCGCGGCGAGATGATTGCCGTGGTCGGTCGCCCCGCAGCAATCCTCCAGCATCACGCATTCGAAGCCGCGGTCGTTGGCCTCGCGCATGGTGGTGTGCACGCAGACATCGGTGGTGATGCCGGTGAGCACGATGTTTTCGATGCCGCGCTGGTTAAGGATCAGCTCCAGGTCGGTGGCGCAGAACGAGCCCTTGCCGGGCTTGTCGATGATCGGCTCGCCCTCGGCCGGGTAAAGGTCGGGAATGATGTCCCAGCCCGGCTCGCCGCGCACCAGGATGCGCCCGCAAGGGCCGGGGTCGCCAATGCCGGCATTGATGCGGCGCGAGCGCCAACGCTTGTTGGCGGGCAGGTCGGCGAGGTCGGGCCGGTGGCCCTCGCGGGTGTGGATGATGGCGTAGCCTTTCGCGCGCATGGCCGACAGCACGGACTTGATCGGCTCTATCGGCGCGCGCACCAGCGACAGGTCGTATCCCATATGATCGACGTAGCCGCCCGGTCCGCAGAAATCGCTCTGCATATCGATGACGATCAACGCCGTGTTGTCGGGGCGAAGTTCGCCATTGTAGGGCCATGGATACGGGTCGGCGTCGATGTAGCGCCGGGTGATTTCGGCTCTGGCGTCCATGGCAAAAACTCCAGCTATTTGGTGATCGACAATTCGCCCGGCGCACCCGCTAGCGAGCGTGTCGGCGACGAGGTGGCGATCATGATGATGAGGGTGAGGATGTAGGGGGCGGCGTAGAATAAATAGTAGCCTTGCGTGACGCCGACCGACTGCAGCGCCGGTCCGAGCGCTCCGGCGCCGCCGAACAGAAGCGCTGACGCAAAGCAGCCGAGCGGATTCCAGCGCGCGAAGATGACCAGCGCCACCGCCATCAGCCCCTGACCGGACGAGATGCGCTCGGTCCAGCTGCCGGGATAGTAGAGCGACAGATAGGCGCCGCCGATGCCGGCCAGAGCGCCGCCGACGCCGGTGGCGATGAGGCGCACTGTGTTCGGGTTGAGGCCCATGGCGCGCGCGGCCTCGGAACTGTCGCCGACGACGCGCACGATGAGGCCGATACGGGTGTTGCGGAAGGCCCACCACAGGACCAGCGAAAGTGCCGCCCCGATCAGGAACAGGACGTTGACGTCGAGTGCCGCCTGCACCTGCGGAATGTCGGACCAGGCGCCGAAGGGAATGGCCGGAAGGTTCGGCGCTTTCGGCTTGATGAACGGCTTGCCGAAGAAGAAGGCGAGCCCCGAGCCGAACAGCATCAGCGCAATGCCGATGGCGATGTCGTTGACTTTCGGGAATTTGCAGATCCAGCCATGGAACAGGCCGAAGCAAAGGCCAGCGGCCCCGGCGGCCAGCAGGCCGAGCCATGGCGAGTTGGTCATGACCGCGACTGCATATGCGGTCATGGCGCTGAAGACGAGCGTGCCTTCCAGCCCCAGATTGATGCGGCCGGAGCGCTCGGTGATAGCCTCGCCCAGCGAAACGAAGATGAAGGGCGTCGACACCCGGATGGCACCGCCGAGGATGGCGAGCGGCACACCCCAGAGGCCGATCCCGGTCGCATCCATCACGAGGCCCTCTGCCACAAATCGGGATTGAAGATCTTGAAGCGGCCGTACAAGGTTTCGCTGAGCAGGATGACGATGAACAGCATGCCTTGCAGCACCAGCACGGTGGCGTCGGGCAGGTCCATGCGGCGCTGGATCAGCCCGCCGGACGCGTCAATGCCGCCAAGCAGGATGGCGACCGGGATGATGGCCAGCGGGTTGTGGCGGGCGAGGAAGGCGACGAGGATGCCGGTGTAGCCATATCCGGCGGCGAGCGAGCCGTTGGCGCTGCCTTGCACGGCAGCGACTTCCAGCATGCCGGCAAGACCGGCAAGGCCGCCCGCGAGCGCGGTAAAGCCGACGATGAGCGGTCCGACGGCCAGCCCCTGCACCTGCGCTGCCCTGACATTGCCGCCGGCGATGCGGGCGGCAAACCCCCAGCGGGTTTTTTCGATCAGCACCCAGGAGAGCACGCAGGCGACGACGCCGACGGCAAGCCCCCAATGCACCTCCATGCCCGGAATGTCGCCGATACGGTAGATGTCGGCGAGCGGCTCGGTCGAGGGCTTGTTGAGCGAGGCCGGGTCGCGCAGCGGCCCCTCCACCAGCTGGTTCATCAGGGCGATGGCGATGTAGGCCATCAGCAGGCTGGAAATGGTCTCGTTGACGGCCCGGTAGTGGCGGAGCGCGCCGACGGCACCGATCCAGATGCCGCCGGCGGCCAGGCCCGCCACGCCCATGGCAAGAATGACAATGAAGGAAGGCGCGCCGCCCAGTGCCACGCCTATGGCAGCGGCGCTGACGCCGCCGAGAACGATGGCGCCCTCGCCGCCGATGACGACGAGGCCGAGCCTGGCCGGCAGTGCCACGCACAGTGCCGCCAGCAAAAGGGGAGCGGCGCGCGACAGCGAGTTCTGCACCGAGAACCACGAACCGAAGCCGCCCCGCCACATCGTCTCGTAGAGCAGGATCGGCGACTTGCCGACCAGGGCGATGAACAGGCTGAACAGCGCCATGCCGACGACAAGTGCCGTGAGCGGAATGACGAAAGCCTCAGCCCGCCGCGCGATCCATTCCAGCGCCGCCGGATATCCCTTGGCGCCGAGCATGGCCGGCGCCTCCGCACTGCTGACGGTGTCCGCCATAGTCCCCGTCTCCGCTCGGCTTCAGGCGGTCGAGCCGACGATGCCCTCGACGAGATAGTCCATGCTTTCGAGCTCGATGGCTGTCTCGACGAAGGCCTGGCCTTCCGTCGCTACGACGGCGCCTTTGTTGCTCTTCAGCGGGCCCTTGATGACGGAGAAGCCGCCCTTCATCATTTCGGCCAGGGTGGCGTCGAATTGCTTGCGGGCCGGCTCGCCGACGGCGGGACCGAGCGGACTCATCTTGACGAAGCCGTCGGCCAGGCCGCCGCGGGTGAAATTGGGCAACGGCGTGCCGGCGATGAGGTCGTCGACGAACATCTTGTAGACCTTGGCCCAGTTCCACTCGGCCCCGGTCAGGTATTTTTCCGGCGCCAGCGGGCTCTGGTTGGCGTGGTAGCCACAGACGAAGGCGCCGCGGCCCGCCGCCGTCTCGACCACCACTTTCGGGCTGTCGACATGGCAGGTGATGACGTCGGCGCCCTGGTCGACCAGCGCGTTGGTGGCTTCCGCTTCCTTCACCGCCAGCGACCATTCGCCGGTGAAGATGACCTGGCAGGTGATCGACGGATCGACCGAGCGCGCACCGAGCAGGAAGGAGTTGATGTTGAGCAGCACCTGCGGAATGGGCTTGGCGGCGACGAAACCGAGCTTCTTGCTCTTCGAGGTGTGGCCGGCGACGACGCCGTTCAGGTACTGGCCCATGCCGATATAGCCGAAATAGGAGCCGGCATTCATCGGGTGCTTGGCCTTGTCCCACATGCCGCCGCAATGGCGAAACTGCACGTCGGGGAATTTCGCGCACATGGCCAGCATGTGCGGATCGAAATAGCCGAAGGAGGTTGGGAAGATAAGCGAGGCGCCGTCGAGGTTGATCATCGATTCCATCGTCTTCTGGACGTCGACCGTCTCGGGAACGTTTTCCTCCTCGACGACGGAGATGCCTTCGATGCCCTTCAGCGACGCGGCGCCTTCGGCATGCGCCTGGTTGTAGCCATAGTCGTCCTTCGGGCCGACATAGATGAAGCCGACAGTGGCAGAGGCGGCGAAGGCACGGCCCATGGGAAAGGATGTCGAGGCGAGGCCTAGTGCGGCTCCCGCGGCGGTGGTTTTGAGCAGTTGGCGGCGGTTAAGCATGAATCTGTCGGTCATGGTGAATGCTCCCCTTTGGACCCTTTTCCGGGTCGGTTAACATGCCGTCAAGGAAAGTGCATGCAATCGCTGTGCCAGTTTGCGAATTTGACTTTATTCAATAAAATCAGCTGTCAGTTCGAAGCCTGGTGCCTATGCTGAAGGCAATTGCATGCACTTGTTGCCTCGAAAGTAGCCAATTTGACAGGCAGATTAAAATAGAGGCATAGAGGGCACATCCGAGTCGAAAGGCCAACGAGTCGGCCGGCTCCATGAAGAAGACACGACGGAGGAAAATTGTCGGGGAAGCGCAGCTTGATCAGGTCGGGCACGACCGTGGATCAGATGGTCAGGGCGATCGGCGACCGGATCGTCACTGGCTACCTGCGCCCCGGCGAAAAGCTGGACGAGACCTCGCTCGCCGCTCGCTTCGACGTGTCACGCACTCCTGTCAGGGAAGCGCTCGGCCAGCTCAGCGCCATGGGCCTCGTCGAGAGGCGGCCCAACAGGGGCGCTATCGTTGCCGTCGTGACGCAGGAGCATCTCGCCTCGATGTTCGAGAGCATGGCCGAACTGGAAGCGATCTGCGCGCGCTTGTCGGCCGAGCGCATGACCAGCAGCGAGCGTCGCGGGCTCGAGATCGAGCACCAGGCTTCGGCGCGGATGGTGCAGCTGGGCGCCGAGGAGGACTATGAGTATTTCAACACCGAGTTCCACAGCCGGCTTTACCGTGGCGCGCACAATACGCATATCCACGATCTCACCGTGATGACCCGCAGCCGGCTGGCACCCTTCCGCCGCGCGCAGTTCATGCTGCCCGGACGGCTGGCCAAATCCTGGCAGGAACACGACCTGATCGTCACCGCAATCATGCGCGGAAACGGCGTGGCTGCGGGCAAGGCCGCGAGGGACCATGTCTCTATCGTCAGCGAGGCGAGCGCGGTGTTCGCGGCTGATGATCGTAAGCCAATTCGGCGGGACGTGGCCTGAAAATTTCCGGACGGTCCGAATCTTAGCAGACGATGTCTGGTGGGCCTTGGCTAGGCGATCGCCCTCCCCAGCGGCAGTATAGCCGCAGATGACGAGCAGCATCCTCTCCCCTCCCGGCAGGCTCTGGCACAGTCGGCGCTGCCACCGCCTATGTAATGCAGTGCTTTGTCGAACGCCTCCTGGTTCAGGTCGCCGGCCCTCACGATGTGCGCATGGGCTTTTGGGCCTGTGAGTTCAGTAGGTGCGTGCGACCTGTGCGCGATCTCTGAAACTCAAAGAGATGACCCGGGCGCCGCCCTGCGCCCAGGTTGTCTGCATAGTCTATGCGCGGTTCAGTTCGTCGCGGCGGCGGCCTTCTCGATGAGGTCGGCGACGGCCTTGGGATCGGAGACGTAAACGGCATGGCTGCCGGGCACTTCCACGGTCGTCGCGCCGGCCCGGTTGGCCATCTGGCGCTGTGCCGGCGGCGGGATCATGTGGTCGTCGGTGGCAACCAGGTACCAGCTCGGCTTCACTCTCCAGGCCGGCTTGGTGACCTTGCCTTCGAGCGCTGCCACACCCCACGGAACCTGCGAGTCCGCCATGAAGGCGGCAAGCGACGGACGCACGTCGGCGGCGAAGGAGGCGGCGAACTTTTCCTTGTCCAGCATCAGGAAGCCGTCGACCGGCGGCAGGATCGGCGGGACCGGGGCACCGGGAGGCGGGTTGGCGATTAGGGTCGAGACCGACTCGCCGGCATCCGCCGCGAAAGCCGCGATGTAAACCACGGCCGAGACCTTCGGATCCGTGCCGGCTTCCGACACCACGACGCCACCATAGGAATGGCCGACCAGGATGACGTCGCCCTTGGCTTCGGCAATGGCGCGCTTCGTCACCGCGACGTCGTCGGCGAGCGAGGTGGTGGGGTTTTGGGCGATGATGACGTCAAAGCCGTCCTTCTTGAGCTGGTGGTAGAGCCCTTCCCAGCCGGAGCCATCGACGAAGCCGCCATGCACGAGGACGACAGATTTTGCTGTGTTGTTCGACATTTCCAGTTCTCCTTTTCAAAAGCGTTGTTTGCGTTTGGTTGCAGGAGGACTATGCGACGGAGCGGCCATGCTCGCTTTGAGGCGGCCTTCAGGACCTCTTGATTTTCCCTTGAGATCGCTTTGATTTTACGTCCACGACGCGGCTACAGTGTTGGAAACGCCATTTGCGCGATCTGGAGCAAAAAAAATTGCCGTATCATTTCGAGGATTTCGCTTTGGACGGCGATCGGCGCGAACTGCGCCGCGGCAATGATTTGATCCCGGTCGAGCCGCAGGTCTTCGACCTGCTGCAATATCTGATCCGCAACCGCGAGCGCGTGGTGAGCAAGGACGACCTTGTCGACGTTGTCTGGCAGGGCCGCATCGTTTCCGACGCCACGCTGGCCAGCCGCGTCAACGCCGCCCGCAGCGCGCTCGGCGACAGTGGCGAGGAGCAGCGGCTGATCCGCACCATCCTGCGCCGAGGGCTCCGCTTCGTCGGCTCGGTGCGCGAGGAAGGCGGCCGCCAGGCGGCGGAGCAGGCGGCGCCCTGCCCCGACATCCCGGCCCGCCCCTCCATCGCGGTGCTGCCTTTCCAGAATATGAGCGGCGACCCCGAGCAGGATTATTTCGCCGACGGCATGGTCGAGGACATCATCACCGGCCTGTCGCGCATCCGCTGGTTGTTCGTAATCGCGCGGAACTCGAGCTTCACCTATAAGGGCCGCGCGGTCGACGTGAAGCAGGTTGGCCGCGAGCTCGGCGTGCGCTACGTGCTGGAAGGCAGCGTGCGCAAGGTGGGCAGCCGGGTGCGCATCACCGGCCAGTTGATCGATGCCGAGGACGGCAGCCATATCTGGGCCGAACGCTACGATCGCGACCTGACCGACGTGTTCGCGCTGCAGGACGAAATCACCATCAGCGTGGTTGCGGCGATCGAACCCAATTTGCGCCGGGCCGAGATCGAGCGCGTCAAGCGCAAGCGCCCCGACAGCCTCGACGCCTATGACCTGTTGCTGCGCGCCTTGCCCGATGTCTACACCTTCATGCCGCAAGGCGCCGCCAAGGGCATGCCGCTGCTCGACAAGGCTCTGGCTATAGAACCGAGCTATGCGCTTGCCCACGGTTTCGCCGCCTGGGCGCACCAGACGCTGTTCATCCGCGGCGGCATGCAAAGCGAGCACCGCGACAAGGCCGCCCGCCATGCGCATGCCGCGATCGAGCACGGCCCGGGCGACGCGATGGCGCTGGCCCTTGCCGGCTTCACCATCGGCCTTGTCGAGCATGACCGCAGGCTCGCCGACGAGGCGTTCGCGGCGGCTTTGGCGCTGAGCGCCTCCTGTGCCTTCGTCTATGCCTTCGGCTGCGTGCCGGTGGCCTATGGCGGCGATGCGGCGCGTGCGATCGACTGGTGCGAGCGGGCGATGCGGCTCTCCCCGCTCGACGCCATGAGCTGTGTGCCGCAAGGCATCATCGGCTTCAGCAATTTCTTGGCCGGCCGTCACGAGCAGGCCGTAGCCGCGGGCCGCCGCGCCGTGGAGCTCAACCCCGGCTTCAGCATCCTGCATGGCTGGCTGGCCGCGCCCCTGGCTAGGCTCGGCCGGATCGAGGAGGCAAAGGCGGTGGGCGCGCGGCTGATGGCGCTCGAACCGCATTTTACCATCGGCGGCTGGTCGGCGGCGGTGGGCATAGCTCCGAGCATTCTAGGCGAAGTTACCGGAGCCATGCGGTTGGCGGGTCTGCGAGGCTAGCCGGATAGCCAAGAAGTCCAAGTCTGGCTTTTTAGCTCACGGCCCGTACGAGAGCGTGCAACCAGTCTTCAGTGTTGGCCAATCAGAGAAAATGCTTGTGAGCACGATAGACCGATAGCTTGCCACAACTGACGTCTGCTTCCAGTAAGAGGCTAACGCGGCCCGTATGACCGGCATTGAGGCGCAAAGCAGACAGTCCGGGTCCGAAAGTCGACGCGCTGGGAAATCTCACCCCATCACATCGTAGAGCGGACAACAGCCTTGATGTGTTCTGGCAGGTCGAGCTCGCCGCGCGCCTCGATCTGCAAAGAGATATCGGGCCTTGGCCAAGCGATCGCCTTCCCCGACCGCACGATAGGCGCAGATGGCTAGTAGCGCCCCTCCTCCTCTCGGCCAGCCTTGATGTGATCGCAGCCGCGACTGCCTCTTTGGTGGACGGCCTTCCCAAACGCACCGTGCGCTGCCGTGTGCGCCTCAATCGGAGTTCGCAGGTCGATGGATGGTTGCCGATCACGGCTCATCGGTTCTGTGCCGCGAGCGTTTGCTGGAACGGTGGCAGCAGCGACTGCGCAACCGGAATCGCAGAGTAAGGCGCGGCGACCAATCCTGGACATGGTGAACTCTCCTCTTCGCATTACAACAGGCCAGAGCCATGAACAAAGCTGATGCCTATAGTTCGGGCAAGCTGGGGTTGCGATACGTCCGACTGGACGCGAACGATGGCTCTCTGCCTGCCGACCTGCCGATCAGCGGGATGAGGGCTCGGTTGAGGTTGGCCTTTGTCCCCGCCGCAGTAGCAGGAGCCGCTTCGATTCCGAGCTGGCCTCTCGCTACTGCATCGATCACTCCTCGGAATGTGAGTCTGTCGCGGTGCGCCGCAAGGAAACAAACTCAGCAGATTTCCGTATTGGGGAGTTGCAAATCGCGAAACGGATGCGCCTTGCACTCGGCTATCTCGGCCGGCTAATCCTGGCAATATCCCTGATGGTCGCGCGGAGTAGAGGCCAGGGAAACTCGGCGTCGCTTTCCGACGGCTGAGCTACCCTAAGCACGGCATCTAGTTTGGCGGCCACACCGGCAAGGGTAGTGGCTGGCGTTTCTGACAATACCTCAAGCAATTCTTCTGCTCGATCGGCGGCTTCGCGTTCAGCGCGCAATGCGGAGGAATAGCCAATTTCTTCAGCGGCGGCATCCCAGCGAATCTGGTGGGCCGCCAAGTCGGCTTCGGCCTTAGCGCGGATTGTTGCGTCGATGGAATCGGCGCCAGGCAATTCACCGATTTCCTTCAGACAATGCAGTGTCAGGCTCTCACCATTGGACTGCAGGATCGTCGCGCGCGGAAAACCGACAGTTTCGGCAAGCTTCCGCTCCAGCCGCTGTTGGTCGCGGCACTGCCGCTCGGTCAATTTGAAGGCCTCCTGCCACTCGCGCCATACCGTTACAGCGGCATCAGCGGATTGGTCCTCATCCAGGATCTTGCGAGCAACCTCGGTTGGCTGCGACCCCACCATTGCATTTGCCGTTCGGGCAGCTACGGTCCTGCCCGTGACGAGGGGCAAAGTCGTGGTATTGTCGGAATCAGCCATGATCCGAGCTCCGTCCAGCTTGGTAGTGGTCAGGCTGGCGCAAACGCGTTGGCGTGTAACCAACCGAGTTCGTGCCCTCTCCTCAATGTCAGCCATTTAGCCTGACTTGGACCATAAGGTCAAGCAAAAAGTATGATTTCGAAATTTAACCCGATGTCGGTTGAGCAGTGCAGAGGTGCTAGGGCGATGCTCGGCTGGAGCCAAAACCAACTGGCGGAAGCGGCGGGCGTTTCGCGCGCAACGGTGGTCGATTTCGAGCGAGGGCTTCGAATTCCTCATCGTAACAACCTGACCGCCATTCAGCAGGCCCTAGAGGCTGCAGGGATAGAGTTCATATCCGAGAACGGTGGCGGACCAGGTGTCCGCTTCTCACGCAGAATAGACGACCCCAAAATGGAAGTCCGTTAAGGGCCGACACCGGACGGGCGGCTTTTCGGATGGCGAGCTAGAAGGCGGACGGATGTGTCCAGCCTGTCACTTATCGCAGGTTTATCCGCCGCAGTTCGACGATGGCCGCGCTGTGGTCGAGATCGCCGCCGCCATTGTCGACGAGGCCACGAAAAATCCGGTCGACCTCGGTAGCAACGGGCAGCCTCAAGCCGAGGGAGGCTGCCAGCGCAAGCGCCGTGCCGGTATCCTTGATCTGATATCTCGCCGTGCCGCCGGGCGCAAAATCGGCCTCGATCATGCGCCGCCCGTGCTGGCGGAACACTGTCGAGTCGGCAAAGCCGCCGAGCAGCGCCTCGCGCACGCGCGCCGGGTGGGCACCGCCGCGCTCCGCCAGCAGCAGCGCTTCGGCGACGGCGCAGATGTTGCTGGCGACGATCAGTTGGTTGGCAAGTTTTGCAAGGCTGCCGGCGCCGGTCGGGCCCACATGCGTGACACGCCCGAGCGCGGCAAACACGGGCTTCAACGCGCCTATGGTGTCGGCTTCACCGCCCGCCATGATCGCAAGCGTCCCTTCATCCGCGCCTGTCTCACCGCCAGAGACGGGAGCGTCGACGTAGCGGATGCCCTTTTGCGCCGCCAGTTCCCCTTGCCTGCGCGCGGTCTCGACCGGGATGGAACTCATCACCACGAGCGTCGACCCTGGCGGCATCACATCGGCGGCGGCATTCGCGCCGAACAGCACCTCGTCGCAGATCGGCCCCGAGCTCAGCATCGAGACCACGACATCCGCATCCCGCGCCGCCTCGGCGGCTTCGGCGGCAACAGTAAGGCCGAAGCGCTCGAGCGCTTCGGCCTTGCCTAGGCTGCGATTCCAGACCGTCACGGCTAAGCCGGCCTGCGCCAGCCGGCGGGCCATGTGGCCGCCCATGATGCCGGTTCCGATGAAGCCGATCCTGGTGACGCTCATTACCGCAACCGGTGCCTGATCAAGCGTTTTCGAGAGCGGCGAAGCGGACGACCGTCTCTTCGACCTCGAGAGCCTTCATGGCCGCCTGGAAGCGCTTCAGATGCGGGGTTTGCAGATGCGCCTCGAAAGCGGCGCGGTCGTCATAGACCTCGTAAAACAACATCGTGTCTTCGGCGCCCTCGGGGCAGACGATATCGAAACGGCGGCAGCCCGCCTCATCGGCGAGCGAATGGCGGGCGTCGTCCAGGGCAGCATCGAGAAATGCGGTCCTGACCTGCGGCCTGACGCGGAATTCGGGGATCACCACGAAGCGTGGCGCGTTGCACTCTGTCATGGAACCTCTCCTGGATGATCAGGCTGCCACGCTCGGCGTTGGGCGGAAGCGTTCTTCCATCTCGCGGCGCAGCTTCACCACGTCGAGGTCGTTGATCAGTTCGACATCGTTGAAGGAGACGATCTGGTCCTTCCGGACGGCGCGCTTCAGCCGCACATTGTGCGCCAGACCGATCGGAAGCGCCGCGTGCTCGAGGCTGATCGCGGCTGGAATGGCGTTGGCCCAGACCGCGTGGCCGCCCTCGCCGTCCAGCATCTCGCCGGGCTGCATATCCTTCTTGGCGGTCGCCACCGCATCGCCGCGGAACTCCTTAGACGACCCGGTCGGCTCGTTGCGCATCACGGCCGACAGTGCGCTGATCGAGGTTTCCAGCCCGATGATATGGAAGGGCCGCCACATAGAGGCGTACCAGCCCGACGGGTCGGTCAAAAGGCCGTACTGCTTGAAGCAGGCGCGCGAATACTCGTTATGCGCTTTGAAGGTGACGAAGACGCCGTAGCGGATGTTGTTGAACACCTCGCGGCCGTCCGGCTCCTGGCTCGCGGCGATATCGACAAGGCCCGAGCGCGCCATGCGCCCACCATCAGCGGCCGGGCGGAACACCTTGGCAAGATCGTGCAGGCCGCAGGGCGGGAAACCCAACCCGTCATCGGGACAGTCGAGACCCGTGCCGTTGGCGACCGCTGCCATCTCGATCGCCGCCTTGGTGCCATCGGTGAACGAGTTGTACATCTTCGGATTGAAGTCGCCCTTCGCCACTTCCTCCTCGCTCCAGCCGAAGAAGCCCCAGACGGTGTCGGGCGTGGAATAACGGTAGCGCGGCTCGAAATTCATCCCCTTGCCGGCCGCCGTCACCTCGAAGCCGGTCGCACGCGCCCAATCCACCAGCTCGCAGATCAGCGCCGGCTGGTCGCCATAGGCCATCGAATAGATGACGCCTTTCCGGCGAGCCTTTTCGGCCAGTATCGGTCCGACCATGACGTCCGCCTCGACATTGACCATGACGACATGCTTGCCGGCCTCGATCGCCGCGAGCGCATGACGGGTTCCGGCAATCGGATGGCCGGTCGCCTCGATCAGGCATTCGATCTCTTCGCAGGCAAGCAGGGCGGCGACATCGTCGGTGACGAAGGTCGTGCCGTTCTTCACCGCTTCGCCGGCATTCTTCGCCTGATACCGCTCGGCCGGCCAGCCGACGCGCTGCAGCGATTCCCGCGCCTTAGAGACGTTCAGGTCGGCCACTGCGACCATATGGTATCCGGCGATACGTTGCGCCTGCGACAGCACCATCGAGCCGAATTTGCCGGCGCCGATCAGGCCCACCCGCACCGGGCGTCCACGCTCCGCGCGCGCGGCAAGCAGGGTATAAAGATTCATGTTCGTATCCTTCGCATCACCGAATTCGACACGGCGCGCAGGCGTTGGCGAGGCGCATAAAGGCCTTCGTACCCCGGTTCACCGTAGACACGCTGTGAAGGCGCTCGACACCTTCCCCCAATGGCGCAATTGCCTCCCCGGCAAGCCTTGCTGCCGATGGTCCGGCCCTGTTTGCCGAACCGCTACATTCGTATTGCGGGAGAGCTGTTAGCTCAATTTAGAAGGTGAGCTTGATCGTTTAGTTGCGCTAAAGATTGAAGCACGCACGAGGCCGGCATTCTCTCGGGTCGAGACGTGCCTGGCGGCCGCCTGGTTCGCGAGATCGAGACACACCGCGAAGGGGCGACCCGCGGCAAACGCAGCGGCAAAGGTTCCGGCGAAGACATCGCCCGCGCCATGCGTGCTGATCAATCGTACGGGAATGGCAGGCACCACAACCGGCTCATGGCCGCGCTGCAAGCCGACCACGCCGTCTCCGCCCACCGTCACCACCACCGTCGCAAAACTGGTCGAGAGCAGCCTGGCCGCGCCGACGGCCGAGGCGATATCCCCGACCGGTGAGCCGCAAAACTGTTCGGCCTCGATGGCGTTGACCATCATGATGTCGACCAGCGTGATGAATTCGTCCGTTAGCGGCCGGTACGGGGCGGCGTTGAGGCACACCGGCACGCCCGCCAGTTTCGCGGCCTTGGCGGCGGCAAGGTTGACGGCGTCCGGCATTTCGTTCTGCAGGATGAGAATGCCCGCGTCTCGCCAAAGCGTGAGGTCGTCGAGGCTCTCGGGATCGAGGGCAGTGTTGGCGCCTGAGACGATCACGGCGCCATAATCCCCACCGCTGTCGCTGATGGCGACGCTCATGCCCGAGCCGCGACCGGCAGTGTGGGCGATACGCGAAGCGTCGACACCGGCTGCGGTAAGGTTGGCGAGAAGAAACCGGCCGAAATCATCGTCGCCTACGGCACCGACCATGCGCACGTCGGCGCCGGCCTTTGCCGCCGCCACTGCCTGATTGCCACCCTTGCCGCCGAATTTCGGCCGCCAGCCGAAGCCGGTCACCGTCTCGCCCTTGCGCGGACGGTCGGGCGCGTCGATCATGATGTCATAGTGAAGACTGCCGACCGCAACGACGACGGGCCGCGGCGCGATACTCATGCGCCGCGCCGCTTGCCAGCGACAGCGCTCATGGTCGCGGCGAGGTTGCGTTCGGCCGCCTTCAGGTCACGCCGCGCGACCGCCGCGAAGACGGCATCGAATATGACCAGCTGGGCAATGCGTGCGGCAGCATTCTCACCCAAGAGCGGCGAGCCCTGGGCAGTCGAGCACAGCACTATGTCGGCGACCGAGGCGAGCGGCGAAGTCGCATAGTTGGTGAGCGCGATCGTGCGCGCGCCGCGCCGGCGCGCAAGTTCAATGGGCTCGATCACCGCCGTGCTGGTGCCCGAATGGGAGAAGCCAATGGCGACATCCCCTTCTCCCAGAAGTGAAGCCGACATCAACATCATATGCGCGTCGTCGAACACGCTGGTGCGCACGCCGATGCGTAGCAGCTTGTGCGCGACGTCGCGCGCGATCTGGGCAGAGCCGCCGACACCGTAGAGGTCGCGCTGGCGCGCGCCGAAGATCAGGTCGGCTGCACGCTCGAGCGCCTCGGGATCGAGAATCGCAAGTGTCTCCTCCAAGGCATGCACCGAAGTGCGGAACACTTTGCGCGCGATCTCGGCATCGGTATCGTCGGGCGAGAGTTCTTCATGCAATTCGGCCGTCGGCAGGCGGTTGTAGCCGGCGAGGCCAGCCCGGAAATCCTTGAAACCGTCGAAGCCGAGTTTCTTGGCGATCTTGACGATCATGGCCTCCGACACGCCGGCGTCTTCGGCCACGGTTTTCAGTGGTGTGTTTTCGCCGAAGTCGCGCCGGCCGAGGATCATGTCGACCACCCGTCCCTCGAGCGGCGTGAGATGCGGCATCATCATGCGGATGCGCGGGCCGATGGTTCTCGGATCGCCAAGCGGCAGGCTCATGCGTTTTCCCTCGGCATTATCGCTTTCCCGCTACGCGCCGATCAAAGCCCGATTGACGATCCTCTGGCTGGTCACGGCGTCCTGACGGGCCAGCGCGTCGGCAAGGCCGTTGTCGCCGGCCAGTCCATCGGCGATCTCCAGCAATCGCCGCACCGTCGCAATGTTGGCTTCGCATTCGGCGACCGGATCGAGCCCGCTCAGGTCCGGAAACGTGTCGAAGTAGAGCGCGCCGTCAAAGCCGTCGCGGCGAATCTGGTGTAGCAGTTCCAGCGTGGAGCGCATATGCACCGCGCCTACCATCAGCCCGTCGTCGCGCTTGCCGTATCCGTCGTTAAGATGCACGCCGAGCAGCCGGCTACGGCGGTTGATCAAATGCGCGGCAAGCGCCGGCTGCTCGCCGGCATAGAGCGCGTGCGCGAAATCGATGGTGACGCCGAGATTGGGCGAGCCGGCCTCGGCGATAGCCAGCAGCGTCGTCGCCGCGTCAGGCAGCAGCGACTGGGCGCGCGGCTCGTCGGGTTTATACTCGATGCTGATGCGGCAATCCGGGTCGTGCTCCGCCACCTCCCGGATGCCGGCCACCTCCCAGTCCCAGACCTGCGCATAGTCGAGCTGGAAATTGTAGTCGAACCCGTCCTGGCCGAGCCAGATCGTCATCAGGTTCGCGCCCACGGCGCGTGCTGCGTCGATGCCGCGCTTGGTCAGGTCGATGGCCTCTCGCCTAACCGCAGCATCCGGATTAGTAAAGGCGCCGCGCTTGAAGGCCGGGTTGGTGTAGTAGCGCATGGCAAGGCCGTTGACGGATAAGCCGAGGTCGCCGATGCGCCGGGCAATGTCCGCCGGCTCGCCGGACACGTGGTCGGGAAAATTCAGATCCACATCGGTAAGACCACGAACGGTGGCGGCGCGCTCGGCCATCTGCATCATGCTGGGCTTGCCGGAGAGGTCCGGCCATTGCAGCTGCGGCGCGGAGGCGAACGAGTTCAATCGGGTGGCGAAACGGGAAAGCATGCGAACCTTCGGACCTTCAAGTTTTTCACACAAATACAGAAAGTCGTAAAGTTATCAAGTGCGCGATGAGCGCGCGACCGCCGACAATATTTGAAGGCTCCAACCTCGCTTGGTGGCTTTGTCTTTATGCCGGCTGGCCTGGCAACGCGTCGCGTTCGGCGCGCAGCCAATCGAGGAACAGCCGCACCTTCTTGTGCCGCAGATGATCACGCGGGCACACGATCCACTGCGTGACAATGCGCAGCGAAGGAGGATCGGGGACGGGGCAGACGAGCCGGCCCTCGCGCAGCTCGCGCTCCATCATCATGCTGCTTTCCAGCGCGATGCCCATCCCGTCCAGCGCCGCGTCGATCGCCATATGGGAACGGTCGAACAAGATGCGGCCCCATCTTTGCGCCGGCTGCATGCCCGCCAGCTTGAACCAGGCCGGCCATTGCGCCTGCGACTTCACCGAATGGATCAGCCGGAACCGCGTCAAATCTTCGGCGCGAAGGCTGCCCGCCGCCGCCAGCGCAGAGGCGCAGGCCGGGATGAAGCTCTCCTCGGCCATGCCCTCGACGAAAAGGCCCGGCCAGCGGCCATCGCCGTGCCGTATTTCCAGGTCGACCAGTTCCCTGTTGAAGTCTGTCGGCTCATTTGT